>NZ_CALNAT010000188.1 GCF_937873925.1 uncultured Proteiniphilum sp. | reverse complement strand
TTCCACCCTTGGATTGCGCCATCAACTGCGCACCGTAACAGATACCCAACACGGGATACCGGCCGCGGATCTCACTTAAATCGGCTTTGAAAGCTTCGGTATCATTCACCGAGAAAGGGCTTCCCGAAAGGATTACGCCCTTCACCGATTCATCCCCAAAGGGGAATTTATTGTAAGGCACTATTTCGCAATAGGTGTTTAATTCTCTTACGCGGCGACCTATCAGTTGCGTGGTTTGCGAACCGAAATCGAGAATGATAATTTTTTCGTGCATATTGTATAACCGGGTTGGAACGCCGACAGATGGCGTCAATTCAAAAAAAGAAGTTTTCAGGGCACAAAGATACGAAAAGACCACGGAAAAACGGTAAAATTCGAATGAATTGAGCAAGTGTTTACAAGTAATACCGGTCGAGATGAAAGAGGCATGGAATGTCCGGCAGGATAAACGAACGTTAAATTGATCCCACAGCTATGGTCGCTCGGCAGAAAAGGTTACATGTGTGAATAGAAAAAACAGATAAACCGTTGACACAATGAGCACAGCCGAATTAAAAATAGATTCAATAAGCCGCATAGCCAATACAGATGAACCCGGCATCATAGAGGAACTTCGTAAACTACTCGATTTTGAACTTGAAAAAGAAAAGTACCAACTTACTCCCGAACAAGAGCAAAGAATCAGTGAAGCAAAAGCTGAGTATCTCGCAGGGCATATTTTGCCGGAACAAGAGGCAGATGAAATAATTGAGAGATGGCTAAGCGAAAATTAGTTTGGACTCAGAAAGCCAATCAAGAGTGAAAAGACATAGAATATAAAATAATTTTTATTTCAGGACAACTCAAAAACGTGTAATCCAATTCAAAAAGGGGCTGCACGTTTTTACTTGTCGGCTGATAACGAATTATCCAACAATAAATATTAAACAACAAGTATGATAAAGTATAAATTTATTTTAACAATAAATATTTATCGTATTTCGATATATTTTTGCTGTTTTATAAAAACAATTGTATTATATTTGCAGGGTGAAACTTTCTTAACAGCACATTGATCTTTAGCCTCTCACGAAAGTTGAAAGAAAAATAAGACCTCACAATTTAACAAAAGAACGCAATGCCCATTATTATAAATTTAGATGTAGAGATGGCCAAGAAAAAGATCTCCCTGAACGAGTTATCGGAACGGGTGGGGATCACTCCGGCCAATCTTTCGATCCTGAAAACAGGGAAGGCCAAGGCCATCCGTTTCAGTACGCTGGAAGCCATCTGCAAGGAATTGAACTGCCAGCCGGGAGATATTATGGAGTGGAGAGATGATGAACGCTTTCGTTTAATGTAATTGAATAATCATTTAAAATATACGCAAATGAAACACTTAGAACGCGCCTTACAAGGCAAAAACGGTATCGGCCGGTACATCTTAATGGCCGTGATTGTTATGGTGGCAGCACAAATAGCAGTTATTCCTCTGTTCCTCCTGCTGTTTCCCGCCATCCTGTCGAACGGGGGAAATATCGGCGACCTCTCAGCCGCCATACAAAACCCATCCGACTGGGGTATTTCATCTAATCTTTTTTTGTTGGTGATGCTGGGGACCTTCGTCATCACGTTTCTCCTCTTTGCTGTATTGGTAAAGCCGCTGCACGGGCGTACGGTCCGTGAGACCATCAACGGCCGCAGGCAGATACGTTGGGATCGTATCCGGGTTGGGATCATCGTCTGGGGAATCATTATCCTCGTGGATACGGTCATCAGCCTGTTGATCTCTTCGCCCGGCGAATATGAATTCCGGCTCAACGCTGGCGCCTTTTTCCCGCTACTCCTGATCATCCTTATTATAATGCCGTTCCAGACAAGTATCGAAGAGATCCTGTTCCGCGGTTATCTGGCGCAGGGTGCGGCACGATGGACAAAAAGCCGCTGGTGGGCACTGATCATTCCGTCCGTACTATTTGCTCTCATGCATATAGCCAATCCCGAAGTAAAAGAGTATGGATTATGGCTCTCTATGCCGCAGTATCTTATCATGGGGTTGATGCTGGGACTTATTTCCATTCTCGATGACGGCATTGAGTTAGCGCTCGGCATCCATTTCATCAACAACGCGCTTACGGCTGTGCTTGTCACCCATCAAGCATCGGCATTACAGACCGATGCACTCTTCCTGCTGCACGATCTCGATCCCGTGGCAAGCCTTATCTCTATCTCCATCGCGAGCCTGTTGGTTGTTTTCATTCTGCAACGGATCTATAAATGGGATTTCGGCATCATGAATAAAAAAGTGGAACATGCGCTACCTCCCACCCCGCCCGTAGAAGTGGTAACTATAGAACAAAGTTCACCTGTTTAAAACGACCCTGGCACTAAATTATCTCCCTGAATATGGAGCATAAAATAAAACAAATTATTATCTTTGAAGATTAGTTTATAACGCTCTATGAAACGAGGCCGCTTTTTTTCTATCCACGTTTTGATGTTCTTTTGTCTTTATGCAACGGGGCAAACGCTGGACGATGCCAAGAACTGGTATCAGGAAGGCCGGTATACCGAGGCATTGCCCGTTTTTCAGACAGAATACCTCAATAATCCCAATAACCCCTCCGTCAACCAATGGCTGGGCGTATGCCTCTACGAAACCGGCAGAATACCCGAAGCGCAGAAATATCTGGAATTTGCTTCAGAACGGAAAATTCCCGAAGCCTATATCTACCTGGGGGAACTGTACACAAAAATGTATCGTTTTGAAGATGCGGGAAAAGAGTTCGAAAAATACCAGCGTGCCAAACGCAGAGACAGTGAAGCATTGGAGATACTGGATCAGAAACGGTCATATGCCGAAAGACTCCAAAGAGCTGTCAACCGTACGGAAGATCTGCAGATCATCGACAGTCTGGTCGTTCCGAAATCTGATTTCTTATCCGCTTATAACCTGAGCGCCTCATCCGGTTCATTGATCCCCGTGAATGAGTTCTTCCCCGACCGGTCCGTAACCAAAGAGACACTTTATATGAACGAACGGCAGGACAAGATATACTATTCCGGGGGTGATGCGGTAACCGGTACAGATCTCTTTACAATGGATAAGTTACTCGACATTTTCGGGAATGAGAAAAAATTGCCCGAAACCATCAACCAAGGAGGTAACCAGGCATTTCCGTTCGTATTGAACGACGGGATGACCCTCTATTTTGCCTCCACAGACGACCCGTCGTTCGGAGGGTATGACCTTTTCGTCACACGGTACAATCTCACCTCAGACTCATATCTCACTCCCAATCAGCTGAATATGCCCTTCAATTCGCCTTTTAACGACTACATGATGGCGATGGATGAAGAGAAAGGTATCGGATGGTTTGCCTCCGACAGGTTTCAACCGGCCGATTCGGTCTGTATATATACCTTTATCCCGAACCCGCAGGTTCAACTCGTCGAAAGTGATGATGCCGGCTATCTTGCCCGCAGGGCACAGATATCTTCTATTGCCGACACATGGAAAGGAGATACGAACTACGAGGCACTTCGTTCACTGGCGCAACAAAAAACCGTCATACAACAGGAAACTGAGGGTGATTTTACATTTATGATCAACGATCAGGCAACCTACCACACTCTGTCGGATTTCAGGAATGAGCGCGCCAGATCGCTCTTTTCACAAGCGTTAGGTTATGAAGAACAGTTACAGGTGTTGAATGGCGAGTTATCCCAGAAAAGAGACCAATTTACCGGCGGCCAAATGAACGACGCCCTTGCAACGTCTATTCTCAAGCTGGAAAAAGAAACCGAGTCGCTTTTCCGGGAAACGGAAAGACTTAAAATGCAGGCCAGAAATGAAGAAATACGCACCCATTTTAATCAATATTAACTGCATATGACATTCGATTTGATCCTTATAATCGCCGTGATCCTGCTGGGAGTAGTGTTCATGCTCATTGAGATCTTCCTGCTTCCCGGCATCAGCATTGCAGGCATTGCAGGCGCTATTTTCCTGATAGGGGGAATAATATATGCATACATCTTTCAGGGCAGCACCGTGGGGAATATAACGCTTGCGGGCACGGCCGTACTGCTTGGCGGAAGTTTCTTCTGGCTGCTGAAATCAAAATCGCTACGGAAGATCTCCTTAGATACGAATATCGAAGGGAAAGTGGACACCTCCTATTTGCAGGGGATAGCCGTCGGCGACAGCGGCGCGACGCTTTCCCGGCTGAATCCCATTGGAAAAGTAATGGTGAACGATGTAGTGATGGAAGGAAAATCTTTCGACGGGGAATTCATTGACGAAGACACCGAAATAGAGGTGGTAAAAGTAGAAACCTACAATGTACTGGTAAAGAGAAAAGTAACGATCCCTTCGGAAAAGATTTAAAAAACGTTTTCGTTACGCTAAATGAGCAAAAGACAAGCTTGCTTGCAATGTTTTCGATAAGCGAATACAGAGGCAAAACTTATTTTGACTATGTTGAGCGTAGAATTGGAAATCGAGGAGCGAAGGCGACTCAAAACAACTAAGTTTACTTGAATATGCCATAGCAAGAAAACGACTAAATTTATTGAATATACTTAACATACAACACCAAAAACAAATTTATTATGACTATTTTATCGTTTCCATTGATTATTACGATTGCCGTAATCATCATCTTTTTATTGATATTCTTTCACTACGTCCCCTTCTTCCTGTGGATCAATGCGCTGTCGGCGGGTGTACGCATCTCGCTCGTGCAGCTCTTCCTGATGCGCCTGCGCCGCGTACCGCCCCACACCATCGTTTACGCGATGATCGAAGCGCACAAGGCCGGGCTGAAGATGGTCACCCGTGATAACCTGGAAGCGCACTATCTTGCCGGAGGGCACGTGGAAAAAGTGGTGCATGCATTGGTTTCCGCCTCCAAAGCAAATATCGACCTCACCTTTCAGATGGCTACCGCCATCGATCTGGCAGGACGCGATGTGCTGGAGGCCGTCAGAATGTCTGTTAACCCGAAAGTGATTGATACGCCTCCCGTCTCTGCCGTAGCCATCGATGGTATCCAGTTGATCGCCAAAGCCCGTGTGACGGTACGCGCAAACATTAAGCAACTGGTAGGGGGTGCCGGTGAAGAAACTATTCTGGCCCGCGTGGGTGAAGGGATCGTCTCATCCATCGGTTCTGCCGTGTCGCACAAATCGGTGCTCGAAAACCCAGACTCAATCTCCAAGCTGGTCCTGAAAAAAGGATTGGATGCAGGAACAGCATTTGAAATTCTCTCTATCGATATCGCCGACATCGATATAGGTAAGAATATCGGCGCTGTACTGCAGATGGACCAGGCACAAGCCGACAAGAATATCGCACAGGCACGCGCCGAGGAACGGCGGGCCATGGCTATTGCTCTGGAACAGGAAATGAAAGCCAAAGCACAGGAAGCACGCGCCAAAGTGATCGAAGCTGAGGCGGAAGTTCCTATCGCTATGGCCGAAGCGTTCCGTAACGGTAATCTGGGTATTATGGATTATTACCGGATGGAAAATATCAAGGCCGATACCGATATGAGAGATTCCATTGCAAAACCGCAAGGCGGCGGAAATAAAAAATAATTGTTAGATATAACAGACAGTACATATTATGAGAATCATACCTGAATCGGAACTGATCATCAATTCCGACGGAAGCGCCTTTCATCTCCATATTCAACCGGAGCAACTTTCTGACAAGATTGTGATGATGGGAGACCCCGACCGTGTAACAATGACCGCCTCTTTCTTCGAGAGTATCGAGTGTGATGTACGCAGCCGGGAATTCCATACCGTTACCGGGATGTATAAAGGAAAACGGATCACTGCGCTCTCCCACGGTATTGGCACCGACAATATAGATATCGTGCTCACTGAGTTGGACGCACTGGCCAATATCGATTTTAACACGCGGTTGGTGAAAGATGAACTCAAACAACTTACCATGGTGCGGGTGGGTACCTCGGGAGGCATGCAACCGCATTGTCCGGTAGGCTCTTATGTGGTATCGGAAAAGTCGATCGGTTTCGACGGACTCATCCATTATTATGCCAACTCCGAGTCGATCCGCGAAAAAGATTTCGAAGAAGCTTTTCAAAGAGAGGTGGGTTGGTCGCCCTACCACTGCTCTCCCTATGTGGTGAGTGCTGACGAGGAGCTTGTCGACCGTGTGGGACATGACATGATCCGGGGTGTTACCATCTCGGCTATTGGTTTTTACGGTCCGCAGGGGAGGCATGTACGCCTGCCGCTGGCCGATCCCGACCTGAACGCCAAAATCGAGTCGTTCCGTTTCGGGGAACACTCCATTACCAATTATGAAATGGAGAGTTCCGCTATCGCAGGATTAGGGAAGCTAATGGGACACAAGGCGATGACTGTCTGCACCATCATTGCCAACCGTGTAGCCTTGAAATCGAATGCCGATTACAAAGGCTCCATAGAAGACCTCATCAAAATAGTATTGGACAGAATATGATCAACCTCCGTTCGATCCGGTAATTGGTTTTTCTGAGCAGCAACGATATATCATATACCCACAAAAAAATAACCCTATGAAATGAGCATGAATTAAGAGTAAAGGACAAAGAGCCAAGAGTCAGGATATTTCAATTTCAGAGTTTTGATTTTAATCTTTCCACTACCGATTCATCTTGGTTCTTGATTCTAAAAATCTTGGTTCTAAAACGTTCCATACACCGCCAAGAAAAAAATAAATTAATGGTATGAAAAAATTAATCACATTTCTGCTTTTGGTAACCGGTCTGGTTACTTATGCACAGCAAAATCCTCCTCTGCCGGTAGATCCGAAGGTGAGGACGGGTAAACTTGACAATGGACTGACCTATTACATCCGGCAAAACAACCTTCCCGAAAACAGGGCCGATTTCTATATCGCGCAGAAAGTGGGTTCTATGCAGGAAGAGGATAATCAGGCCGGTCTGGCCCACTTCCTGGAGCACATGGCATTTAATGGTACAACAAATTTCCCCGGAAAAAGTATGTTGAATTATCTGCAGGACAACGGGATTAAGTTCGGCACCAACATCAATGCCTATACTTCTTTTGATGAGACGGTCTATTTTATGACCAACATCCCGACAACCAATAAAAATCTGGTGGACTCGGCCCTACTCGTACTTCATGACTGGTCCAATGCCATTGCCCTGGAAGAGGAGGAACTGGAAAACGAACGGGGTGTGATCCGTGAAGAATGGCGCACACGCGGCGGAGCGCAGCAACGTCTGTGGGACCAACTGCTGCCAAAGATGTATCCCGGCAGCAAATATGCCAATCGTATGCCTATCGGCAGTATCGACGTGATCAACAACTTCAAGCCGGAAGAGATCAGGACCTATTACCATAAATGGTACCGTCCCGATCTGCAGGGCATCATCGTGGTGGGAAATTTTGACGTAGACTCGATGGAGCAAAAGGTAAAGGAGTTGTTCTCGCCCATCAAACTCGACCAGGAAAGAGCTGAACGCGAATACTATCCGGTTCCCGATAACAAGGAACCCATAGTAGCCGTTGCCACCGACAAGGAAGCCCGTAATACCCAGATATTACTGTTTTATAAACACGACCCGATGCCCGATGAAATGAAAAACACCCAGGCCGGTTATATCACACAGTATATCCTGAATGCTGCTTCATCGATGATGAACCAACGACTGTCCGAGATCATTCAAAAACCCGATGCCCCTTTCACCACTGCCTATGCATACGACGGTGATTATTTCGTGGCTAAGACAAAGGATGCATGGACCGTGGCGGCGGGAAGTGCGGAAGACAAAATAGAAAATGCGCTGGCAGCTATGGTCCGCGAGACGGAAAGAGTGAAACGGCACGGCTTCACTGCATCGGAATATGAAGTGGCCCGCACCAATATCCTGAAAATCTATGAGGATGCCTACAACAACCGTGATAAACAGAAGAATTCTTCCTATTCACAGGAATATGTACGCGCCTTCACCGATGGGGAACCCATCCCGGGTATTGAGTATGAGTATCAGCTGATGCAGGCAGTAGCCCCGAACATCCCGGTAGAAGTGATTAACCAAACCATCCAGCAGTTAATTGGCAATGAAAATATAGTGATCGCTATCACCGGCCCGGAAAAGGAAGGGTTGGTATATCCTGCTGAAGAGGCGCTGCTCGGCGTACTGGCATCGGTACAGGCTGAAACTATCGATCCCTATGCGGAAGAGGTGATCGATGAACCGCTGGTGGCCACGCCACCCATCCCCGGAAAAATCGTAAAGACGGAAAAGGATGAGGCGATGGATGCTACCGTATGGACCCTGGAAAACGGCATGAAGGTAATCCTGAAGAATACCGACTTCAAAGACGATCAGATCATGATGACCGGAACAAGTGCCGGCGGATATTCGCACTATGGCGTACAGGATCCTGTTAACAGCAGGTTGATGAGTAATGTAGCGACACTGGGAGGGATAGGGAACTTCAGTGCGACCGACCTGCCCAAAGTGCTGGCCGGCAAGACGGCATCCGCCCGCCCGAGCGTCAGCCTCATTACACAGGATTTCAACGGGTCCTCTTCCATCAGGGATTTCGAGACCATGTTGCAACTGGTTTACCTCTATTTCACTGCCCCACGAAAGGATAACGATGCTTTCCAGTCGTACCTGCAACGTATGGAGACTCAACTGAAGAACCAGGAGGCCGAACCGATGGTAGCTTTCAGCGACTCGGTGACTAGCGCATTGCATGGCGATAATCCGTTGACAAAAAGGATACAGATGGGTGATCTGAAAAAGATCGACTATAACCGCATCATGGAAATGTATACTGAGCGATTCGCCAATCCCGGCAGTTTCGTCTTTACGTTCGTGGGCAATATCGATGAGGAAAAAGTGCGCCCTGTCGTTGAACAGTATCTGGCATCCCTACCCGGAAAACAGGAAAAAGGTGAATTCGTGAAAGTACCCATGAACTTCAGGGAAGGAAGTCTGGAAAATATTTTCCAACGTGCAATGCAAAATCCCAAAGCGTCGGTATTCAACACTGTAACGGGAAAAACAGAACGTGCCCTAAAGAATCAGATACTGATGAGCATGTTCGACCAGATCCTGGATATCGTCTACACTGAGAAAGTGCGTGAAGAGGAAGGGGGAACTTACGGCGTATATGCAGGAGGTTCCATTTCCCGGTATCCGGAAGGACAAACTATCCTGCAGATCATGTTCGATACCGATCCGGAAAAGATGGAGCATCTCAATCGGATCATTTTAGATGTACTCGGGGAAATAGCTTCAAATGGTCCGCGTGAAACAGATTTCACCAAGGTGAAAGAGTACATGAACAAGAGTTACAACGAAAACCTGAAAGAAAACAATTACTGGATGAATATCCTCGACAACAAATATTTTTACGGCGAAGACAACCACACCCAATACCTCGAAACCGTGAATGCCGTTACCCCCGGTGATATTCAAAACTTTGCCAGGGATCTGCTCGATCAGGATAACCTGAAAACGGTAGTGATGATGCCCAAAGTAGCGGAATAAACATATCCGTCGGGCTCTCATAGTTAAAAAAAACAGGAGGAAGTCTTATCGGTCTTCCTCCTGTTTTTTATGTTATTCCCCTTTCCTGTCAGGAAAATTCGGTTTCCGTTCAGCCCCGATGTAACCAACACCCCGAAGTACATGCAAAGCTGGTAAATTGCAACGTAAACCGGGTAGCGGTGTTTCGCATTTCGACATTTTTTTATTTCAAAGAATTTAATACCTCCTTAATGGAAAATTCTGCTCTGCAAATGACCTCATCGCTGGCGCCATAGAATAATTTAACCGTATCGCCTTTCACATATTGTCCATTCGTAAACACCACATTCCCAAAGAAACCGGTCTTTTCATATTCGGCAACAGGCTCCATAACAGGCTCCACACTTCGCGCCAGCACTCTCGACGGATCATTCAAATCCAGCAGCAGCGCACCTAAACAATACCTGTGATCTGAATTCGCACCATGATATATCTCCAGCCAGCCTTCCTTTGTTTTAATGGGCGCAGCTCCTGCCCCCACACGTGCCGAATCCCAGCTATTATCCCGTGTGGCCGCGATACACTTATGGTTTCCCCAATGAATCCTGTCGGAAGATTCTGCCAACCAAATGTAATTTCCGCCCAGTTCGGGGCTGCTTGGACGATGCAGGGCGTAATATTTATTGTTGATTTTTTCTTCAAAAACGGCACAATCTTTATTATGCGGCGGAAATATCATCCCTTTCCGGTCGTAAGTTTTGAAATCTTTTGTAACCATCAGGCCTACCCCTACCGCCACAGGCGATACCATGGTATAGGTAAGAAAGAAGCCGTCTTCCATAGTGGCTACGCGACAATCTTCGATGCCGAAAGACTCCAGCATTCCTTCACCGAAAATCGGCGGGTAAGCCGGATCTTCGCGAAAATGCACATCATCGTCACTACAGACCAGGCGCAAATATGACAATGTAGTAAGGTAATTTTGCCCCTTATATCGTATCACGCGAGGATCTGAGGCATCTAATTGAGGATCATCCTTATCGAAGCTCAATACTTCTATTTGTCCGCCTTTGTTATATACCGGAAAACTAATTTTCCCTTCAATCTGTTTTGGCCTTTCAGCTACCCGTAACAAAAGCCATGTTTTGCCGTTCATTCTGAATACTCCGGGATTAAGTAAACACGTTATCTCCATTCCCTCTATTCCCGGTTTTAAATCCGAAGGGCGCAATATCGGATTTTTATTACAGCGTTTTGCAATGTCCATGATATAAATCATCCGGTCCGTACATGCCTGTACCGGAAGAGGATGGCAAACAGGATGGTAACCACGAGGGCATATCCGGCAAAGATAAACCAGACACTCTGCCAATCACCAATCAGGAGCGATTTGGTGGTAGATCCTACGGTTACGTCCGTCCATGAGCAGAACCGGTTCACCACCCACTGCGCCCACAATGTGCCTATTGTGGCGCCTATTCCGTTGGTCATCAGCATAAACAACCCCTGTGCACTGGCGCGGATGGTATGCGGTGTCTCCTTATCCACGAACAACGATCCCGAAACATTGAAAAAATCGAAAGCGACGCCATATACCAACATGGAGAGTACCAGCAGCCATACACCACTACCGGTATTGCCCAAACCGAAGAAACCGAAGCGCAGCACCCAGGCGAACATGGCGATCAACATCACCTTCTTGATACCATAGCGCCTCAGGAAGAAGGGAATCAACAGGATACAGAGCGCTTCCGATATCTGGGAAAGGGATATCAATATATTCGAATGTTGTACACCGAAGGTATTGGCATACTCGGGCTGCGCTTCGAAGCTGGCGACGAACGGGTTGGCAAATCCGTTGGTGATCTGCAGGGCGACTCCCAATAACATCGAAAAGATAAAAAAGAGCGCCATTTTTCTTATCTTAAAGAGTTTAAATGCATCCAGGCCGAGCG
The DNA here is from genome assembly GCF_937873925.1 of uncultured Proteiniphilum sp. Taxonomy (GTDB): domain Bacteria; phylum Bacteroidota; class Bacteroidia; order Bacteroidales; family Dysgonomonadaceae; genus Proteiniphilum. The sequence goes on along the minus strand of NZ_CALNAT010000188.1, from coordinate 46,477 downwards.
CCTGAAACAGGGTCTTACTGCCTGTAGCAGCACTCACCGGACAATTGGGTAATGTAAACGCATATAACCCCAGCATGAGACCCAACAGGGCGCTCACAACAAACTGCATCGACGAAGTCTGATATCCCAGGATATCCACAAGCCACATGGTACAGATAAACCCTATGGTGCCGAAGACGCGTATGGGAGGGAAAGCTTTGACCGTATCCATTCCTCCCTTTTCCAGGATGGTGTAGGCGACCGAATTGGACAGGGCCAGGGTGGGCATGTAAAAGGCTACACTCAGGGTATAAAGAGCAAAAAAGATGGAAAAAGAGACCTCCGTACCGCTGTATAATCCATATAAACCGGCCGATAACATAAAGGAGGAAGCCAAAAGATGACTTATCCCCAGCAGTTTTTGCGCGGGTACCCATCTGTCGGCTACAATCCCCATGATGGCAGGCATGAAAATGGAGACAATCCCCTGCACGGAATAAAAAATACCGATGTGTGATCCCAGTCCGGCGGGCCCCAGGTAACGGGACATGGAAGTGAGATAGGCCCCCCATACCGCGAACTGGAGGAAATTCATGATAATCAGTCTGATCTTCAGTGACATATATGTAATTATTTTATATCTATCGTTGTAACCAGGGTGACGGGTTGAGTTTATTTGTCTTTTGCCACAACTGGAAATGCATCGTGGAAACACCGGTATCGGGATCGGTAAAGATCCGCCCTAACGATTGCCCGGTTTTTACTTTGTCTCCCTGCTTTACAAACAGGTCGTATATATTGGCATAGAATGTATAATAATCACCGTGGCGTACGATCACACAGGTGTTGGATCCGGGGAAAGAGAATACTTTCGATACCTCCCCATCAAATACGGCACGGATATTGGCCCCTCTTTCGGCCTGGATATCGACGCCGTTGCTGTTGGTCGTGACATTCCATTCATTATGTTTTTTAGCGCCGAAGTTACCCACTATGGCTGCTGTTCCCGTCACCGGCATAGGCAGTTTCCCCCTGTTGGCCGCAAAGTCTTTCGACAGATTGAAGGTTTCGGTCGTTGCTGTACTGCTGCCGGTTTCAATTCTTGGTCCCGGCGCGGCCCCGGATGTAGTCTCTTCTCTCCTCGCAGGTGTTTCGGCCAGTTCTTCCTCTTTCTTGTCGCTTGTACCTCTACGGCGCTCCTCCGCCAGCTTCTCTTCGGCTCTCTTCCTCCGCTCGGCTTCTTCGGCTTTCCTTCTGGCCTCTGCTTCACGCTCCTGCCGTGCCACCTCCTCGGCGATGAGTTTCTCGATCTGGGCATTTAACTGGTTGGCACGTTGCTGTTTTTCCTGTAAGGTCTTCTGCAGTTGCCGCTCTTGTCCGCGGGCAGCCGCCACCTCCGATTGGCGCGTTTTTTCTTCGCCCTGCAACCTTTTCTGCTCTTCCTGTAACGAAGCAAGCGCTTTCTCTTTGTCGGCCTTAGCATTTGCCAATAATGCCTGTTTTTCCTTTATCTCCGCATGCTGCTTTTTGATTTCTTCAGCCTGCGTTTTCTGCCATTTGGAATATTCCCGCAGGTATTGCATTCGCCGCAACGATTCACCCATTGATCTGCCGGATAAGATAAAAAGCAGTTTATTCTGGCTGAACTTATGGTTCAACATCCCTTTCATCGCGTCGGCATAATAGCCCTGCTTCTTTTCCAGTTCTTTATTCAGTCTGACGATCTCGCTTTCGAGACGCACTTCCTCCCTCCGTAGCGCCTCTATCTCCTTTCCCTGCACATCTATCAGCTCTTTACGGGCCGATATCTGGTTATTAATAAGATTGATGCGGTCTAAAATCGTAGTGGTATGCTTTTTAACATCAAGATAAAGCTTGTTCGTATTTTTTATCTCCTCCAACAATACCTGCTGCTGCTGCTGTAAACTTTCGATCTGCCGGGTCTGGGACAACAGGATAACGGCAACTGCGTGGGTAAGAAAGAGGAGAATAATCTTTTTCATACGATTAATCTGCATAAAGTAAGATTGGGGAGGTTGGATCTGGGACATTCCCTAACCCTTTAATCCCTTCTTCACTTCTTATTTCAAATCATTGATATATTAGCACATTCATTAATTAACTACACTCCATTCCGTTGAACGTGGTTTAGCATTTTAATTAAATTACTTCGGAGAAAGAATTTTCAGTATCTCATCCATAGAGGTTCTCGTGTAACCCGACGGCACATTCAACCCTAACAGGATGGAGTTGTCCGTAACTACATCGGAAAAGAGCAGCTCTGCATCGATCTTGCGGGATGCAGAAGAGAGGGTGACATTCATTTTATGCGGAAAGGTAGCACTGTTCAATACCGCAAAATTATGATATCCCCACTGCATATAGTATTTTTTCTCCGGCTGCATCAGATGGGCGAAGGTGATCCGGTCATCTCCGTTGACGGTAAATGAATAATCGATACCTGATGTGGCATCTTTGGCCGTAATATAATAATTCTGATCGGAGGCACGGTTATAACTGAAAGCACGGTAATCGGAAACATCTATTCTCTCTTTTCCCGATACGAAGAGCGCATTGGTGAACAGGGATTGCATCGTATAGTAGTCGAATCCTACCGGATAGAACTCCTTTAATGTAGCGATCGACTCCAATACATACCGCTTGTTCATCCTGTCGAGCAGAAATACCGTATCCGGATTCATGTAAAGCCGGAACATCTCCACTCCGAAAAGCGGCTGTATAGAGATCTGAAGGGCCTCATCCCTTATAATCCGTATATTGGCCTTGGAGTTAAATGATTTGGTACCCGCGGTCATCCCCATATTGAGTTTGGCCGAGAATGTCCGGTAAGGGAATTCACTGGTAATGATATCACTGAAAAGCTCATTATGGGCCTTCTCTTCCACCGGGGAAGTGGAATAAACGATCTTTTGTTTCGGTTTGCATGCAGTGAATGTAACTGTCGACAATAAACAGATGATCAGGATATGCCGGTAATAGGAAATATTCATGATTATAACTCGCCGGTTTTAATTTTTTTATTCAATGCGTCAGAATCGCCTCCCATCTCTTTGGCCTTCTTCCACTGATCCAGTGCTTTCTCTTTCTCTCCGGTTCTGTACAATACGTCCCCGTAGTGCTCCAGCACCTCTGCCGAAAGGTCCTCTTTACTGTATTCAATCGCTCTTTCTATATAGACCTTTGCCAGCGTATAGGAACCTTGTTCGTACAGTACCCACCCGTAAGTATCCAGATAGGTAGGATTCGCAGGTTCCGCCTTCACCGTGATACCGCTCATTTGCTCCGCCTTATCGAGATCTTTCTTTTCAAGAGAAAGATAATAACTGTAATTGTTTAAAACAGGAAGATTCTGCGGATTCAGTTGCAATGCCTTCTCATAACTCTCAAAGGCTGTCTCTTTGTTCCCGAGAAAATAATTAAGATCACCTATCTGCCCATGGAAATTAGACTCCACTACAGGATTCAGGATAACCGCATTGGCCAATCCCTCCTCGAAAACTTTCAACGCCTCCCGGTGATTTTCCTGTTGATAGTGGACCGCGCCCAAATAGAAATAGAATTGAGCCTCGTGCGGCAGATGTTTTAATGCCTCCGTGGTCACCTCCTTTATTTTTTCCAGGTCCTCATCGGGCAAGGCTATACGGATCAACTGATCATATCCCGCGGGATCTTCCGGATTCGCTTTGGTGTAGATCCCGAACTGCTCTGCCGCGCCCTCTTTATCATTCTGGAGCAAAAGCACATTCCCATAGATCATATTCAATTGGGAATTGTTGGGATGTTGCTCAAAAAGCGCCTCGAAGAGAGTATTGACCTGCTTCATATCCTGCTGGCTCTGTTGTAGAATGCCAAGATAGCGCGTGAGCAGCTGTAATTTTACCTCTACGTCCATCGACGGGTTTGTAATGGCCTTTTGCAACTCTGCCTGTGCCGCCTGTTTATCGTTCGTCTTCTCGTAATAGTTTACCATGGAAAGGATAAGCGCAGGATAATCGGGATCGATCGTTCTCGCCTTGTCATAATACGGCAGCGCCTTTTCCTGCTGATTATCTTCAAGATAAAGATCCCCCATCAGGATAAGATATCTCGGCTCGGACGGGTTTTTATCGATAATTTGCCGGATCTCCTCGAAAGCCTGTTCCTTCCTGTCCATCATTGAATAGAGGCGGAACTTGTTCAAAGCGATCATCTCGTTGATACCGGTCCTTTTTTCCAACTGGTCGAGTGCATCGACAGCTTCCTGAAATTCTCCGGCATCGGCAAAAGCATTGGCCAGTTCAAACCGGAGGTCGGTTTTTTCGGGATATAACTGCAACAAAGAACGGTAAATATCGATCACCTCCTGCTTCAACCCGAGCTCTTTACTCAAACCGGCCAGCATCATGTTGTAATAGTAATTGGAAGGATCGTAGTGTACTGACCGCCGGAAGAAATCCAAAGCCTTATTTTTCTCCTGCAGTACATTGTAAAACGTGCCCAGTTCCACCAATACATTGGCGTTGGTGGAGTCCAGCGCATAGCAATGCTGAAAGAGGTCGACTGCTTCATCATATTTCCCCAGGGCCTTCGCATTCAATGCCCCGTAAAAATAATAGTCGAATTTTCGTCTTGTCTCTTCGTTGAGTTGAATTCCGTGCTTCTCCTGTTGCGCCATTATCTCCAGTGGTAGGACCACCGATGCCGGAACTATCAGAAAAAGTACGAGAAGCAGTTTGTTCATTGTGGTTATTGAATATAACATTCTTAGTTTGAATAGTGGTGGTTCTACTGCCTGCCGGTATGTCCGAACCCGCCGGCGCCTCTCTCCGTTTCATCGAGCGAACCCACGGCCTCCCATTCCACACGGGCATGCCCGGCGATCACCATCTGACAAATACGTTCTCCGTCTTGGATGGTGAAATTTTCATTCGAAAGATTCACCAGGATCACCCTTATTTCGCCACGGTAATCGGCATCAATGGTACCGGGAGCATTCACAATTCCTATGCCGTGTTTGATGGCCAGCCCGCTACGCGGACGGATTTGGGCTTCATATCCTTCGGGTAGCTGTATATAGATGCCGGTGGGAACCAATGTACGTTCGAGCGGTTTCAATACTACAGGCTCTTCTAAATTCGCACGCAGATCCATGCCTGCGGCAGATACCGTGGCATATTCGGGTAACGGGTGCCGCGACTTATTGACTATTTTAATTTTCATCGGTTTAACGGAAACGTCGATTTTGTTTTAATGGTGCGAATTTATACAATTCTGAGGAATTAAGTACCGATTTGATGAAATTTAAGGAAATAAATAAATTTGCCTTCTGCTCGTATTGCTTAATGAAATAGTTTTATCTTTGCAACTATGAGTGACCAAGATGATCTTTTGGCGAAATTGCGCCAGACACTGAATGAACAAGGTATCGACTCATTCCATATTCTCGAAGACCTGGTGCCGATTGAGGAACAAATGGAATATTTCAGGTATTTCGACAGATTGCGGAGGGAGAACAGTTCCTTTGTGCGTGATGACGAGATAGCCATATTATTCTCGCCCGATGAATCCATTGACCGTAAAAAGAGAAGCTTGACCTTGTTGGCCTCCATCCCCGACGTGGGAGCTTACCGCTCTATCGAGACCTACCACAGCAGTCCCCTGGAATCCGAATTGCTACACTGGTCGTCCATGGCACTGGTAAGCAGCCGTATCGTACTCAGTTCCGACCTCTCCGGCCACCAACAGGTGTATATCTCCTCAGGGCTGGGAGGACAAGACAAGAAACTGCGCTTTTTCGCGTTGTTCACAACCAACGACAGGCAGCACTTTACCGGTTTGCAGAAAGAGATGGTAGAGCGTGAATTTACCTTTCAATTACAGAAAGCGGAGGTGGTCATTGAAAAATTTGAGATGAATGAGAATTATTTCACAATTCTGATGCTTTTTCCTTTCGACAAGGATGTAAAATCGAACCTCAATGCCGCTGTCACCGAATGTAACCAATATGGCAATTTCCTTGACACCAAATTTCTTTTCACCAATGTAAAAGTGCTGAGCGAAAAAGAGATTGAAAACTTACTGGAGAAAAAATAACCTCCTGCAATTGCGCTGATATTCCGATATAATGATGCAACCGGCCTGTAAAAAATTGTTTTGCACGGCAATCTTCACCGTGATCTTCATGGCTTCGGCCATGTCTTCAGTCGTGCAGAACATTCCCTTTATCCCTCCTGTCTACAATTATACAACCGACCATTATAATGCCGGCAACCAAAACTGGGCCATTGCCCAGGGAAGCAACGGGGTGATCTATTTCGGCAATGACAACGGAATGCTCAGTTACGACGGTGTTAACTGGAAATTGCACAACCTGCCCAATAATCTCTCCGTAAAATCTATCTATATCGATTCCCGCGACAATTACGAACGCATTTACGTGGGTTCTTTCGAAGAGTTCGGCTATTTCGAATCCAGCGAAACCAACCAGCTTATCTATCACTCACTCAAGCATAACATTGAAGAGCATCAGTTCCATAATGATGAGATCTGGGGCATCTATCCGTTCGACGGGAAACTCTATTTTCAGTCATTTTCGACAATTTTCATCTACGATGGTAAGGAGGTAGGGATCCGAAAGCCTTATCCCGCGGTCTTATACTTTTTCCCGGCGGGAGAAAAGATGTTTGCGCAATTGATCGGGAACGATTTCTGCCTTTTTGACGGCGAGCATTTTTACCCTGTTTTTACGCGCGACCGGTGGAATAACGACAACGTAGTGGCCCTGCTCCCCTATGAGGAGGATTGGCTGCTGGTCACCTCCAAAAACGGATTATACCGGTTTTCCGAAGAGGAGCATACGCTGACGCCATGGAACATTTCCATCGGGCAGGAATTGAAACAGGCAATCGTCAATCGCGCTATTGTCTCGGGCGATTCATACATTTTCGGGACACTCAACAGCGGTATTTTCGCAATTGATAAAGATGGGGAGAAAATATGGCATATTGACCGGAACAATGGGCTCAACAACAATACGGTACTGGCACTGTTCAAAGACCGTGACCACACGGTATGGGCCGCTCTCGACAACGGCATTTCCAATATCAGGACACACTCTCCTTTGTCTTTTTTTGAGCCCGCCGACAGTCAGATCGGGCTGGTGGAAGACATCCTGTTTCACGACAATCGCCTCTATCTGGCCACCAACCAGGGTGTTTACAGTTATTCCGACACCGACGGAGCCCTCTTTCGTATTCCCGGCTTCGATATCCAGTCGTGGTTCATCAAAAGCTTCGACAATCAGGTTTTCGTGGGCCATAACCTGGGAACTTCCTTCCTGAAGGATTTTCGCGAAATACGTATTCAGGGGGCACACACAGGAGGAATGGATATAAAACAGGCAACGATCAACGGCAGGGGTATTCTGCTGGAATCCTCCTATACTTCCCTGTTTGTCTATAAACAGGACTCTTCCGGCAACTGGGCTTTCAGCCACGCTGTGGAAGATTTTTCGGATCTGATAAAAAACCTGGAGATAGATCATGCCGGTAATATATGGGCAGGACACATGTATAAAGGCGTCTATCGTTTGAAACTGGACGAGGACCTCCGGAAGGCGGTTGAAATAGAGAACTACCTGTCGTTCGACAGTACGCAGGTCTCCACTTACCGGCCCATCAAGGTCATGAAACTGAGAGGGAGGATTGTTTTTGCCGACGGTGACCGTTTCTTCACTTATGATGATATCGGGCATAAGATCATTCCCTTCGATCTGTTGAACAACGACCTGCCCGGCTTTGCCGATACCCATCGTATTATTCCCGTGAACGACAACCTCTTTTGGTTCATACGACACAAAGAATATGTCCTGGTGGAATACAGCGGGAACAAATACGCCATCAAAGACCGTATCCCGTACAGTATCCTGAATAATCCGCCCAATGCGGGAAGAGCGAACCTGCTGGTGGGCGGCGACAATAACTCCTACTTCTGCATGAACGGGGGGATAGGGAAATATTCGTTTTCGGAAGGACAGTCGGAAGTAAAGACAGACTTGCAGATCGCATCTATAACCTTTCACAACCGGAACAACGATCAGATATTCTACCTCGATCCCACCAAAAAGGGAATGATCGCTTACCAGAATAATAACATTACATTCCGGTTCCTGTATCCGGAATTCTCTAAAAAAATATTTCAGGTAGAAAGTTATTTGCAGGGATACGATAACCGCTGGATAAACACCGACGCAAACAGATCCGCTTCCTACCATAACCTTCCTGCAGGCGACTATACCCTGTATGGGCACATAAAGGACAGTTCGGGAAAGGTATTGTCTGTCGTAAGCTATTCATTCCGCATTAAAAATCCATGGTACAAAACCTGGTGGGCCTATTTGCTGTATTTCCTCATCATCGGATCCCTGGCAGGGTTTCTGGTAAAAAAACATATACAAAGAATTGTCCGCAAGAAGCATAAACTTTTCGAGGAACAGGAGAACAGGCGCCTTGCCCAGATAGAACGACAGGAAAAAGTGATCACCACATTACAGAACGAGAAGCTGGAAGCGGAACTTACCTACAAAGGGAAAGAGTTGGCCAGCGCCGCCATGATGCTGATCAATCACTCCGAATTTTTAAAGAGCTTACGGGAAAGTATCCAGGTGCTTATTCTTGCGGGAAAGATCAATCGCTCCGAAGGACACGAACTACTCACCATGATCGGGAAAAATCTCCCGGAAGAAGATGAATGGAGTCTCTTTCAGAGCAACTTCGACCTGATCCATAAGAATTTCTTCCGGAAACTCAAAGAACGGTATCCGTTGCTCACCCCCACCGACCTGAAACTGTGTGCCCTACTCAGGTTAAATTATTCCTCGAAGGAGATCGCAGAAATGCTGAATATTTCCACGCGCGGAGTGGAAGCCGCCCGTTACCGTTTACGAAAGAAGCTACATCTCTCCGAAGCGGATAACCTGGTCGATTTTATGATCAAGTTCCAATAATGAAGGTACTACAGTACCTTCAATCACTACCTTTATAAATATCTAATCAAGAACGTATTACCCTGCATTAAAGTAGTAAAAAAGTACCCTTTAAAAATATGTTATACAACATAACGTACTTTTAACGAGGTTTTTAATTTTTTCACAGGCCAAACACACCCTTATTTTTGTTTAAAATACTATAGTACTATTTTTGAACAAATTAAAAAAAGATCCATGAAGCTAAAAATTCTAACAGTATTAAGTTTTCTCTTCTGTTCTTTTCTTTTATCTGCACAGCAGGTAACCGTTTCGGGAACAGTGACAGAGGAATCCACCGGAGCCCCGGCCATAGGGGCCACCGTGTTAGTGAAAGGCACCACCAACGGTACCGTGACTGATATCGACGGGAATTATTCCCTGTCTAATGTATCAAGTGATGCGACCCTGGTATTTAGTTACATAGGGATGGTGACCCGTGAAGAGGCGGTCAATGGGCGGACAACCATCGATATAACGCTGCAGGAAGATGTGCAGGCATTGGAAGAGGTAGTAGTGATCGGATATGGTACGGCAAGGAAACGCGACCTTACCGGATCAATCGTTACTATAGGAGCCGAAGAGATTGCCAACAGACCCTCTGCGAACCCTTTGGCATCTTTGCAGGGTAAAGTTGCAGGTGTTCAGGTTGTCAACAGCGGAAGAGCGGGTCAGGATCCTGAAATCCGTATTCGCGGGACAAACTCCATTAATGGATACAAACCTCTTTATATCGTTGACGGATTATTTTCGGATAATATCAACTATATTAATCCGGCGGATATCGAATCGATGGAAATATTGAAGGATCCTTCTTCCTTAGCTATATTCGGGATGCGTGGAGCGAATGGCGTAATTATTATCACCACAAAGAAGGCGAAAGCAGGACAAACAATCGTAAATCTAAACACCTCTTTCGGCTTTAAACATATTTATGATAAGATTGATGTAACAAACGCCGCCCAATTCCGGGAATTATACGATGAACAACGGATCAACCAGGGAGCCACTCCATTTGATTATACAAATTGGGGGGCGGATACGAATTGGCAGGATGAATATTTTCAGACCGGATTCATTTCCAACAGTAATGCAAGTATAACAGGTTCCACGGATAAAAGCAGATTTTATATGGGACTGGGATATACCTCCGAAGAAGGTTCCATTAAAACAGAGAAATTTTCCAAAATAACAGTGAATTTAAGTAGTGATTATAATGTTACGGATTTCCTGAAGTTCGGATTTGCAGTAAACGGAAGCAAGAATAAATTGCCCGATGCCAAAAATGTTGCCTCTGTCGTAAGGGCTGCCCCGATCGCTCCTATCTTCGCCGAATATACGGATCCGATTGCGAATACTACGGAAACATTGTTGCATACCATGCCGGATTTTCAACGGGCACAGCTCTGGAATCCGTTGGTTGAGACCTATATCCGCGGCAATCATAATTTAGGGGTGAACCACAGGGCTGCCGGTAATATTTACGCAGAAGTAAACTTCCTGAAGAATTTTACCTTCAAAACAACCCTTTTCCTGGATTATGCCATAAATGAAGCACGCTCCTTCTCGCCTGTAATTTATTTCTATAATCCTGAGATACCAGGAAAAGAAACTATGCAAAACAGGCAGATAATCACTCAACTGAAGTCTACCGAATATACGGCTCAGGGCGATCATATCTTGACATATCAGAACAGGTTCGACAAACATTCGCTCACGGCAATGGCCGGATTAACAACCAACTATCGGGAATTTTCCTTAATAGACGGTGAGCGGAGTGAACTTTTGGATAAAATATATTTCTCTGTCCCCGACAATCACGACAAATGGTGGCTGACTTCATTAAACCAGGATGGAGCGAGGAATCAATACGATACTGACAAAATCTATCAATGGAGAAGATTCACCATGTCTTACTTGTTAAGAACCTTGTATAGCTATAATGATCGGTATTTGTTCAACGCTTCTTTCCGTCGCGACGGATCTTCCGTATTCCGGGGCGTTGGCAATACATGGAACAATTTCTATACATTCGGGGGAGGCTGGGTCGTATCAGAAGAAAACTTTATGAAAGATCAGAACATCATCGATTACCTGAAACTTAAAGGTTCCTGGGGTGTACTGGGTACCGAAAACACAGGAATAAATATCAACAATTATTATCCCTCTTATCCGGAACTTACCAATACAGGAAGTGCGGTTTTCGGCCCCAACGAAGATATTATTCCAGGTTATACGATAATATATAATGTACAAAATCTGAACTGGGAAAGAACTTATTCGTGGGAAGCCGGATTCGAAATGAATCTTTTAAACCAAAGATTGAGGCTGGAGCCTGTCTATTACCACAAAAACACAAAAAACATTATTGTATTGCTTGACCCCCGCGCGGGATCCTTAAACTCATTGGAAAACCTTGGAGACATTGAAAATAAAGGATTGGAGTTATCGGCTTCATGGAATGATAAAATAGGCAATTCAGGGTTCAGTTATTCTTTAGGTGCGAACATAACAACGATCAACAATAAGGTGATAACACTTGGACGGGATGAAGGCGACGCCATTTATGAAGAAATAGCAAGGACAGTTGCCAGCTATCCGGTCGGATATTTCTACGGCTACGTAGTGGAAGGCGTTTATCAGAATAACGAAGACATCAAACAATCCGCGCCGAATACGGTATATGCGGTTAATCCGGGAGACCTGAAATTTAAAGATATAAACGGCGATAATATAATCGATGAGGACGACCGTACCATGATCGGTAAACCCTCTCCCGATTTCACCTACGGATTCAATGTCAATCTGAATTATAAAGGATTTGATCTGTCCGCCGATATGATGGGAGTATACGGCAATGAAATATACCGTAATTGGGACGTTTCTTCTTTTGCACAGTTCAATTACCTGACCAAGCGTATGAATCGATGGAACGGGGAAGGCACCTCCAATTGGGAACCTATTCTGGAACCCGGCAGAGCGGTCAACCGCGCTTTTTCTAGCTATTTCATTGAAGACGGTAGTTTCTTCCGGATCCGCAACATGCAATTAGGCTATACATTCAATGCATCCTTATTAAACAAAATCCATATGAAGTCATTACGTGTATATGCCAATGTGGAGAACCTGAAAACATGGAGCAGAAATACCGGATATACGCCCGAAATTGGTGGAACGGCCATAAAATCGGGAATTGATGAAGGAACCTATCCCATGCCGGCAGTATATACGTTCGGGTTGAATCTTACATTTTAATCATTAAAGCAAAAGTAGATCGTTATGAAAAATAATATAATTAAATCATTCATTATTTGTGCAGTAGGGATATTCACCTTAACACAGATAAGTTGCAGCGACCTTCTGGATCAGGAGCCGCAGGGAAAATGGACGGGAGGAGACAACCCCGGAGGATCTTTCCAAACCGATGTGTTTTCTTTATATGCGAGAATGAAAGGATGGGGTGTGACAGGAGGTATTCCGGCTTTTGCAATCCATAGTATCCGCAGTGAAGATGTGGAAAAAGGAAGTACTGTTTCGGACGGATCGGATGTTGCTTCCATGTACGACAATTTCAATTACAACACTTCGGACGGGAACCTGGCAAGTTATTACACCAGTAACTATGCATTGATTCACACTGCAAATACTGTCATAGCTGATATCAAGGAAGCAGAGGACAATGGGGTGGTCCTGCAAAGAATTGACTCCCTGTGCCTGGGAGAAGCTCATTTTTTCCGTGCTTTTCTTTACTTTAATTTAGTACGGGCTTTCGGAGAAGTTCCCCTGATAGATTTCAAGATTACGGATGCAGCCGAGACAAACATTCCAAAATCAACGGCAATCGAAATATATACGTTGATAGATACGGATTTGACGGAAGCTGAAGAATTGCTTCCCCCTCAATGGGAATCCAGATATCTGGGACGGGCCACGTGGGGTGCTGCCCGCGCATTGCACGCCAAAACATACATGCAACGTAACGACTGGGGCAATATGTTGACGGCAGCTACAGATGTAATCAATTCGGGACTATATGACCTGAATACACCTTTTAATCAGATTTTCAGGGAAAGTGGAGAGAATAGTAGCGAATCTATTTTCGAGTTACAGTGTACGGCCACCGCTGCATTACCATCCAGTACGGATATCGGAAGCCAGTACGCAGAAGTACAAGGTGTAAGAGGAGCCGGAGACTGGGATTTAGGTTGGGGATGGAATTGTCCGACACCCTTATTGGCCAATGCTTTTGAAGAAGGCGACCCTCGCAAAGACGAGACATTATTGTATTTCCTGAAACCCGGAGAAAATCCGGAATCGATTCCGGCCAATGCCCCTTACGGGGAAAAACCGATTGCACAGGAAGTAATGAATCGCTATTACAACAAGAAAGTATATACCAATCCGACATTACGCACTCAATTCAGTAAACATGGATTCTGGATGAATATACGCATCATCCGTTTATCCGAAATGTATCTGATCGCCGCCGAAGCGGCAAACGAACTTGGTCAGCAGAGCGAAGCCGTAGCATACTTGGAAGATGTTCGTGCCCGTGCGCGTGGAAACAACGCCGATGTGTTGCCGGAAGTAACCGTGACAGACCAGGCAGCATTGCGCAATGCTATCCGTCATGAAAGAAGAGTTGAACTGGCAATGGAATGGGACCGTTTTTACGATCTCGTCCGTTGGGGTATTGTACGAGAAGTATTACATGCTGCGGGTAAAACCGGATTTCAGGACAGACACGTCTTGTTGCCTTTGCCACAAGCTGAGATTGACAAGTCAAACGGAGTGCTGATCCAGAACCCGAATTATTAAAAAGGAACATTTTCGTTAAGCAATACGAACAGAAGACAAGTTTACTTGGATTATGTCGTTGCGAGAAAATGCCTAATGAAATTGAATAATATAATTATTACAAAAAGAGATGTAGGTACTATGAAACGAGCATGTACATCATTATACTTTAGAACATGATTATCGCGAGTTCCATACACCGACAAGAAAAAATAAATTAATGGTATGAAAATGAGAAAATATGTATATATGCTATCAGCAGCATTATTGCTGTTTGTGCTACCGTCCTGCTTTCAGGATTTGGATCAGGATCCGCCGTTCAATTATCCCGAAGAGCCACCCAAACCGCCTATCAGCGAAGACGGCCAGATATTTTATTTGTCGTTCGAAGACAATTTCGAAGACAATGTAAGCAATACGGCAGCAACCATAGTTGGAAATCCGGGTTTTACTGAGGGAAAAGTGGCAAAAGCGTATGCAGGCGTACAAGACGGCTACCTCACTTTTAGATTGTCCGATCTGGCTTCGGATTTAGGTGCCGACTTAACGGTCGGATTTTGGTATAAAGTGAATGCAAATCCTGACCGGGCAGGTATTATCGTTATCGGCCCGGTAACAGAGGGAGCCTCTCCTGAAGCTCAGAATAACCGCACCTCCGGATTCAGGATATTCCGTGAAAAGGGTGACGAGAACAATACTGTGCAACGGATCAAAGCAAACGTAGGAAATGGTACCGGCGACGGATGGCTCGACGGAGGAGCCAATGCAGATATCCCGGCTACGGCGGGCTGGAAATATATTACGCTGACATTAACCGCAGGGAAAGCCGTATTATACCTTGACGGGGAAGAAGTTGCCACAAACGATTTATCGCAAATAAGCTGGGCCGGATGTGATATCCTATCCATCGGATCAGGAGCTCCCCGCTTTACAGAATGGGGACATCTGTCCGACAATAGTTTGATAGATGAATTACGCATCTATAATAGAGCATTGACAGCAGCACAAATTAAAGATATCATCATCCACGATTCAGAATAAATCATTGGGTTGAATTTATACATTTACCTGAGAGGGAGCAAACCTCCCTCTCTATTTTTTCTGCACCGGTTATATAACACGCTTTTCAATATGAGAGCTATATAAAATCGTATCTCTATCGTTGAGGTATGCAGAGAAGTTTCTCTACAAACCATAAAATCAGCGTATATGAAACAATGGATTTGTTTTTTACTATATATCGGGATTGGAATCTTTTCGTCCTGCGGAAGCAAAGAAAATGATCCCGTTTCTGTAACGTTTCAATTGGAAGAAATTGAAATTAACGGAGAGACAAATGCTTCGTCATATACGAACGTCGATCCCAATCTGTATGTGGCTCTTACTTTCTCTGACAACGTGGATCAAAGCACATTGCAAAACAACATCACTTTACGGACATCAACCGGCCGGTCTGTCAAACTGACATACAATATCCAGGACAAAACCGTAATCATACAACCCACAACGCCATTGGTTTCATTCACCTCTTATCAACTGATCATCAATACGGGACTAAGATCGGCATCAGGACATCGGATCTCAACGGGAAAAGTATATGCGATATCCACAGGGATCGATCCGGCGGATAAGTTCCCCCGCATCTCCGATGAAGAACTGCTTACGTTAGTTCAGAAACAGACTTTCAGCTATTTCTGGGATTTCGGGCATCCGGTAAGCGGAATGGCGCGCGAGAGAAGTTCATCGGGTGATATTGTAACCACTGGCGGTACCGGATTTGGAATTATGTCTATGATTGTGGCCGTTGAACGGCAATTCATAGACCGGGAGGCAGCAGTGGACCGCCTGTTGAAAATTGTCCATTTTTTGAGAGACAACGCCACTTCCTATCAGGGTGCTTTCGCCCATTGGATTAATGGCAATACCGGCCAAACGCAGCCTTTCAGTGAAAAAGATAACGGTGCGGACCTTGTAGAAACCTCTTTTTTATTCCAGGGGCTATTGACGGCAAGGCAATATTTCACAGGTGAGGATCCGGAAGAAACAGCATTGAGGGAATTGATCACCGGATTATGGGAAGCGGTCGATTGGTCATGGTTCCGCCGTAACAATGAAGAGGTGCTTTACTGGCACTGGAGCCCTGATTACGCTTGGGAAATGAACCATAAGATCAGAGGTTGGAATGAATGTCTGATCACTTATGTACTGGCAGCATCGTCCCCTACTTTTCCTATCAGCAAAGCCGTTTATGACAACGGTTGGGCGGATAACGGCAATATGAGGAATGGTGCTTCGTATCAAGGATTCACATTACCTCTGGGACCGGATCACGGCGGGCCGATGTTCTTTGCCCATTATTCGTTCCTCGGGCTGAACCCCAACGGATTAAAGGATACATACGCCGACTATGGGGAACAAAACAGGAACCATACGCTGATCAATTACAGCTATTGTGTGGATAACCCGCAAGGATACAGCGGTTACAGCGAACATTGCTGGGGATTGACAGCCAGCGACGGAAATAACGGATACAGTGCGCACTCTCCCACTAACGACAAAGGCGTGATAACGCCAACAGCCGCTTTATCTTCGATACCCTATACACCTGAGGAATCCATGGCGGCGCTTCATTTCTTCTATTACAAATTAGGAGATAAATTATGGAAACAATATGGGTTCATAGATGCTTTCAATCTGACGGAACAGTGGTATGCCGGCGATTTCCTGGCAATCGACCAGGGCCCTATCATCATCATGATCGAAAATCACAGAACCGGACTGATTTGGGATCTTTTTATGGGTATTCCTGAAATACAGGCGGGATTAACGAAACTCGGATTTACTTATTGAGTCAGAAAACAGTTGCCGGCAGGAGTGTAGTGAATATGCTGATGAGTGAGTGTGATTAGGGGATTTGGGATTTGGGATTTGGGATTTGGGAATGGGGATTTGATAAATCTTCTTCAATCTGCAAATCAATAAATCGTCTTTACTCTTTGTTCTTTATTCTTTGCTCTAAATTATTAATAAATATGAAACAGATGGGGAAAATTCTTTCTTTATTATTCATCCTGACGCCAATATTGGGGGTTGATGTATATGGGAAATCATCCTCAGCCGGCAATCATCCGTCATCAGAGTATTGGTACGATTATCTGTTCTTTGACAACAGTATGATGGAAGGCTATCACTATTACACCAAAACAGCGTATACACCGCCTTCGTGGATAAAAAATGCAAGCCTCCGCCTGCCCGTCTCCGAAACAGCTTTCAGTCCGGGCAACTCTCTGGAGATGACCTATATCTCGTCTCCTGAAGGAGAATGGTATGGCGAAGTACAATATCATCCGTTAAGGGGAAACGATTTCTTTCGAACTCCTGATTTGTTGTCGCTACGGCTTTTCATTGAAAGTGACATGGATTTCAGCGCGTTGCCAGAAATAGCAATTCGTTATGGAGACAGTACCTATACCAAACAGCTGAGACTGGCCGGTTATCTAACCGATGAAAGTACAGGTACCTGGCACAATGTGCGAATTCCTCTGAAAGATTTCGGGATGGAACCCATCGATAATACGAACATCAAAAAATTAGCGGCTGTAGCCTTTTACCCGGGAGTGAAAGACGGGCACCAACACACGCTTTATCTCGACGATATCGAATTATTACCGGAATCCTTACCGGCAAGTGCTTTGCAGGCACCCGAATTAAAAGAAGTAAAAGCGTATGAAAGACATATAGAGGTGGCGTGGAACCCACAAGAAAACGAGGGAATAAAGTATTACCGCATCTACCGCTCCGAAGATGGGGAAATCTATATTCCGGTAGGCATCCGTCGTCCCTGGATGAATCGCTTTACCGACTACGTAGGGGAAACGGGATATAAAGCATGGTATAAAGTAACGGCTGTAGACTATGCATTGAAAGAAACGCCCGCATCAGGAGCCATTGCAGCAACCACTTATCCAATGACAGACGAACAATTGCTGGATATGGTACAGGAAGCCCATTTCCGCTATTACTGGGAGGGCGCGGAGCCAAACAGCGGGCTTTCCCGCGAAAATATTCCCGGCAGAAGCAATATGATTGCCACGGGAGCTTCCGGATTTGGGGTCATGGCGATTATTGCGGCCACAGAAAGGGGGTTCATAACCAGGGATGAAGCAGTTGAAAGATTTATCACCATTACTTCATTCCTATCGGAAGCAGATAAATTTCACGGTGCTGTTTCCCATTTTATAGACGGTACGACAGGAAAAACCATTCCTTTCTTCGGGCAGAGAGACAACGGTGGTGATTTAGTGGAAACATCTTTCCTCGCACAGGGATTATTGGCAGCACATCAATATTTCAACCGGGATACGGACGAAGAAAAACTGATTCGGGAAAAAATAGATACTTTCTGGAAAGGGATCGAATGGAACTGGTATAAGCGTTATCCCGACAGCCCGTTCTTATATTGGCATTGGTCTCCCGATCAGGCCTGGGTAATTGATCATCGATTGATCGGTTGGAATGAGACAATGATTACCTATTTACTGGCAGTTATGTCTCCTACCTATGCTATTGAGCCGGAAATGTATTACAGTGGTTGGGCAAGTCAATCCGGAGTGGCACAGGCTTACAGGAAAAACTGGGGAAAAACCGACGACGGTGCCCTGTATATAAATGGAAATACATATTACGGACTAAAACTCGACGTCGGTGTGTCAAATGGCGGGCCGCTGTTTTTCACCCACTATTCATATATGGGACTGGATCCTCACCGCTTTACGGACAGATACACGAATTATTTTCAAAACAATCAGGCTATCGCACAGATCAATCTCCGCTACTGTGTAGAAAATCCCGGTAAATATGATGGTTATGGAATCGATTGCTGGGGACTTACCGCCAGTGATTTCGCATGGGGTTATCAGGCACAGGAACCTGTATCATTCAGGGATAACGGGACTGTTGCTCCTACCGGAGCGCTCGCCTCATTTCCTTATACCCCCGGCGAATCGATGGCTGCCCTTAAGAATTATTACAGGAATTACGGGCAATTCTTATGGGGGGAATATGGCTTTAAAGATGCTTTCAATCTATCCGAAAACTGGTGTTCCCCTATTTTCATGGGGCTGAATCAGGCGCCCATCACCGTGATGATTGAAAATTACCGGAGTGGCCTGATATGGGAACTGTTCATGAGCCATCCCGATGTCAATAAGGGGATAGAAAAAATAAACAGTATCAGATAATTACATGCACAATAATAAAACAATAAATACCTGATACTTTAACTAGTAAACAATAAACAGCTATGAATCGCAAGCAATTTATTTCGAGGATAGGGGCTATTGGCGCTGCTGTAATTATCGCTCCAAAGGCAAACATACATGCTATTGAAACACCCATGGGAAGAGAAGAAAAAAACACCAGGATATCGGTTTTTCAGGGAGAAAAAATTAAGGTCGGAATTATCGGATGCGGCAGTGTATCCGGCATGTACCTTCCCCATATGTCAAAATCTCCATACGCTGAAGTGGTCAGTTTGTGTGATATACGCCCCGAAAGAGCCCAGCAGAGAGCTGAAGAGTATAACATAAAAAACTGGTATCCGCATATTGATGAAATGTTAGCCGGAGTCCGGTTCGATCTGTTAGTGAATCTTACGGATATGCAGGAACACGGTCATTTGAACCGCAAGGCAATAAACGCAGGAAAGTTTGTCTGGAGCGAAAAGCCCATGGCAAATACCTATGCTGAAGGACGCGAATTGTTCGAACTTGCCCAAAAGAAAGGAATCCGAATATGGGGCGCACCTGCAGTTGTAAATAGTCCGCAATTTGCATTTATGGCAAAGCAGATAAACGAAGGCAAATTTGGAAAGGTCGCCGCAGCCCATGCTCATTACGGACATCTTGGCCCGGATTGGTCCGCCTTTTTCTTTGAAGAAGGTGGAGGAAGTATACCCGACTTGGGTGTATACAATATCTCAACCCTGACAGGTCTTTTTGGGCCTGCAAAATCGGTTGTTGCCATGATGAATATCATCAGGCCAACCGTAAACACCGGGAATAAAGGTCCGATTCAGGTAATAGCAGAAGACAATGCAATGATCCTGATGGAACATCAAAACAATATATTGTCTCACATACAATGCGGATTCAATTATTTTGATCCTTACGGGCATGACGGAACCGGCCAGGAAAAACCGACAATATCCATTGTCGGACGTGGAGGCAATATGCACATGATTGGCTATGATTGGAAACCATTTGGAGTGGATATGGCCACAACAGATCATGAAGAGACTCAACGTTTCGTGACCGGGGACGGTGGATTTCGATGGGAAGAAGGCGCTTCTGTTATTTGTGAGTACTTATCTACCGGTAAAGAGCCTCTGATAGATGCAGAGCATGCACTGCATGTGCTGGAAATCATCGAGGCTGCACGCGAATCTCAAAAAGAAGGCATCAGAGTACAATTGAAATCTTCATTCAGATGGCCGGTTCTGTAATACCAATTACCAATATGAAACCGAAATGATTAAAACAATCGTATTATGAAAAAAATATTTTATTATATCTTATTTGGCGTAAGCGCCTGTTCCCTGACCCTTTGCACCGGAGGACAGAGTAAAAAAGTCGGGTATGGATCCCGTTTGACCGCAGATCGTGCAAACGAACTGTATGCGGAGATTTCTTCCACGTCGCAGTTAAACGAGTTAAGTGACAAAGAAAAAGACGCCGGTTGGCAATTGCTCTTCGACGGCGTGACCGGTAACGGTTGGCATGGCTATAATCAGCAGGATATTCCTGAGTTCTGGAGTATTGAAGACGGAAGTCTGACCATGAACAGTACAGGAATGGGGGAAGAACAGGATATCATTACGGACAAAATATACAGGAATTTCGCATTTACCGTAGAATATAAGTTAAGTAAAGGCGCGAACAGCGGTATCATTTTCCAGCTAAAAGAAGACAGCAGGTATAAATTTCCTTACGAAACAGGCCCGGAATTTCAATTGATAGACCACGACAACTGGCCTGACCCGTTGGAAGATTGGCAGATCCATGGTGCGAACTATGCCATGTATCCGCCGTTAACCAAGCCTTACAATCCGGTCGGTGAATGGAACCGGCTTTTACTGGTTGTGGAAGGAAACGATGTAATACAGATGATAAACGGTCAGGTGGTAGTAAGCTATACAAAATACTCAGATGAATGGAACGAATTGCGCAATAGCGGCAAATGGACCGATTTCCCCGATTGGGGAAAATTCGACGAAGGAAATATCTCATTGCAAAATCATGGAACTAAAGTCTGGTTCCGGAATATTAAAATTAAAGAGTTATAAATAATGGCTACCAGGAGAACCTTTATAAAAAATACACTTTTTACTGTAACCGGATTGACCATATTACCGTCTTACGTAGTAAGTGGTGTGAAACGTAGCGAAGTATTCAAGGCGCCCAGCGATAAATTGAATATTGCCGGCATTGGAATCGGTGGAAAAGGGCATCCCAATCTCGTAGGAATGAATACCGAAAACATCATTGGTTTGTGCGATGTAGACTGGAAGTATGCAGACAATTGCTTTAAAGAATTTCCACAGGCAAAACGTTACAAAGATTGGCGACGTATGTTCGATGAAATAGGCAAAGATATAGACGGGATCATGGTCTCCACTCCCGATCATACCCATGCGATCATAGCAGCTACGGCGCTCACGATGGACAAACATGTGTACTGCCAGAAACCCCTGACCCACTCTATCTATGAAAGCAGGCTTCTTACAAAATTAGCCGAAAAACATAAAGTAGCTACGCAGATGGGTAATCAGGGTAATTCAGGGGATGGTGTGAGACAGCTTTGCGAATGGATATGGAATGGCGAAATTGGTGAAATAAGGGAAGTGCATGCCTGGACAAACCGGCCTATATGGCCTCAGGGATTGCAGCGACCCACTGAAAAAATGAAAGTGCCGGCAACGCTTGACTGGGATCTATTCCTCGGCCCTGCTCCTTTCCGTCCCTATCACGAGGTATATACGCCCTGGAACTGGCGGGGATGGTGGGATTTCGGAACCGGCGCCTTCGGAGATATGGCATGTCATGTTTTAGATCCGGTATATCAGGCGCTGAAACTGAAATATCCGGACAGAATTCAAGGCAGTTCGTCCCCCATAAATACCGAGTCTCCTCCTCAATCGGAAAAAGTTGAATTTCGTTTTCCCGCGAGAGATCATCTTCCAAAAGTGGGCATGCCCGAAGTGAGCGTACATTGGTATGACGGTGGCTTAATGCCCGACCGGCCCGATCTGCTCCCCGACGGGACCGACCTTATGCGCGATGGCCTCGGAGGATGCCTGTTTGTGGGATCTAAAGATACCCTGCTTTGTGATTGCGGAGGATTTAATCCGCGCCTGCTCTCCGGCCGGGTACCGGATGTACCTCAATCGTTAAGGCGGATTCCCGGTGCAACCGGCTATACAGATGGATACCATGAGCAGGATTGGATCAGGGCATGTAAAGAGTCTCCCGGAAACCGGGTTGAAACATCCTCCAATTTTTCCTACTCAGGCCCATTTAATGAAATGGTACTTCTCGGAGTGCTTGCTATCAGATTACAAAACTTAAAAAAGATCTTACAATGGGATGGCGAAAATATGGGATTTACCAATATTTCGCCTTCAGAAGAATTAATTATCACTTCGGAAAATTCTTTCAGAGTAATAGAGGGTCATCCCCATTTTGATGAAAAAACGGAAAAGTTCAATGCGCTGGCGGCCGCAAATGAATACATAAAACATACTTACAGGGAAGGCTGGACATTACCCGGTATGCCCGGATAAAAATTGATTTTACAGAAAATTCGGTAGATATGACATATAGAAGAACATTGACCCTTTTTTTACTTCTTTCCCTTTTAGCTCCGGCTGCGTATGCTCAGTATCAGGAATACGACTCTCTGACATATATATCTGAACAGGGAGATTCGCTGCTTTATCGCCAGTTAAATCCGCTGAAGATAGAAAAGGGGAAAAAATACCCGCTTGTGCTGTTCCTGCACGGAGCGGGAGAAAGGGGATCGGACAATATCTCACAGTTGCATCACGGCGCATTGATGTTTACCAATCCTGTAAACCGGGAAGAATATCCCGCTTTTGTCCTCTTCCCCCAATGTCCGGCAGATTTGTATTGGCCCACACCCAAAAGGCCCGACGGTTTTCAGCAGGAAAATCCTTTTCCGTTCGATGCTGAAATTTCAAAACCGCTGGCATTGACGAAAGAACTACTGGACAAGATCATTGAAACATATCCGGTGGATACGGACAGGATATATATAGTCGGTTTGTCAATGGGAGGAATGGGTACATTCGACATGGTTTGCCGCTTTCCCGACCTGTTCGCAGCAGCAATACCGGTTTGCGGCGGCATCCATACCGACCGGCTCCATGATTTTTCTTCAAAAACCGCTTTCCGTATATTTCACGGCGATGCCGACCCGGTCGTGCCCGTCCGGTTTTCGCGTGAAGCTTACCTGAAACTGAAAGCCGAAGGAGCCGATGTGGAATATATCGAGTTCCCGGGAGTGAATCACGGCAGTTGGGATCCGGCTTTTAACAGACCCGATTTCATGTCATGGCTGTTCGAGCAAAGAAAAAAATAAAATAATTATATAAAGATGAACAATCGCATACTCTTATCAATCACCGCACTGGTTATCGGCGGTATTTTCCTCTTAGCATGCAATAGCAACAGTAGCAAAAAAGAGTCGGCTTCCACCGGCGAAGAGAGCCCTCCCGCCTCTTTCACATCGGACGACGAATTCCTCGATTTCATACAGAAAGCCCATTTCGATTATATGTGGGAAGGAGCAGAGCCCACATCCGGACTGGCGCCGGAACGCATACATATGGATGGAGTTTATCCGCAGAACGACGCGGACGTCATTACTACAGGAGGTAGCGGCTTCGGTATCGCCGGCCTGCTCGTCGGCATCGACCGGGGCTTTATCTCCCGTGAAGAGGGGGTTGAGCGGTTGCACATAATAGCCGATTACTTAGCCTCCGCCGATCGCTTTCACGGGATATGGCCTCACTGGCTGCACGGTCCCACGGGGAAAGTAAAACCGTTCGGCCGGAAAGATAACGGCGGTGATCTGGTGGAAAGCGCTTTCCTTATACAGGGATTACTCTGCGTACGGGAATATTTTAAGGACGGGAACGAGAGCGAAAAACAACTGACCGGAAAGATCGATACCCTCTGGCGGGAAATGGACTGGACCTGGTACCTCAACGGGCAGGATGTACTCTACTGGCACTGGAGCCCGGAGTACGGCTGGGAGATGAATTTCCCCCTGGAAGGATACAACGAATGCCTTATCACTTATATCCTGGCGGCATCCTCACCCACCCATTCCATTCCGGCATCGGCCTACCACAACGGATGGGCACGCAGTGGTGGGATCAAAAGCGATGCGGTTGCGTATGGGCATCCGCTTATATTGAAGCATAACGGGGCGGAAGAATACGGAGGCCCGCTGTTCTGGGCGCACTATTCTTATATCGGATTGAATCCGAAAGGATTGAAAGATCAATATGCCGATTACTGGCAACTCAACAGTAACCAGGCGCTTATCAACTACGAATACTGTGCGGAGAATCCCAAAGGGTTTGAAGGATACAGCGACAACTGCTGGGGATTGACGGCCAGCTACTCAGTCAACGGATATTCGGCCCACATGCCGGTGAAGAACGACCTGGGTGTTATCACACCTACGGCCGCATTGTCGAGTTTTCCCTACACGCCCGACCAGTCGATGAAGGCATTGAAACACTTTTATTTCGACCTGGGCGATAAGATATGGGGAAAGTACGGTTTTTACGATGCGTTCAGTATACAGGACGACTGGTATCCGCAACGATACCTGGCCATCGACCAGCTCACCATTGCTCCGATGATCGAAAACTACCGCACCGGCTTGTTGTGGAACCTGTTTATGGGAGCGCCCGAGATCCAGGAAGGGTTGAAGAAACTGGGATTCACCTATGAAACGAGTAACTAAAAACTAAAAGTGAATAGTGAATAGTGAATAGTAAAAGGTGAGTAAAGGGAATAATGATTCAAGATTCAAGATTCAAAATTCAAGATTTGACTATGTCGATTTTCAATTCATAACTCATAATTTATAATTTATAATTGAAAATACCAGACTTCTTGACTTCCCGGACTTCTTTCTTTCTAATTTCTAATTTCTGAATTTAATTAATCATTACATAATAATCAAGGATAAAAAGAAAAGACAAAAAATGGGAAAAAATATTCTTTCAATAGTATACATTCTGGCGGTGATCCTGCTTGCGGCCTGCGGATCACCCTCACCCGGAACTTCGGGAGCCGGCAGATGGCAGAGTTTCAGTGGCGACAAACGCATCGAACAGAGAGTGGATTCGGTACTGAAACTGATGACGCTCGAGGAGAAAATCGGACAGATGACGCAGTTCTCCGCTAACTGGTCGATCACCGGCCCGGTGATGTCAGATGACTTTCAGCCCTATCTGGAAAAAGGACTGATAGGTAGTATCTTTAATGCCACTTCGGTGGAGGGGATCCGGCGGATGCAGGAAATTGCCGTGGAAAAGACAAGACTGGGTATTCCTATCCTCTTCGGACAGGATGTAGTGCACGGTTATAAAACCATCTTCCCTATCCCGCTGGCCGAAGCCTGTTCGTGGGACCTGGGGATGATGCAACGGACAGCCGAGATCGCAGCTATTGAAGCGGCATCCGACGGGATCAACTGGACGTTCGCACCCATGGTCGACATTGGACGTGATGCCCGCTGGGGCCGCGTGATGGAAGGCGCCGGCGAAGATCCTTACCTGGGCAGTAAGGTAGCCGAAGCCCGGGTCATCGGCTTTCAGGGAGGAAAAGGAACTGAGTCCCTCAACTCGCTTACCACACTGCTTGCCACAGGCAAACACTTTGCGGCTTACGGCGCAGCCGAATCGGGCAGGGATTATAACACGGCTGAACTGTCGGAACACACCCTAAGGAATGTTTACCTGCCACCTTACCGGGCTGCACTCGAAGCAGGCGTGGCCACTTTCATGGCCTCTTTTAACGAGATCAACGGCGTACCGGCTACCGCAGACCGGTGGCTGATGACGGAGGTGCTGCGCAACGAATGGGGTTTCAAAGGATTTGTGGTCAGTGATTATACCGGTGTGAACGAACTGGTACCCCACGGCGTGGCAAGAGACGAGAAGCATGCCGCAGAACTGGCAGTGAATGCGGGTATCGATATGGACATGACCGGAGCCACGTTTATTAAGTATCTGGCCGAATCGGTCAAAGAAGGAAAAATATCCGAAAAGAGTATCGATAATGCCGTACGCAGCATCCTCGAAATGAAGTTCCTGCTGGGTCTCTTCGATGATCCTTATCGCTATCTCGACGAAGAGAGGGCGAAACAAAACACAATGACGCCCGAATTTATGGAAACGGCACGCAAAGCCGTAGCATCATCGGTAGTCCTGTTGAAGAACGACAACCAAGTTCTCCCGGTTACGAAAGAGAGCGGAAAGACCATTGCCCTGGTCGGTCCGCTGATGAACGACTCCGTCAACCTCAACGGCGAATGGGCCGGATTGGGCGACCGCAACAAAAGCATACCCATCCTGAAAGGACTGATGGAAAAATATGAAGGCTCCCCGGTAAGCCTTATCTATGCAGAAGGGGCATCCATCACCGAAACCTCACCTGCCACAATAGCCGAAGCGGTATCAGCCGCCCGCAGGGCCGATATCGTGATCGCCGCAATGGGAGAAGATTTCAACTGGTCGGGCGAAGCGGCCGTAAGAACCGATATACGCCTGCCCGAACCGCAACGTGAGTTGTTAAGGGCATTGAAGGAAACCGGAAAACCAGTGGTACTGGTCACCCTGAGCGGGCGTCCGCTCGATCTTTTATGGGAAGATGAGAATATGGATGCCATCCTGCAGGCCTGGTTCCCCGGCACGCAGGGAGGGCATGGTATTGCCGACGTGATCGCGGGCGATTACAATCCGTCGGGGCGCCTGGTGATGTCATTCCCCCGGAACATAGGACAGATACCTATCTACTACAATCAAAAGAATACCGGCCGGCCGGTGGATCTGAACAATGAGTCGGTAGACTACAAATCCAACTACCTCGATACGTCCATCACCCCGCTTTATTCTTTCGGGTACGGATTGAGCTATACCACATTCGGGATCGATAACGTGAAAACTGATAAAAGTGTACTGAAAACGAAGGATGATAAAATCACCATTACGGCCGATATCCGGAACACAGGACCGGCAGACGGGGAGATCGTGGTACAACTTTATACCCGCCAGCTTGTCGCCAGTGTGACCCGTCCGGTAAAAGAATTGAAAGGATTCCAAAAGATCGCGTTAAAAGCGGGCGAGTCCGGACAGGTAACGTTTGAACTGGCCTCCGACGATATGGCTTTCTACGGCATCGATATGCAGAAAAAGGCGGAACCCGGCAATATGAAACTCTGGGTAGCACAACACGCTGCTGACAATTCCAACGAGATCGATTTCCGGATTGAATAAAAGTTGATGTGATGATGTGATAATTTGATGATGTGACGATTTAATTGAAAATCAGTGATAATAATCTGCTAGTCAGCGAAGCTCAATCTTGAATTTTGAATCTTGAATTTTGAATTATGAACAATAAAAATCTCTCCGTCACGATCGCGATTATCGCGTGCATGGTGTCTTTCAACGCCATCGCGCAGAACGCAAGGATGCGCACCTATTGTAATCCGATCAATATAGATTACACCTATATGATCTACAATTCCGATAAGGATATATCCTATCGCTCGGGAGCCGATCCGGCAGTGGTGGAATTCAGGGGGGAATATTATATGTTCGTCACACGTTCCATGGGTTACTGGCACTCTACCGACCTGCAGAACTGGAATTTCATTGAGCCCGAAAAGTGGTATCCGCAGGGAAGCAACGCGCCTGCCGCCCACAACTATAAAGATTCGGTCTTATATGTCATGGGCGACCCTTCCGGATCAATGAGCGCATTATATACCGATAATCCCAGGCGGGGCGACTGGAAGGCTGTTCCCGCCATACTGCATAATCTTCAGGATCCGGCGCTCTTTATCGACGACGACGGCTCAGCGTATATCTATTGGGGATCATCCAACCTCTACCCTATCCGCGGACAAAGATTGAACAAGGATCATCGTTTCATCCGTTACGGAGAAGTTGATTCCCTCTTCAATAAGGATATGGACAAACATGGATGGGAAAGGTTCGGTGAGAACAACAGCGACACCATTCCGGGGTATATTGAAGGACCCTGGATGACAAAGCACAACAACAAATATTATCTGCAATACGGAGCCCCGGGAACCGAATTCAATGTGTATGCCGATGGCGTATATATCGGCGACCATCCGCTGGGGCCTTTTGAATATGCCCCCAACAATCCGGTGAGTTTTAAACCGGGAGGATTTATGAATGGAGCGGGACATGGAAGTACCGTAAAAGGTCCGCAGGACCTTTACTGGCACTTTGCCTCGATGGCGCTCTCTTACAATGTCAACTGGGAACGACGGCTTTGCATGTTCCCGCTCTATTTTGATAACGATGACCTGATGTGGAGCGACACCTATTTCGGTGACTATCCGCGTTACGCACCGTCCGAACCCGGAAAAGCGGGTGAATTCGCCGGCTGGATGCTGTTATCTTATAAAAAACCGGTCACGGTTTCTTCATCCACAGGAGATCATACCGCCGAAAAATTGACCGACGAGCAGGTAAAAACCTACTGGCTTGCCGGAGACAACGGAGACAGCCAGTGGGCTACCATAGACCTGCAAAAACCGGGTAAGGTACAGGCCGTACAGATCAACTACTTCGATCACGAATCCGACATGTACGGCAGAATTCCCGGATTAAGGCACAGGTACGTGGTTGAGGGTTCATTGGATGGCCGGAAGTGGGAAATATTGATAGACAAAAGCAACAGTTATCGGGACAATCCCAACGACTACGTGGAATTGGCGCAACCGGAAAGGATCCGCTATCTCCGGTACAGGAATATAGAAGTACCCACTCCCCACCTGGCCATTTCCGATATCCGCGTGTTCGGCATTGGTGAAGGGAAAAAACCCGGGCCTGTTACCGGCTTCCGGGTGAAAAGGGAGGATGACCGCCGCGATGCGATGATCACCTGGAATGCACAAAAAGATGTGCAAGGCTACAATGTCCGCTGGGGAATCGCCCCGGATAAACTTTACAGTTCCTGGCTGGTGTATGACGACAACCAGTTGCTTTTAAAAGCCCTGACCACCGATCAGGAATATTATTTCACCATCGAAGCATTCAACGAGAATGGGATATCGGAATCTTCAGATACCGTCCGGGTGAGATAGGATTATTTGTTTGTTAAAAATACGCTTATCTTTATACCTTAGGACTGGATACCGGTAAATAGGAGGCCTTTCGATGTTTTCCGGGGTACCCGCCGCTTGCAAGGAGCGTAAAAAGAGAAAAAAAGACAGGGCGGGGAATCACTCCTGGCCCTGTCCGGTCCTTTCATTAGTGTTTAATTTAATGTAGAGTTTATGATAAATTGAACTGAAAGGTTTTATATATGATTTTTTAACCGATTTCCGTCTATTACTCAAAGTATCCGGCACCATCGCCGGATGCTTTGGGGTTAAACCGGACGTTTTTATTCAAAATCGTCTGCCGGGAAACCGGTCCGGCGGAATCCGGTCACTTCAAAAACAGCGGTTCCGTCCAGGTCGTCGTCGTCGAAGTTCACTTTGAATTCTATTTTATCGGCCGGCATCCCGCTTGGTGTTACAGCACCGTCTTTCGTTATTTTGCCATCGGTGATCTTTACCTTCGATTCATAGGAGTCGTTATCCACGAAACCGTCTGTTGCAAAGGTACCCGCTGCATAGTTGACGTTCACCTTCACCTTGAAATCCCAGAAGTGCGCTCCGTCATCCACCCATATTTCCGTGGCAACGTTGGCTGCCGTGTTGTAGCTGTTTATCAGATAGGGGCCGTATTCGCCTTCATAATCGGTTCCGGTGTTGGTGATTGTTACCCACCAGTCGCCCGCCATTTTTTCAACTTCGGTGCCACCCGGGTCTGTTGTATCTTCGCAAGCCGTAAAAATGAATGTAAAGGCCAAAGCGGCAGTAAGCAATGCAATATATTTTTTCATCATAGCGATCATTATTTTGTTAATATAACATTAAACGAATAAGCACCTGCGTATACGGCGCCCCAGGAAACGGTTCCCGATACGGGGTCGTAGGCTCCGTCCTCCAAACGGTCGAGTGAATCGCCCCATCCGGCAACGCTGCTGCTCAGCAATCCCAGGGAATTATCGGCATTAAGCTTGATATAGCCTCTCATGGCGTATGAAGAGCCATATCCTGCCCTCACTTCATAGTATCCGGCAAAGAAGTCGCTCACCTGAAAAACACCCGGTGCAATAGAGGTCAGCGTAACGCTATAATCGGCGTACGAGACTGTTGCACCGGTTGCGATTGCGAGCCTGTGCGTACCGGCGGCGGCAGTATATACTCCGGAGATATCCGTTGTGATCGAGGGATCATACACGACAACCGTCCGGGAGACGGAACTTGAGAAACCGTCCACATTGGTGGCGGAATAACTGATGTCGTAAATTCCGATGGCGCTCGCATCAACGCTGCCGGTAATGACTACGGAAGAAGTAATATCGGTCTCTCCTTCCATGGCAATAACACCCGGTTCCACGTAGGGCGTACCCACAGGCAAAAGCATTGTCTCATCGCCCAATATCTCATAATTGACAAAGTATGTGATCTTGGACATATCTTTTGACGTATCGTCTTCGCAAGAAATTGCCATACATGCGAGACAAACAAACAAGTAATGTATTATTTTCTTCATAACTGCATAGTTTAAATATTAGTAACCCGATCTATTTCACATCCCACCATACTGCAGTTGAAGAGGAAACAGGGCTGGGTGTATTCTTGTTTCTGTCGATCGCCGTCTGCGGATAAGGCACCCGTTTGATCAGGGTTTGTCCTCCAAGCGCATTGGTCATGGGCGCAATCAGATTGCCGGCGGTATATATCGTTGCATCGGCATTAATGGCAGCGCCGGTATGAGGCGACAATTCCGGCACATCCGTACGGCGCAGTTCCGACCAGGCTTCCATATGATCCATGTAGCAAAGCGCCACCCATTTTTGCATATAGATCAGTTCCAACTTATCGGCTGTCGTCGTGGCCGTACTCCAGGCAACCGCTCTTCCCGTTCCGTACATAGTTTCGGGAGATTCCTCCATTCCGCGTGCCGAAAAATCGGCGTCGATGGCGGCTTCGTATGCCGCCTGGGCCCGGGCGTTGTCGTCATAAAACCGCAGGTAAATTTCGGCAAGCAGGAATTGCAACTCACTTTGTGTGAAGAAATAGACCGGCTTGGTCGGATAATACTTCATAAAGCTGAAATCGGCATTCTTGTTGGCCGTCAACACCTGTTTCGACCCGGGTAACTCGCCGGCAAAGTCACCCGTGTTCGTTGCCCTTTCGAAGTTGTACTCGATGCGCGGGTCGTTGGTGATCTTGAGGTATTCGATGATCGGGTAAGACGCCACATGGTTGGCTGCCAACGATGCCCGGTTCGTGGAATACCACGGGTTGCGTTTATTCGCTTCGTCGGCAAATACATCATATTTCACATCACCGCTGAAGAAATTCCCTGCATCCACCAAGGCTTTGACCTTGCTGGTATAGTTCGCCGCGTCTATATTGGCGTCGATGAAGCGCAGGTACATCCTCAGCCGCAAGGCGTTGGCAAACCCTCTCCATTGCGACATGTTTTGCGACAGGAGCAGGTCGCTCAGGGTCATCAGTTCGCTACCCAAAGCCGATTCTGCTTCATCCAACTCGGCCAGGACCCCTTCATAAACAGACTGTCCGTTATCCCAGGCGGGAGACGGTATGGCGCTGCCCTGCAAGGCTTCCGTATAAGGCACAACGTTCAGGTTGTCCACCAGCACCTGGAAGCAAAAAGTGCGTAAAACCTGGGCTGCAAAGAGGTTTGACGTGTTGGTCGTTTTAGAAAATATATCCTGCAAGTCGGCCAGAGCCCCGGCATACAAATTTTGGTACGGCCGGTTAAAGACCGTGCGCGCCACGTCAAGATTATATTCCGCTTCGTTGTTATACTGGTTTGCTTCCGGCATCTGATCGTAATATTGTGCGAAGAAACCGGAGTAGTTGTACAGTTGGTCACCGATCACTGTCGCCATGGCATTTTGAGCCGAGGGGAAGATCAGGTCGGCCGACACATCCGAAGGATAGCTCGGATCATTGTTAATATCTAAGTCACAGGCAAATAGACCCGCAAACAAAATAACGTATATGAATATTTTTTTCATCTTTAGTGCTCTCCAGTTTAAAATTTAACATTCAAGTTGAAACCAAATCGCCGTGTAGTGGGGTTGGCTGAAAATTCGCCGTATTTACCGCGAAGGTCGTTCCCGAAAGTAGTCATTTCCGGATCGATGAAGGTATTACTACTTGGCGTCCAAAGGAACAGGTTATTGCCGAAAACCGACATTTTCACGCCCATGAAAGGGGTGTTGGCCAACCACCTTCCCGGAAGGTCCCATCCTAAACTTATGGAACGTAGTTTCACATACGACTTGTCTATCAGGAAAGCGCTTCCCAAATCTTCGCCCCCGTTGCCCCAGAACTGAAAGACATTGCTGGAAGCGATGGCTGTTTTGTTTTCGACATAGGATACCGAGCCGTCGGCAGCTACCACTTCGTTTACCGAATTGGGGACAATGAACGTATTGCGGTCGTTGTAAGCCGTTTGAATCGGATTTCCCACGAAGTAGTTGATGTCTTTGGTGCGGGAATACATTTTCCCCCCTTGCCGGATGTCAAAGTCAGCGGAAAGGGTTATCTCTTTGAACCTGAAAGTTGTGGAGACACCCATTTCATATTTGTGGTTGATGGAACCCATTATCTCGTAATCGTCGGCGGCCACCGGGAGCCCATTCGAGGCGTTGACGATGATCCGTCCCTGGTTGTCGCGTTTGGCTACCTGAGCCTTGAACGTCCCGACCGGTTCGCCCACAATGTTATACATCTGCACCTCGTTTACAACGGGGGAAATGTTTACTTCGCCACCCAGTTCTTCGGGCAAGCTAATCACTTTGCTCTTGTTTTGGGTGAAAGTCCATCCCACATCCCAACTGAAATTCCTCATTTCGATCGGCCGGAAGTTGAGGAGTAGTTCTATCCCCTTGTTGCTCACCTTTCCCAGGTTCATGTTCTGGGCGGTGTATCCGGTGGCCGGATCCATGTTCAGCGTAAAAATCTGCTTGTCGGAGTTACGGTCATAATAGGCCGCGTCAATGGAGATGCGGTTTTTAAGGAATCCCATGTTCAGCCCGACTTCCCATTCGGTTGTTTTTTCGGGGCTTAAGTTCTGATTTCCCAATACATTGCCCAAACTGAAAGAGTTGGTGTTTTGCAATGGGAAGTTCAGGTCGCCGAAGCCAGATGAATTGAAATTTCCCTGAATATAATAGGGATTGACCATGTACGGGTTGGCATCATTACCGGTCTGTCCGAAAGCCAGACGCACCTTCCCGAAGGTTATGGCTTCCCTGGCCGATGCCGGCAGCAATTCGCTGAAAACAAAACTGACGG
Organism: uncultured Proteiniphilum sp.; assembly: GCF_937873925.1. Taxonomy (GTDB): domain Bacteria; phylum Bacteroidota; class Bacteroidia; order Bacteroidales; family Dysgonomonadaceae; genus Proteiniphilum. Next base: position 12,933 of record NZ_CALNAT010000188.1, on the reverse strand, counting down.
CTGTTCCCGGATAGAAGAAACTCCGGGCTTCTTTCGGGAGGGTCGACGACCAATCGTTACGGGCCGTAAGGGTAAGATAGAGCGTGTTTCGCCAGGCTATTTCCGCCTGTCCGTACACTCCGTACAACCTGCGGAGAGATTCTATCTGCGTGATATTGGGAGTGCTTGCCGAGTTGCTCAGGTGGTACCAGGTAGGTAAGTCAAGCCCATTGACTTCGGTTTGCGTATAGACAGACCACCGTTCGTTGGTGCTAAAACCGCCTACGGCATTAATTTGGAAGTCATTCACCGGCATATCGAAAGTAAGAAGGAAATCCTGGTTCAACTCCCTTCTGCGGTCCATCCTCACCCGCACGGTACCCTCTTCACTTTCAAAGTTGCTACTGTTGGGGGTGTTGGGATACAACGCCTTCAGGTTTGGAGAGCCGAAGTTGTGGTGGCTGTTGGAAGCATCCAAGCCTAAGCGGTACAGTGCTTTGAAATATTTCAAGAAACTGTAATCCAACTCGAACTTTCCGAATATTTTCTCAGCCTTTTGTTGATTCTGGTAGGTTTCCAGAATGTAATAAGGATTCGTAACTCCATAAGGGGTGTAATAATAGCCCGGCGTGTTAAAGGGGTCATTCAAGTCGGCCAGTCCTATAATGCTTACGTCGCGAGGCATTTGGTAGATTGAGTTTACCATGGAAAGCCCCTGCCCGGTAGAGACGAACTTGTTTTCCTGGCTGGCGTAGTTGACCGCCGCGGTAATATTGAGGTCATTCACTTTCTGGCTTCCGCGAAGCGAGAAAGTGTAACGATCATACGAATCGGCGGAGGTGGGAAGAATCCCATTGTCCGTTATTTGGGACAGGGAAACAAAATAGCTGTTGCTTTCGGTGGCGTTATTGAACGAAACGCTATTTGAATAGCGCATTCCGGTATCGAAAAATTCCTTCACATTGTTTTCCAACGCCACGTAGGGTTTCATTTTTTGAGAGTTGTTGTATACATTCCCCCACAACTGCATGGAACCGTCGAAACGCGGTCCCCAACTACCGTTCTCTATCAAGGTGTAGTCGCCGCTCCATCCGATACCAAACTCGTTTTGAAATTCCGGCAGGCGCAAAACGGTTTCGGCTTGCAAGCCGCCGTTATATTCTACGCCCAACCCTTTGGCTCTTTTCTTACCGGTTTTGCTGGTGATGAGTATAACCCCGTTTGCCGCACGGTTACCGTAGAGGGCGGTTGCCGCCGCGCCTTTGAGAATTGTCATGGACTCAACGTCGTCGGGATTAATGGCATTGGCGCCGCTGCCGAAGTCGTATGCTAAGTTCAACCCGTCTGTCGGAAAGTGCGCATAGTTGTCGACGGGTACCCCATCCACCACATACAGTGGCTGGTTGGATCCCGACAGAGAACTTATACCGCGAATGATTACAGAGTTGGAAGCTCCCGGGCTTGAGCTACTGGTTATCTGCACACCGGCTACCTTGCCGGCGATTCCTGACATGATATCTGTTGTGCGGCTTTCTGTTAGCCGCTCATTGTTAACAGTTGTGGCAGAATACCCTAAAGCTTTCCTTTCCCTTGAAATACCCAAGGCAGTGACAACTACTTCATCCAGTATCTCCGCATCTTCCCGTAATATGACCCTCACGTTTGCACTCACGGCAACCTCCTGGGTGGCGTACCCCACGAAGGAGATTACCAGTGTCCCTCCCGCGGGGGCCGAGAGGGTGAAGTTTCCGTCGATATCGGAAACGGTACCCTGTGAAGTCCCTTTGATTTGGATGGTAGCACCGATCACCGGGTCGCCCGATTCGTCCGTCACGATACCGCGTACCTGTGTCTGTGCGATCAAGCTCCCTATTCCTGCAAAGAAAAGGGTTAGAAACACAATTAATTTTCTTTTCATACTCTACTTGTTTTGAAGATTAAGAACTCTTTTGAACAATTTTATTTTTTCTTTCCCTGGTACATATCGAGACATCCGCCAAGCACAAGCCTAACGCACACCTGTTGTGCACGTTCCCGTAAGCAGGAACCCTACGCAGTTGGTTTTTTCTTCGCCTCCTCTTCGCCCGGAGAAGAGCGAGGAAGAAACAGGGTAAAGTTGCGCCGGCAGGCATAAACAATTTGGACGTCTTCCAAAAGAGAGAGACGGAAACATTAGTTATCGATAAAAAGGGTGTAAAAGGAGAACGTACGCCGAAGAGGCGCTTCGACATATAATGGAATGAAGAAATAAAATTGGACGTTAATTGACTGAGAAAGAGGCAAAAATAAAGTTCGGAAAGTTTACAAGAGAATTTGCCCCCCCCCCGTTAAATAATGTTAATGAAGGGCGGTTGCACATACAGAAGACTGTTGAATTTACTTTCATTTACACTTATTTTTTAACCAATCGAGCACAAATGTATATCATTTTCTTGGTATTTCATAATTTTATATAGAAAAAATATGAATTTAACATATTTAGAGAAAGAAGAAACGTTAGGGATAAATTTTTGTCCCTAATTTGTATTCAATCACAAAGACTATGCCTACATTGTTTATCGTTTTTGGGTTAAGGTTTTATTTTTATGCAGATGAATTTCATGGATAAAATAATCATTTACTTCTTAATCGGTTGCCGCCCTTCTTTCTGTTGGGCGCCTGCTTACTGAACTTGCCCTGCCCCCGGCCTTTAGAGGAAAAGGTGTTGCCCGGTCTCGCATCGTCGCTCCTTTTAGGGCGGTACGTGTCTCGCGGTTTTTCCTCACTGGTCTCATTTGCACGGTGAGAACGACGGTACCCCTCTCTGGAATTCCTTTCGGATTGCGCGTCGTAGCCGCCCGACCTACCACTGCCGCGGGGCGCACCCTTTGCCGGGCGGTCATCGCGTTTACCGGAAAATATCTCGTATTCACGCATCTCACACTCCAACGCACCGTTATAGAGGAAAAACCGGTTGGAATGCCTGAGCCCGATCGCATCGAACGACTCCTTCCGGTAACTCAATATATAAGCGCGGTATCCCGCGAAGACATGTTTCAGCCGCTCGCCTATCATCGAATAAAGTTCGTCCAGATCCTCCACTTTAAGGCGTTCCCCGTACGGCGGATTGGTCATCAGAATACCTTCGGGTGCAGGTGCTTCGGTGAATTGCCGGAACGGTTTCACCTCCAGATCAATATATTTTTTCAGTCCTGCATTTTTGACATTCCTCTCGGCAATAGCGATGGCTTTGGGAGAAATATCGAAACCCATAATACGATGGTTAAACTCGCGGGCACCGGAATCGTCATTGTAAATGTCGCTGAAGAGTTCCTGATCGAAATCTCTCCATTTTTCGAAGGCAAAATGTGGACGGTGAATACCCGGAGGGGTGCCTAAGGCGATCATGGCCGCCTCGATCAGCAGCGTTCCCGAACCACACATCGGGTCGATAAAGTCGCTCTCTCCTCTCCATCCCGATTTCAGGATCATGCCGGCCGCCAGCACCTCGTTCAGCGGTGCATCTCCCTGTGCCACCCGGTAACCGCGCTTATGGAGCGACTCTCCCGAACTATCGAGCGACAGGGTGCATTTGTTATGCGCCACATGGATATGCAACATGATATCGGGATTGGATACACTTACTGAGGGACGCTTGTCATACTTCTCTTTAAACCAGTCAGCAATGGCATCTTTTACCCTGTATGCTACAAACTTGGAATGGGTAAAGATATGCGAAAAGACTACGGCATCGATGGAGAATGTAGTGTCTAAGGAGAGGTAATCATCCCAATTGAATTGTTTCACCGCTTCATATACCTCATCGGCGCTCTCCGCCTTGAAAGTATAAAAGGGCTTGAGGATGCGCAATGCTGTACGGCAATGCACATTCGTCTTATACATCAGCGCCTTGTCGCCCGTGAACGACACCATCCGGGTACCCAACTCCACATTATCCGCACCCAGTGCGATCAGTTCTTCCGCCAGTACGTCTTCCAGCTCCGCCAGGGTTTTGGCGACCAGCGGAAATTGTTCACTATCAATCATCCGTTCTCCTTTTAATATGGGTACAAAGATAACATCCGTGAAACGATTTTACCCTATCGCCGGCAAACAAAATCAATATTTCCCTGTTTTACAGCTTCACCTTGGTCTTTGCCGGCTTGCTTTCGTTATGAAAAGCGTCAAGTGCGGTTACCACATAGGTATAACGGGTTCCGCCATCTTCATAAGGAAGTACGAAAAAGTTGTCAGGCGTAATCTTCACAATATTTTCCGCCCGGTTGATATCCACCTTCTCTCCCCGGCGGAAACGGTAGACCACAAATCGTTGTGCCGATTCGGGATCCACGGGAGCCTTCTTATGTTCCCAGGTGAGGAAATGCATATCCTCGGTGTACACGTCCGTCAGTTTCTTTACGGTGGCGGGACGTCCTTTGTACAGATGTGTATATGCGGGAAGCAACGCTTTGGCACGATGAATGTCGGTTCTCAGGGCATCCGCTACTCCGGCAAAATTATCGAGTATCTGGTAGCCGTACCAGTAGCAATTGCCATGTACAAAAGACATTTCGCGTGACTGGCGGATCTTTACGTTTAACTCGTTCTTGTCGATGCTTCGTTTCAGGTCTTGCCCGATATAAAGGTGTTGTTCGAAGTTATTGGCATTCCACCAATGCAGCAGGGTGGTATAATCGGCAGCGCTATGACCGATCTCCCAATAGAGTTGCGGCAGGTTGTAATCGATCCACCCTTTCTCCACCCACAGTTTAATATCGGCATACAGGTCGTCGTAGTTCTGCAAACCGTTGGTATCGCTCCCGTTCGGGTCGCTCCGCTTGTTCCGGTAAATCCCGAAGGGGCTGATGCCGAAACGCACCCACGGTTTGGAGCCGGCAATAGTCAGTTTTATCTGCTGGATAAGCAGGTTTACGTTGTTACGGCGCCAGTCGCCGCGCTGCGAAGGGGAAAACCCCTGCGAAGCAGCATACATCCTGAAACTGTTGTCGTCGGGGAAAGAGGCTCCCGCTATGGGATAAGGATAAAAATAGTCATCCATATGGATGGCATCCACCTCATAGCGTGTAACAATATCACGCACCACTTCACATATAAATCCCCGGTTTTCAGGCAGCCCCGGATCAAAAAACAACTGGTTCCCGTACTGAACGAAACGCTCCGGATGTTTCCAATAGAGATGGCTTTTTGCAAGCGTATTGTTGGTATTGGTCTTTACCCGATAGGGATTCAGCCAGGCGTGGAACTCCATCCCCCGTTTATGGCACTCTTCGATGAGAAAAGCCAGAGGGTCGAAGGTGGGATCGTCGGGCGCTTTCCCCTGTTCACCGGCCAGAAACCGGCTCCAGGGTTCCAGTTCCGACCGGTAGAAAGCGTCGGCTTCGGGACGGATCTGGAAAATAACAGCATTGATGCCCGCTTCATCGAATTTCTGCATCATAGCGGAAATATAATGCTTCATGGCGGCACTGTTCATCTGGCTGTAACGCGATTGCCCTACTGTCTGCACCCATGCGCCGCGAAATTCGCGTTTCGGGGCAGCATCGGGAGTATGCGTCAGGGATTGTTTTGCAGTGCCACAGGCAGTGATCATCCCAATAATAAACAAAAAACAACTAAATCGAACAAACTGATTCATTTTATCAATTACCAATTAATTACCATTAAATCCATTTATTACACACTCAAATTCCTAAATTTTGAATTGAAACAACATTCGGCGGAGCCAAAATCGACGTAGTCAGATCTTGAATCTTGAAATTTTAAATCTTAAATTCTACGGAATAAAAATATGATCATCGGTTTCCAGCAACTGATCTGCGAAATGTTGTTTGGGATAGACAACGATACGGTTATGGTGTGGGAAACGGTTCTCTAAGCGGGTCGGCAGACTCTCCAAAACCGGGATATGGGAAATATATCCGATGTGAGCTGAAACCAGCATGATCAAATCATCTTTTTTGATCAGGTCGCCGCAGGACAACGGGTTGTTCCAATCCACAAACGGCTGGAAAGTAAAATTCCCCGCTTTTTTCTGTCCGGAAATGATCTTCTGCGTATCGGGATGTCCCAGGTGCAGTACCGGGATGGACAACTCAGAGGAGAGTTTTGTCACTTTACTCACCCACAGCCCGAAGCCATCTTCTTTTTCAGCCAGGGGCGGCGAGATCACCACAATCCGTTTGCTTAAAATAAGATTTTGTTCCACATGGCAGACAAACAGATTCTTATCCATATTCTTAATGATCAGGTCGACTTTCTCTCCCAGCAGTTTATCCCATAGCCCCGCTTTGCCCGGCCATCCCAAGATCACGATATCCGACATCGTCTCACGTGCTGTGCGCACAATACCATCCGCCGGATTATGGTCGATGGTAGTAATAATATCTACGTTCACCTCAGCCGCCGTAGCTCTGGAAACAAGATCCTGCAACTGTTTCCTGAAGCTCACTATATTTTTTTCCGCCTCCTGGTTGTTGGGCACTACCCCCAACAGTGAGACGGGATTCACCGATTTTTTATCTTTCAGCAACAATGCCAGTTCCACATGCTGACCGATATTGGTGGGGTTAGCAATAGGCACCAGAATTTTCTCCTGGGCAAATTCGCCCATGGAAGAGGGCGTAAGGGGTTCGTTCTCCTCGCTGATCGCTATCTTCCTGGCTGCCCTTTGCGTATAGGCCGAAGCCACGATACAGGTAAGAAGGATAAGGATAATGGTCCCGTTCAGAATATATTCATCCAGCAGATCCGCCCTGTAGCCCACAAGAATGATGGCCAGCGTAGCAGCTGCATGTGAACTGCTCAGTCCGAAAATAAGATTTCTCTGGGTATTTGAGTAACGGAATGTCTTTTGTGTCGCCCATGCCGCCAACCATTTCCCCAGCAGCGCTACCAGCGTAAGCGTCGACGCCACGATAAGGGTACGTGGCCCGTCCAGTACCACGGTGATATCGACCAGCATCCCTACCGAGATCAGAAAAAAGGGGATAAAGAGCGCATTCCCGAAGAACTCAATCCGGTTCATCAATGCCGATGAATGAGGGATCAGCCTGTTCAGGGCCAGTCCCGCGGCAAATGCCCCGATGATGGGCTCAATTCCTCCCAGTTCTACCATGAAACCGGCAGAAAATACCACAAAAAGCACAAAGATAAAGGTAGAATATTTTTCGGAGGTAGCTCTCTTAAAAAACCATTTGGCAATGCGGGGTACTATCAGGAAAATAACCAGTGAGAAGAGCGTTAGCGAGAGTAGCAACCTTATAAGGAAACCGGCATCCAGTTCCCCGTTGCTGTTGGACAAAACCAGTGCGAGGATAATCAGCACGGCCGTATCGGTAAGGATGGTACCTCCCACCGTAATTGCCACGGCCTGGTTACGTGCAATCCCCATACGGCTCACAATGGGATAGGCTACCAGGGTATGGGTAGAGAACATACTTGCCGTAAGGAAACTGGCATTCGCATCGTAGCCGAGCAGATAATGACAAACAGGGTAGCCGACGAGCAGGGGGATACCAAAGGTGTAAAAACCAAAAGCGAGACTTCTGTTCTTATGCAGCACAAACTCACCCAGATCGAGTTCCAATCCCACGATAAACATAATATACAGCAATCCTATGGTGGAAAACATCTCCACACCGGCATGGGTATTATCGATCCAGTTAAGCCCGTGGGGACCGATAATAACACCCGCCACGATCAGCCCGATGATACTCGGCACATTGATCCGTTTGAGGAGGATGGGCGCCAGAAGCACAATCGCCAAAAGCAGCGCGAAGATCAATACCGGGTTGGAAAACGGTAAGGCAAATTCATGTTGTAATTCTGAAAGAAAAGCTTCCATAGGGTGACTCTTGAGATTTGGGAACAGATTCCGGAAGGTAGATTTCCACATTCAGCAACAAAAATAATTCTTTTCTTTGATTTATCGGGCGACTGATCCCTTTTTATCACCCATGACCTTTATCGAGAGAGATAAAATCCTTATCTTTGCGGGTTATAGCAAAGGTTATATGAATAATCCAAAACAGATCGAAATAAAAGGTGCACGCGTCAACAACCTCAAAAACATCGACGTAAACATCCCCCGCAACACTTTCACGGTTATCACGGGACTCTCCGGATCAGGAAAATCGTCACTGGCATTCGACACGTTGTATGCCGAAGGGCAGCGGCGTTATGTAGAGAGCCTCTCGGCTTATGCACGGCAGTTCCTCGGGCGCATGAACAAGCCGGAGTGCGATTATATACGGGGCATTCCCCCTGCCATCGCCATCGAACAGAAAACCACCTCCCGCAACCCGCGTTCCACGGTGGGTACTTCTACCGAAATATATGAATACCTGCGGTTGCTTTATGCCCGCATCGGCAAGACCATCTCACCTGTTTCGGGCAAGGAGGTAAAACGCCATTATGTCCATGATGTGGTGGCAAAAATGGAAGAATACCGGGAAGGTACCCGCATGGCGGTCCTGTCGCATATCCAGCTGAGGAACGGGCGCGACCTGCGAAGCCAGCTGGAGATACTGCTGAAAGAGGGTTTTACCCGTGTGGATGTGGGAGAACAGTTCTACCGTATCGACGAACTGTTGGAGCAGAAGAAGTTGCCACCCGTAAACGAGGTGTTACTGGTGATCGACCGGCTCTCATGCTCTTCCGATAAAGCGACGGTGAACCGGCTGTCCGACTCGGTAGAGACCGCTTTTCTGGAGGGCAACGGCGAATGCATTGTCCGTTTCTGGAGTGAGAACGGGATTGAGTCGTTCACCTTTTCCAATCGTTTCGAGGCGGACGGTCTCACGTTCGAAGAACCCACCGAGATGATGTTCAACTTCAACAGTCCCGCCGGCGCTTGTCCCAAATGCGAAGGGTTTGGAAAGGTGGTGGGTATCGATGAGAACCTGGTGATTCCCGACAAGAGCCTCTCGGTACAGGAGGAGTGCGCACAGTGTTGGAGGGGGGAAAAGATGAGCGAATGGAGAAAGGAATTCGTACAGAATGCCTACAAAGTCGATTTTCCTATCCACCGCGCCTATTATGACCTGACGGATGAGGAAAAGGATATCCTCTGGAATGGGCGTCACGACTTTAGCATCTACGGGATCCACGATTTTTTCGGGATGCTGGAAAGGAATCTCTATAAGATCCAATACCGGGTCATGCTGGCGCGTTACCGCGGCAAAACCACCTGTCCCCTGTGCAAGGGATCGCGGCTCAAGCAGGAAGCGTCATACGTAAAAGTGGACGGGAAATCTATCACAGAACTGGTCATGTTGCCGGTAACGGAGTTGAAAGAGTTCTTCGATCAACTTGAATTAAACGAAACCGACGCCGTCATCGCGGAACGGCTTCTCACGGAAATAAAGAACCGGGTACGGTTCCTTCTGGATACAGGGCTTGGCTACCTCACCCTCAACCGTCTCTCGAACACCCTTTCGGGCGGTGAAAGCCAGCGTATCAACCTGGTGTCGTCGCTGGGCAGCAGCCTGGTGGGATCGCTTTATATCCTCGACGAGCCGAGTATCGGGCTTCATTCACGCGACACCCACCTGCTGATCGGCGTATTGCGTGAGTTACAACGTATGGGCAACACGGTGGTGGTGGTGGAACACGATGAAGAGATCATCCGTGCCGCGGATTACATCATCGACATAGGCCCCAAGGCGGGACGTCTGGGAGGAGAAGTGATCTATCAGGGCAACGTGGCCGAGCTGGAGAAAAAAAGCGACAGCTATACCGTCAAATACCTTACGGGCGAGGAGCGGATCGAGATTCCCGGAATCCGCCGCAAATGGAATAACTACCTCGAGGTGAAAGGGGCCCGACAGCATAATCTGAAGAATATCGACGTAAAATTCCCGCTGAACGTGATGACTGTGGTGACCGGCGTCAGCGGTTCGGGAAAATCGTCGCTCGTGAACAATGTCCTCTTCAATGCCCTGCAACATCACTATAAAGGCACGGCGCTGGAGCCTGCCGAATTCAACGGCATCGGGGGCGATCTCAAGCTGATGAAAGGAGTGGAATATGTAGATCAGAATCCCATCGGGAAGTCATCGCGTTCCAACCCGGTAACCTATCTCAAGGCATTCGACGAGATCCGAAAACTCTTTGCGGCACAGCCGTTGGCAAAGCAGATGGGTTTTTCGCCGGCCTATTTCTCGTTCAATGTGGAAGGGGGCCGCTGCAGTGAGTGTAAAGGCGAAGGAACCATTACCGTGGAAATGCAGTTTATGGCCGATATCCGGCTGGAATGCGAATCGTGCCACGGGAAACGGTTCTCACCCGAAGTACTGGAAATAGAGTACAAAGGAGTGACCATTTATGATGTACTGGAGATGACGGTAAACCAGGCGATCGACTTTTTCGGACAGCAGAAGGGGGCGACAGAGAAGAAGATCGTAAAAAAAATGCAGCCCTTACAGGATGTAGGGCTGGGATACATCAAGCTGGGACAGTCTTCCTCCACCCTTTCCGGAGGTGAGAACCAGCGCGTAAAGCTGGCCTTTTACCTGGGCGAGGAGCAGGCGCAACCGACTGTCTTCATTTTCGACGAACCGACCACCGGCCTGCATTTCCATGATATCAAAACGTTGCTCCAGGCGTTTAATGCGCTTATAGAGCGCGGGCATACGGTGATCATCATCGAACACAATATGGAGATCATTAAATGTGCCGATCATATTATCGATATCGGGCCGGAAGGAGGAAAAGCGGGAGGTTATGTAGTGTGTGAAGGAACGCCGGAGCAGCTCGTGCAGTGTAAACAATCATATACAGGCCGTTTCCTGAAGGAGAAACTACGTTAAGAACAAGTTAATTATTTGGTTATTAAACCAAAACCGTCTATATTTGTTGAGTTAGGCCGACTATAAGCGAATTTTTCGGGATCATGATACGGATCATGTACTTAGATCATAATCCTCCTTAAAGAGGCAAAAGATTTCCTGAGGAAGTCCGGATTTATAATAGATTTCTCAAGATCCAATAAGCAATTATTACAACTAACAGCACGACAGCCGACCACTTGTCGAAAAAGAATTTTTCAATCCCGGGATATCGCTTTTTCCCGCCGAAATACTCCAGATAGATCCCCAGAAATATATACGGCAACGCCAGCACCATAAAAGCGTTGTACTTCAGCGCGGCTCCGATATCGAGATGCAGCAGGCTATGGACGGCCCTTTGCGAACCGCATCCCGGGCATTCGTAGCCCGTCACAAGCAAAAAGGGACATTTCGGGAAAAGCGGCTGCGCCTCCGGGTCGAAAATATAAAAAAGATAAAGCGCCGCCACAAGCAAAACACTTACGGCAGCGCCTATTGCTATTTTTAGTCCTTTACCCACGATACCCCGCAGAAAAGCGTTTAAAAATTATAACCGCTTGCATTGTTCTCGATGATATTTTCCATGTATTCCGGCAGATTACCGGTAACAACCAGGATTACCCAGAAGATCACATATAACAGCGCCGCTCCGACGGCAATAAGGGTCCACATCTTTGCTTTCTGGGCTATCCGCTCCGCTTCTTCGTACTTCCCGTTAAAGTAGAGTGAATCGACTTTTGCAGCATAGATGATCCCCACAATCCCGAAGGGCATACAACAGAGTAAGGTAGCCACAATAGACTGCCAGAGCCAGTTGTTCGGTTTCAACGGGGGGATATCGTATGCCGGCGGCTCTTGCGGCGGAGGAGGAGGCATCGGAGTCCGGTCTTCCCTGTCGGGAAAGGTCTGTAATTCGGAGTCGTTTTGATATTCCATTATTTTTTAGGATTAAGTATTCAGCAAATCACTCATCCCGGCAAGCCCCGAAAGGGAACCGATGAACACGACAAACAGTATTATGCCGATCACGATCAGCGCTATCCAGCCGATGGCGATCCACATGGCTATTCTGGTCCATTTCGCCGCAGAGCGGGAAGATTCCAGCGAGGCGGCGTAGTCGCCCCTGTTATAGAAAGATTCCACCTGTGCAGCATATACGATACCGATAATCCCAAGGAGACTCAGCACACTGCTGCAAAGCATAAACGGGAGAATAGTCACCAGGATCGACTCCACCAGCCAGGTTTTTGGCATGGGTCGGTGTGTCTGCGGTCCCGCCGCCTCTCCGGGCCGGTCATACCGGACGGCAGGCTGATCCGCAATTACCTGAGGCTCCCTGTATGTATCGGAAAACAGGGAGTACAGCTCTTCAATTTCTTCTGCACGTCTCCACTGCTCCATACCTTGTGTCCACACAAGCGTATCACGTTTTATCCCCTCCCGTCTCAGTTCTTCGGGGGAGAAGGTTCCTTTTTGCTTTCCTTCAGCGTCGATGTAAAAATAGCGGTTCATAGATATTTATTTTACTGGTAATCTTCGGGTGTAATCCGGAGTGAACGGATAGTCCGTCCGCTCTCGTCATTGTAAACATACTCAAGGGTTACATTGTTCTTCTTGAAAATACGAAGATCGGGATGCGATGAGAACTTTTTTCGGATATTTTCCTTTAATGACTGTAATTCATCTCCCACCAATGAATCAGGATTCGATGTATTCAATACCGTATAGTGATAACAAAATATATTCCCGGATGTCACGGAAGCCCCTTCAAACCGGGTGTACCGGTTGAGCATCAGCGGAGCCGATTCATTGACGTTGGCAGCCATCTCTTCAAGCTTCCTGTGGAGTGCCTTTTCGTCAGAAACACACCGGAGAAGAAGCAAAGAAAGGAAGACAAGGCAAAGAATGAAAATAATTTTTCGCATACTTGAATTTTATACTACAAAAATAAAAAAGTTTAGGAGAGATAAAAAATAGAAAGGGTTTTTTTTGTTCCGCAGGGTAAAAACTCCCGTTTTCCGATAAAGCATTTTACCCTCCTCAAAAGCATTCGGCAGAATGTCTCTCGACACTCTGCCAAACATGTTAACCTTAAATCTAATACTATTATGAAAAAACCACGTTGCAA
>NZ_CALNAT010000187.1 GCF_937873925.1 uncultured Proteiniphilum sp. | reverse complement strand
CAGAAATTTTACCAAAAAATATCCGCTACCCCAGTTGTTTGGAGTTGTAATATCAACTTTAGCGGGTTTATTATTCACTTTTGGCCATGTCATCCCGTGATGCAGAATGGTTTGATAAAACCTTGGGTCTCTGTTTTTGTAAGGATCCTGTTCGTTGTAACCGGAATTCGGGTTTATGACAGGACTATAATCTGAATTATATCCTACAATAGGCTCTGAGCCATCGGCCATATCGTAACTATCTACAAGCCACTGTGTGGGGACAGTTGTAAGTTCTTTATTCACATTCCAGGGATTAAAGGCCGGAAATAAATTGTAAAGATCATTATCAGGAGCACGAAGGTAAACTAAAATATTTTCGGGATTACTCCTTTCATTAAAATATCTCGTATAACTTTTTTCCGGTTCATCAGAATGAATATACAATGAATGAAGACCTTTGGCCTCTGAATAATTAATAACATCCATCGCCGCCTCGGCAGCCTCTTCCCATTTAACGCCCGACGATTCATATAACGAACTGGCAGCGTATAGCAAGGTACGTGCCTTGTAAGCCATGGCTGCTGTTCTCGTAGCACGACCATAGTCACTACCTTCCCATTTATCGGGCAACTTGCCTTCCATTGATAACGTATCAAATTCGTTCACTATGAATTCTACAGTATTCGCCAGTGATTCGCGTCTGGTATCTTCAAATGCAAAAGGATCTGACGGTTCTGTTGATATCACAAGTGGCCCAAACCAACGAAATAATTCATGATAATAGTAAGCCCTTAAAAAGCGGGCTTGATTGGCACTACTTGTTTTTTCCGAATCTGTTAATGGTGATTTGTTCACGTTTGCCAAGAATATATTGGCATTGCGAATTGCAGTATAATAAAATGTCCACGGATGAGTACCAACTACGGGATTCGTAGTTCCGGTAATAGCTCCGGCAATATAACGCTGGATTCCCGGCACAAGTCCTGCATTTCTTGTAGTATTGCCGGCTCCGTCATCGGTGGCATTATCAAGCATTGCAACCTGAACGTTCATGGACATTAAACGAGAAAAACTACCACTGTTATTATTTTCAACTTCTCTCATTCTTCCATACAGGTCATATAGCGCACTGCGCGTATTTTCAGTATCACTAAAAACCTTCTCCAGCGTTAACTCATCAAGATCCGTATCATCGAGCAAACCTTCGTTGCTACATCCTATAACCAAGATAAGTGAAAGTATATAAAATATTTTCTTAATCATATTTGCGAAATTAAAAATTAATTTTAAATCCAAAATTAATAATGTTCTGTTGAGGATAAAATTGTCCAACATTCCTGTCGGGATTTGACTCAGGATCAATTCTTTTTACATTATCCCACGTAAACAAGTTATATGCATTTGCATAAAGATAGATTGAATTCATCGGAGTACGTGATACTGTACGCTTTGGAACATTATATCCGATCTGGATATTTTTCAATCTTAGATATTTACCATCTCTAAGCCAGAAATCCGAAAGAAAATAATTCTGATGGTTGCCGTCAGATTTTTGTAAAAAACGCGGATAAGTAGCAGTAGAAGCAGTTTCAGGTGTCCATCTGAAAAGATGTTCCTCAAAATAATTTCCCCAGCTGTTGTCCCAACCTACATCACCTGCCATATAAACGGAACTGTGCGATGCACCCTGAAACAAGACACTTAAGTCAAATCCCTTATAATTCAATCCGGTCGACAAAGAATATGTTCTTTGAGGTAAATTACTGTATCCGATTTTGATCAATGATACCATCTCCATTTATATCTTTATACTTAATGTCTCCGGGAGCTAAATTGGACAATCCAAACTGCTGGGGTGAAGCGGCTATTTCCTCATAAGAATTAAAAAAACCATCAAAATTATATCCCATAAACTGCCCCACTGATTGTCCCGTCAGATACATATAATCAAACGGTTTTCTGGCTTCACTCATCTCAATAATCTTGTTCTTGGCGTAAGAATAGGTAACTTTAGCAAAAT
>NZ_CALNAT010000186.1 GCF_937873925.1 uncultured Proteiniphilum sp. | reverse complement strand
CTGGTGGTAACCTTTTCAATTATTTTAGTGGACTACTTTTCAATTATTTTTTACATATAATAACTTAAAAGAATAAAAACAATGGATTTACAATTACCGGAAGTCATTTCAGACTTGTTGACAGCACAGAAGAATTATGACAGTGATGCTTATGCCGACTGTTTTTCAGAAACAGCACTTGTCATTGACGAAGAAAAGGAGTACAAGGGGAAAAAGGCCATAAAGGATTGGATTGAAAATGCCAATCAACAATTCAAAACAACAATGGAGCCAACTAAATATTTCGAAACTGATTCAGCGGCTATTCTTACGGCTGTTGTTTCAGGAGATTTTGACGGAAGCCCGGTCGCCCTGGATTATCATATGGAAACAAAGGATAACAAGATTACCCGCCTGGAAATTACACTCAGTAATGCTGAATAAATGAAAAGTCGAAGGACTGATACAATATAAGAAAGTCATCAAACACCTGTTATTATTTTATATACAAAATAAAATTCACCTGTTATTGTTTTGTTGATGAAATAAAAATACGGTATATGGGAAAAGTTTGCTATATAGTTATTTATTTCGAATAAATCAGTTTTGCCCCGATTTGTATAATCAAGCTACGTTTCGACAGTTCTATGTGACGTACCCACAGATGACAACTATCTTTACCCCGAAACAATTGCTCTCAATAAGTCAGACTGCTCTGACCAATTAACAACAGTTATATATGGGGCAAATGATGGGACCATGATATATACAGATACCTCCTGATCATTTTATTATTTTCCATTTTTCTACATCGATGATTCATCTTTAAAGCAAAAGAGTGAACTCCCCTGCTTACCTATAGTAAAAAACTGCGAAAAGTTGCATGATGATGAAACTTCATATATCTTTACAGGTCTTCCCTCCTTTATCAATGATGGATTATATGAATAATGAATATTATGCAGACAAAGAAACATACCAATAACCACCAAATTGTTGATTACGATGCGGTACTTGATGCCAAATTCGGGAAAGTCGGCACACAGGAGCGCGAAGCTTTCCGTCGAGAAGCATACGCCTATTACATGGGCAAATAATATACCTCCCCTAATTATATACCAGGATATACGCGTTGAGGTAAGTGGCGAAGAACAACCACAGGGCGTATGGGATAAACAGCAAGGCACTTGCCTTTTGTGCCGGCCAGGTTTTCAGGATGTAGTACAATACCGCCAGGTCGAGCAACACGATATTGATAAGCCCCAGCAATGGATTTTGCAGGTAAAAGAAAGAAAAGCTTTATAAGAAATTCAGGAACAACTGTATGCCGAACAATAAGAAAAAGAGGTTCTTTAGCCTATTGATTTACATGTCTTTGAAAATTATTTTATATCTTTACATCATTATCTGATAAAGTTTATGGTAGTTTAATTCCACCGAATTCGATGGAATTAGAATGGAGTATTCCAACCCCCCTCGAATTCGAGAGGTTTAGAAAACAGACAAACATTAAAAACACAATAAATTGTGTGTCCCTGATTTCAAAAAACAGATTGAAAGAATTGAAACAGATTATTAAAGCGATAGTAATCCGTAGGGATTCATTACCTTTGCAGAACATATTCTATTCCCATGGTAGTGAAGCAGCAAAATTTCGACCGGTTAATTGATAATATCTATCAAACGCATAACGCATTACAGGCAAATGCGAAAAGGATCATCAACCAAAATCTGACAATTCGCAATTGGCTTGTAGGATACTATATTGTTGAATATGAGCAAAACGGAGAAGACAGGGCGGAATATGGGGCTAGGCTTCTGGAAGAAATGGCTGAAAATCTAAAAGAAAAGGGGATTAGAGGATTAAGAACCAGGGAATTAAATACCTGCCGCAAATTTTATACGACCTATCCTCAAATTTGGCGGACAGTGTCCGCCAAATTGCAAGAAAATGATAATCAGTCTGTTTTTGCAATAAATAAAACGGAGATTTCGCGGACACTGTCCGCAATATCTGATAATGAACTTGAAATTGTACCCGAACTGTTATTATCAAGGCTTTCGTACTCGCATTTTATTGAACTGCTAAGAACCACCGATCCTCTGGAACGGCTGTTTTATGAAGTTGAAACTATTAAAAATAACTGGGGTGTCAGAGAGTTGGAAAGAGCAATAGATACATCATTGTTTTTTCGAACAGGTTTATCAACGAATAAAGAAGCTGTTATCGCTAAGATTAAAAATCTGAAACCGGAAAACAATATCGATGTTATCCGCAATCCCTTTGTGCTTGAATTTCTCGATCTGGAAGAAAAAAGTGAGTACAGTGAATCTGATTTGGAACAAGCTATATTAACTCATTTGCAGCAGTTCCTGATGGAATTGGGAACCGGATTTTGTTTTGAAGCCCGTCAAAAACGAGTAACATTTGACAATGAACACTATAGAATCGATTTGGTTTTCTATCACCGAATATTAAAATGTCACGTTCTTATTGATCTGAAAATTGGGAAGTTTACCCATGCCGATGCCGGACAAATGACTCTGTACCTAGGCTACTACGAAAACGAAGAAATGACCGAAGAGGATAATCCTCCTATCGGAATCATCCTATGCGCAGATAAAAACAACACACTTGTAAAATATACCACTGCCAATAGAAACGATCAACTATTTGTGTCGAAATACCTCCTTGAATTACCGGATAAAAAGATTCTGGAAAATTTTATCAGAAAAGAGTTAAGAGAGTAAATTCTAAATGTAAGCCGTTCCTTACCCTAATTATATACCAGGATATACGCGTTGAGGTAAGTGGCGAAGAACAACCACAGGGCGTATGGGATAAACAGCAAGGCACTTGCCTTTTGTGTCGGATAGGTTTTTAGGATGTAGTACCATACGGCCAGGTCGAGCAGCGCGATATTGATAAGCCCCAGCAATGGATTTTGCAGGTAAAAGAAAGAGAAGCTCTATAAGAAATTCAGGAACAACTGTATACCGAACAATAAGAGGAAGAATTTCTTTTTTCTGTCTTTTGAATTCAGAATAAGGCCGATGGATATCCCCATGCATACGTAAATGATGCCCCAGGCAATTGGGAAGACAGCATTGGGAGGCGTTAAGGCGGGTTTATTCAAATAGGGATACCAGGATTCAATGGCATCCGACTGAAAGTAACTGGCTGTGAAACCAACCATAAAACAAACCAACACCGGCAACAATACATTCAGCAATCTTTTCATCAGTCAGCAATAAATTGTTAATTATGTACACTTCCTGGCATTATAACAAACCAAAACGAATCAAGGTTATCCATAAATAATGAAAATTGCATTATTTTTCAGATTATTCACATAGCTACGTTGTAACAAAGAGAGTGTAATACAAAACTTCTTCAACACAACAATAAGATCCTGTTTGATAGTACTGATTTCACCAATGGTCTGCTTTACACTCCGGAAAGCAAATATACCCGGATCGCACTCCCAGAGTTTATTTTAACTATATAAGACTCATTGTCAAACTGTTAATTATGATATTTTTTGAAAAAAAGTTTGGAGATCCAATGATCATACCCTACATTTGCAAGAAGTGAAGTGTGTATATTTTAATGCCTTAGTTTTTAGATTCTTTCTAAACATCTGCTGTAAATTGTTTCCGCAAGTGGAACAATATCGAGATTAACTAGTGCTGGGACCATTCGGGATTTATAAAATGCAATACATTATTTAGGGTAAGAACAAGCCGGAAGGGATTGTTATGAAAAAGATTCTGGCAAAGAATCGCCACGTGATTGTACAAGTAATCTGCTATTTGTACGTAATTCTCTTTATATATACGGCCATCAGTAAACTGCTGGATTTTGAGAACTTCGGGATACAGTTGGCCCAGTCTCCCCTGTTGAGCGCCTATGCCGGATTCATCGCCCCGTCCGTCATCATCACCGAACTGCTTATTGTGCTGCTGTTATGCTTTAAAGCCACCCGGCTCACGGGTTTGTATGCCTCTCTCTTCCTGATGGTGGCCTTTACCGTATATATCTACCTTATATTGAATTACAGCGATTTTATCCCCTGTTCCTGCGGAGGGATCATTGAAGAACTAAGCTGGACGGAACACATGGTCTTTAATATCGGTTTTATAGTCCTGGCATTGGCCGCCATCATACTGACAGAAACGAAGAAAGACACTCCTACCCTCTCCATCGTCCTCAGAAGCGTGCTGCCTTCCCTTGCGGCTGCGGGTCTGGTGGTGGCCCTGTTCCTGTCGTCCGAGCATATCATCAAAAAAGAGAACAATTTTATCCGGCGGTTCGGGTAACATCCGATAAGGGATGAGATAGCGTTCGATCTGGGCGTCGACTCCTATTACTTTGCCGGTATCGCCGACGGGCAGGTCTACCTGGGGAATGTCACCGCACCCCTGCTCCTTACCACCATTGACACCGCTTTGACGACAACCAAATCCGTTAAACTACAACTTGACAATACCGCACACCCGTTCCGCTCCATCCAGA
>NZ_CALNAT010000185.1 GCF_937873925.1 uncultured Proteiniphilum sp. | reverse complement strand
AATGAATAAAATAAATCCTGTACGCTTTTTCATAACTCCTCCATTTTCTATTGATTCACTAAGAAACTGTTCCAATTGCTTACGAAAGAGGGTGATAAAGATATCTTCGCCTTTAAACAGTTTCTAAACTTTTTTATATTTTCCGTATAATTCAGATTGGATGCTACAAGACAACTTCTCCAATGATATTTACCGCATATTTTCCATCATTATCATACCATTGTGAGAGATTCTTATTGGGAACCCATTTTACGTCATACACACCATTGTATTGTAAAGATTTATCCGGGTCCGGCATCCAGATCCCGACCCTGTATTTTCCTGCCAGATCGACAGGGATATCACCTGTCAAACGATGTCTTAAAGGTTGGTATGATTGCTTATTGAAATCATAGGGTTGCCAATCCCGGGGATCAGCATTGATCCTTACCTCTCTTTTTACATTGTTACTCTCATCAATAAACACCAGGTAAACAGGTTTAGAATTAACCGGCGCTGCAAAACCTGTATTTGTAAATTCCAGGTCATACAATAGCTTTTTGCTTTTTGTTTTCAGGGAAGAGCCGGTTAAATTGAGCCGATAGCCAAGATGGTCCCTCACAAAGTTGAAGAACGACCTATTCACTCTGTTCCCTTTTTCATCCATGAAATAATCTTCCGAAAATAATATATTGTTTTTTACAAGTAGTTCCGGATATACTTTTATATTTCTCCATGATTTGATATTCAATTGATAATTCTGAGTGAGGTCAAAGGCCGAGTAGTGATGGTCTCTTAGTATCCTGAGTGTAGTTTCCGGATCGATGAGTGCTGCCAAACCCCATTCGGTGTTTTCGTCGTAGGGAATCTCCCCGCTCATAAAGAACCAAGGCGACTCTCTCTCAATCTGCCTGTACCACTGACTACCCGGGACGAAATCATTTCCCGGGGCGTGGCTATGCTCGCCAGCCGTAAAATAATCATTGGCGTATGAAATACGTGTTTTATCTTTTTCATTGTCTAAATTCAGCCTGTTCTTATGATCGGGGGTCCTGATCTGAATACTGTAGGGTTCCGGATATACTTTTAACAAGGCGTTTACAATATTACTTTTTGCGGTAAAGTCGTTCTGCAAAGGGGTGGTATGCCATTCTCCCCATGCTCCTAAAAATCCGATCTGTATCGTGGCTATTAACCCCCTGTTTTTTTCCAGTAAAGGTTCCAGCTGATCTATATGCCGTAAGATCCACTTTTCCGATTCACCACCCGAAGCATCCAGACCTTTCCAATTATAAGCAAATCTCAAGATAGCTTTATACCCGTGTTTTTTCAACTCATCGAATATGACTTGTATGTTTTCCAATCCTTCCTGTGAAATATCTTTATCCACCCATTCGGTAAGATAAACATACAATTGTAATAATGTCAGATTCTCGGATTCAGAATCAAAAGCCTTTTCCCGGGCTTCAATAAATCCATTTGGAAATATTTCGTTTTTTCTGAATGGATTCGTCATATCATGGGCAAAATAGTTTGACTCCAAATGAAAACCCCTGTCAGGATTGCGTAACGGGGCAATCTTCACAATATCTTTGGCTGCCGTTGTATTTTTCTGATTCCGGGCAGTGGATTCACCGGGAATAAACAGCAGATAAAAAATAAATATGGATATAAACTCAAATCTCATATGATTATTTCATTTTTCTTATCGGTGTATGGCACCCTTGATGATTAAATAATCATCCCGGTTTCATAATCCTATATAGTAGTTTTTTTAAAATAAAACGACACACATACAAGAGATTCCTTGAAAAATCTGTGTGCCGTTTTATAAGAAATACATTAAAAATTAACCTCACCTATTACACTTATCCTATGCTTTTGAGTGTGGATGATTTCCGTATTAGCGAATATGATGGAGAAATCAGCGATCTCTTCCAGTTCATCTGTCGGGTCGGGCATCCATAAACCGACTTTGTATTTTCCGGACAAAGAAACAGATACGTTACCTTTGATATTGTGGTATATCTGTTTAAAATCATTCAACCGGGGATCACATGGTTGCCACGTTCTCGGATCCACATCATCCAAATCCACGATCTGGGTTATGTGATCCTGTCCGTCAACAAAAACAAGCTTGATCGGGCGGGGATTAAGGATAGTGGAGAATCCCGTATTATAGACTGTTATATCATAATTGAGCTCTCCTCCCGTCACTTCAAGCTTACTGTCTTCCTTATCCATATACAACCGGTATCCCAAATGATCCCTGACAAACTGGTATGCCGAACGGGCCACTAATTTTCCTTCATCGTTACGGAAATAACTTTCATCGAAAAGCACATTCATCTCTTTCAGGGCAGCAGGTGTCAATTCGTATCTTTTCCAGTTCGCAAAATTCAATGCATTGTTCTGAGTTACGTCAAATGCGCTGTAATGATGCTCTTTCAATGCACGAATTGAATTCGGGACCGATATAAGAAAATCTAATCCCCATTGGGTATCTTCATCGTAGGGAATTTCTCCGACCACTTTCACATAAGGTCCTTTCTCCATGACCTGGGCATAATCTGCCGACCCAAACGTGTAATCATTGCCGGGAGCTGCCGGATGTTCCGAAGCAGTGAAATAATCATTGGTGTATCCTACCCGTTTCACATACTCATCACCCAACCCACGCTCTATAAATCTTGCCAGATGACTCGGATAGCGAAGGGCCATAAACCTGTCAGGATAAGCATCAAGGATACCTTTTACCAGCTTGGTTTTATTATCCCAATCAGTACTCATCGGAGACTGGTTCCCTTCACCCCATGCTCCAATAAAACCCATTCTCCAAAGATCTATAATTCCTATATTGTCCCGGATAAAAGGTTTCAATTGCTCCAGATGACGAAAAACATCTTCAAATTCCGCATCCGTAGCATATGGATCATAGTCATAAGCAAAAACAATATGTATCTTATATCCCAATTCCTTGGCATCGTCAAATACCCGCTGCATGTTATCAAAAGCCCCTTGGGAAATATCTTTCCCTACAAAATCGCTCAGGTAAAATGTAAGCTGGGTCAGCGTAAGGCTATCCGGCAACGCATTGTTCATTGTTGCTATCTCTGGAATCCAAAGACTGGGAAAAGACACATTGTGCCAGGGGTTCCGAAGATTATGGGAGAAATAGTTACTTTCCAGGTTATAACCTCTTTCAGGATTACGGATAGCTTTTATACTGGTAAGCGGACCGACCTCTTCCGGTTCTCCGGGGTTTTCAGGATCTTCTCCGCGTTCCCCTTCATACTCCCATACCGGGAATGTCGTCTTGTCGTCGGCACAGGACAGTACCGACAACATCGACATGCATATAATTAAAATTGAAAATAATGTAATATGACGCATCGTTTATCTCTTTTTAATTTGAATAATACCTCTACTTATTTGTCATATATGAGCCTTACATTCGCTCCTACGGCCCACACTTCCCAAATGGCAAAATGGTCGAGCATAGCCGCACGGTGGGTATTCTCCCCGATCCCTGTGGCCATCATATATGAGAATGTAGTATTGGTTATTGATTTGTCCTCCCCTTGCTGTTGACCTGCGGTCACCAGTCCCAGTTTCCACTTGTTGACTTTAGGATCTGACTGTGTAGGTTCGTAATTATAGAATACAGGATCTCTCAATACATTATAGGTGCCTTCCTGTGCAAGCGCCTCTTCATATAATTCCCTGCATTCCGTAATAGTCGGCACTCTCCAACCTGCAGCCGGAAGTTTCTGGAACATGGACGGATTAGGACGATAATATCCTCCGAAGGCTTTTACCTGCTCCTCCGTATAACGGTTGGACGGTGCAAACATATAGTTAGCTTCCTCGATATCCGACCCATCGGGATATTTTCTGGTACGCAGGTTTTCTGCCAGCCAGTATTGTACCCGTCCGTCCCTGTATGAAATTTTAGCCACCTTATAGGTAATTTCCTCATCGCCGCGCACATCTTTGTAGATCATCATCGGATTCACCTCTATGGAAGAAGAGGAACGGGATAAATATTCATTCTCTTCTGTCTTCTTAATGTTCCAATACAAACGCATTGATTTGAACGGATGGCTTGAATATTTGATAAATACATCCTGCAGCTGACTATTGGTAATACCCGCGCTGTTTACGGCACCCACATTGTAGGTTACCACCTCTCCCGTCATCTCATTATTATTCGAGAAAACAATAGAATATGCTGTAGCCGGATCTTCTCCTTCTGTATCCCAGGCAAAACTAACCGGCAGTGCTGGCCTGTCGCCGTCTAATGCTACAGGTTTCTGATTCTCCGGAAGGAGCAATCTGGATATAAGCCGTTTCACATTCAAGGGCCTGATCTCCAGGGCTGCAATTCCAATATGGTCAGTCGGTTTTACTGCCCAGTATATTGTTCCTGTTTTTCCGTTTTCAATACCAAATCCAGAGGTGATCTGATCCAGCAATTCTGCCTTAATTGAATAGGATTTGGCCTCTCCGGCCTTAAAATAAACAGGATCCAGTAAAACATCGCTGCCACTTAAAACAAGAGTGGTTCCTCCTTCAATAGTCTCATTCCAAGAGAATGTATATTCGTCAATAGACATTTCATTGAGGTCTATTTCGGCATTTTTCTCCGGTGATGCCAATGTTATATCCGATACGGGCACTTCAACCCTGTAACCATAATCTTCCTGGCAGGAAGAGAATATATATAACACAGCGGTTATCATTAAATATATGCTATATTTCTTCATTGTATTAATTTTTTTTTAATTAATAACCCGGATTTTGTTCTACAAGACCCTGGGATTCATATATAATACTGGGAGGTATCGGGAATCTCTCATATTTATACTTTCCGTCAACCATTGTTGTGATTTTTCCGGTAGGCTGTCCTTCATATTCTGCTTTTTTAACGGCAGCATCAATGAATTGACCATGCCTGATCAAATCCTGGCGGCGTACGCCTTCGTAATAAAACTCATGACCGCGTTCTAATAACAATTTGTCCAGGAAAGTTTCCACATTCGAAAAATCCGCCATTGTCCAGGAGTTTAATCCCGCCCGGTTACGCACAGCATTCAGGTGGTTAATAGCTTCCTGGCTTACATTATCAGCATTCCGGACAATAGCTTCTGCCAACAAGGTTATCACGTCCGCATAGCGATAGATAGGTATATCTATTTCACAGTTTTCCCCTACAACCCCTTCCATACCAAATTTCTGGGGGACAGCGCCTTTGTACAGAGCGCCTTGTATTCCGCTATCCCTGTCATTCTTCTTGTTATGCAATACACCTTCAGTCCCGGTATATTCCCCTACAAGCCTTCCCAATCGCTTATCATTTGGCTCATAAGTTTCGTAGAACGGCCAGGCGACCTTAAATCCACCCCATTTGGTGATCGTTCTTCCTGAAGGAGACGGATAATCCGACGGCAAAGCATGGGCATGCCATTTATGTTCTATTACACCGGCTTTCGCAGTTGCGGCAAAAATGGTTTCCGTATTTTTTTCGGTAGCCAGGTCAAATAACGAATTATAGTCTTCCACTAATTTATAACCATATTCAGGCTTTGTCAATTCACGGCCTATGGCTTCCGCTTTTTCCCATTGTTTGGTAAGCATGTAAAATTTCAACAGGACAGTGTTTGCCAACCCTTTGGTGAAACGCCCATAATCGGAAGAGCCATAACTGTAAGGCAATACTTCAGCCGCTTCCAACAGGTTCGTCTCAATAAACTCATGCATTTCCGCATCCGTTCTTCTGGGTATCAGTTTCTCATCCCTGGGCGACAGCAATGTTTCCAGATCAGCAATCTGAATAGGACCATACAAATCATAAAGGATAAATGCAAGAAATCCTCTGCCACACTTGAGTTCTGCAATAAGCCGCTCTTTCAGGTTTTCGTTCATCTCAATATTTGAGATCTTATGGATGGACATTGTCATCATAGAGATATAATTATATGAACGGTATTGACTTCTGGAACCTGAATCAATATGCCAGTCATCCGCTTCATACGAATTATATACAGTAGTCCATCCCCATGAGTTCTCACCTATATCCGTTACCATTTCCGAGTTAGTAAAATAGCCTGCATCAGGATAAAAAATACCCCATGGGGAAAATATGGTATAACATGTTCCCGTAACAAGGGCAGTTGCGTCCTCCGCATTACTCGGGAATCCCATACCCTCCCCTATCTCACTGTAAAGGCCGCTATCGAGTTGACAACCTGTTAACATAACTGCCACAGAAATCACTACGATAAACTTATTTAATATTTTCTTCATACGATTATTTTATTTAGAATGTTATATTTACTCCCATGCCTAACGATCTGATATTAGGATAAGGATAAGGCCCGTTATCGGTTTCAGGATCCAACCCTTTCCAGTTTGTAATCACAAAAGGGTTGTTTATATTGGCATAGACCCGCACATTTTGTAACAACTTCACCGGAACCGTATATCCTAAAGTGATGCTGCCGCAACGTATGTAATAAATTTTGCTTACATAATAATCACCCCAGCCGTATGTCCCTTGTTTCAGAAAAGTGGGATGATCAGCATTCAGGTTCGTGCTGCTGAAAGACTTGTTCGCCCATGCGGAAACATTGATTGCCTGATTCGTATCCATAAACGTCCATTGTTCCAGATAGCTTGCTCCTTTGGCCTGGCCGGATTCACCATAGAAATAAATGGAGAAGTCAAAATTTTTATATTTCACTTCATTGTTGAATCCAAAATATAATCTTGGCGCCCCGCTTCCCTGGTATACCATATCTTCATCATTTATCACACCATCATCATTTTGATCTTTCAGGATGACCATTCCCGGTAGCAGATCCTTTTGGGCATCAGGTACAGGATCACCCGGGCGCATGATCCCTACCGCTTCGTAGGTCCACCAGGCATTGAACGGATCGTTATTCGATTGGTATGGCTTCATCGCGATAAATGCAGGACGCTCTTTCCATTTATCTTTATAATGGGACAGTGTCAAAGTCGTATTCCACTTCCAATCCTTATTGGCGATATTAACCGTATTGAATGTCAATTCATATCCCTGGCTTTCTACTTTGCCGGCATTAGCCACTATCGAGGTGACCTCGTTATAGGAAGGTATCGGTTTACCCCATTGCAACATGTCGCTTACCTGCCTGTTAAAGTACTCCGCTGTAACCTGTATCCTTCTGTTCAGAAATCCGAGATCCAGTCCCACATTAAACTCTGTAGTCGTTTCCCAGGTAAGGTCTTTATTCCCCATAGCGCTTACATAGGCCCCTTTGTGTTCAGAATCACCAAAAACAAAGTTTCTCCAATTGATCGAATAGGTATTTTGAAGTCCATAGCTTACATTCTCATTCCCTGTAGCACCATGTGAAATACGGAATTTACCATTAGATAACCAGGAACCTGTATTTCTCATAAAATCTTCCTCTGTAAATATCCATCCTAACGATGCAGAAGGGAAATATCCCCATCTTTTCTCAGGAGTAAAGTTAGATGAACCGTCCGCACGTAAAGTAGCTTCCACCAGATAACGGTCTTTATAATTATAATTAACACGACCGAAATACGAAGCGATTGAACGTTTGTATGCTCCTGAACCGACTGACTGCCGCTCACTGGAGCCCGCTCCTAAATTATGATACCAGAATGCATCTGTAAGAAAGTCCCTTGCCATGCCGTTTAAACTCTCACCGTTATATTCCTGGAACGCATATCCAACCAAACCTTTTATTTTGTGTTCATCAAAATCCCTGGTGTATGTCGCATTAAGGTCTAAAAGATAGTCTGCGGCATCGGTTTGTGCAATTCGTCCCGAACCATTGTTACGTTGTCCCTCCACAGTTGTTTTAGGGATATAAGAAGAACGCTTCTGGAAACGCCTGTCAACTCCTAACTGGCCCTTTACCTCCAACCCTTCTATCGGTTTTAATGTCACATGTGTATTAGCCAGCAAACGATCATTTATCGACAAATCTTTATATTCAAGTAATGACACCGGGTTGGGAGCGAAAGAGCGCAACGGGTCCAGATAGTAATTCCCGTTATCGTCATACACAGGATTGGCCGGATTGGCTCTTACGGCAGAAGCTATAATACCCGCATATTCTCCTGAATGGGAACCCAAAGGAACATTGTCAAACTTATTCTGAGAATATGTCATCGTTAAACCGGCTGTAACATATTTACCGAAATCCTGGTCGAAATTTATACGCCCGGAAACACGTTGCACGTCATTTCTCTTAATTATACCGGCTTGCTTCATATAGTTCAGTGAAACCAGATATCTACTCTGATTACTACCCCCTGCCACCTGAATATTATGCTGTTGCATAAATCCGGTACGGGTTACCAGATCGAGCCAATTGGTTTTCTGAGCTCTTAAAATCTGATCATTTGTATAATGAGGAACGAATACAGGGGGATTTTCATTGGGTTTAATGTAATCCGCATAGATTCCCAATCCGTTATTTGCAAGATAATTCTCATAGTATTGCCTGTTCCGCATATCCATGAACTCCTGCACTCCCAGTATTTGGAATTTTTCACTCATGGCCTGTACTGAAGCCTGCCCGGAATAGGTCGTCTGCACTTTCTGGTTACTCCCTCTCTTTGTGGTAATAAGGATAACCCCGTGACCTGCACGGGCCCCGTATATAGCTGTAGATGCCGCATCTTTTAATACAGAAATGGATTCGATATCATCCGGATTGAGCGACCCCAGAATATTATCTATATTCCCCAGCTGGCCAAAACCTTGCCCCACTTCAGTATCCATATTACCACCTGTGGAACCTACGGGGAATCCATCAATAACAATCAGGGGATCACTTCCGGCTCCACCGGCAGCCTCACCCCTGATCTTAAGTTTTGCGCCTCCTCCCGGCTGTGCTGACACCTGATTGACTCTCAACCCGGCTGCTTTACCGGCTAGTCCATGAGATATGGAAGTTAAGCCGGTGGTCTCTATCTGGTCAAATTCTATTACTGATATAGCGCCGGTAAGGGTTTTCTTGCTTTGGGAACCATAACCAACAACAACCACTTCTTCTAACGCCTGTGTATCTT
>NZ_CALNAT010000184.1 GCF_937873925.1 uncultured Proteiniphilum sp. | reverse complement strand
ATATGAGCTGACCCTGGAAATCTCTGCTATTTTAAAAAAAGAACTGGAAAACAATCCTTCGTTATACGGGCAAAATGTGGGTTACGCTCGTAAAATGGCGTGGTATGAACATTGCCTTTGTGGAAAAAAGGTAGATATTTCTTGTTTAAGTATTGGAAGAGCAAGGATTCTTCATCTGCCGGCAGAAGTGTTTGTAGATTATCAGTTGGCAGCTAAAAAGAGGCGCCCCGATTTATTTGTCGCCGTAGCTGCCTATGGAGAGTACGGGCCGGGTTATATCGGTACCGAAAAGGCATATAAGGAAGGAGGATATGAAACAAGTGAAACCGCCTCGAATGTACACCCTGAAACCGAAAGGACATTAAAACCAGCTATATTCAAGCTATTGGAAGATTAATTACAAACACCATACATCTCAATTATGAAAAAGTGTCTTTTAACTTTATGGGTATTTATTGTTTTATTTACGATCCATGCATGGTCGCAGGATACAATAAAAGTGTTGGCAGTCGGCAACAGTTTTTCAATAGATGCGGTGGAAAACTATTTATACGAGTTGGGACAAGCGGATGGAGTGACTTTTATTATCGGAAACTTACACATTAGCAGTTGTTCGCTGGAAAAACACTGGAGCAACGTGGAGAGCGGCAAGGCGGAATATTCGTATCGTAAAATCGACGGGACGGGAAAAAAGGCCACAGCCCCCGGCGTATCCTTATTACAAGGCATAAACGATGAAAACTGGGATTATATCAGTTTTCAGCAAAATAGTGCAAATTCGGGTCTGACCGGGACTTATTTCCCTTATCTGATCCAACTGACAGCATTTGTAAGGGAACATGTTACCAATCCGCAAGCCAAATTCCTTTTTCACCAGACTTGGGCCTATGCCCAAAATTCAAAAAGCGATGCATTTCCGAAATATAAGAGCGACCAAAAATATATGTATGAATCTATTGTAAAAGCATCGCGTAAAGCCGCACGTAAAGCCGGAATAAAAATGATTGTCCCCTCAGGAACAGCTATTCAGAACGGTAGAGGCAGCTTTATCGGCGATCGTTTTTGTCGCGACGGACATCACCTGACTCTGGATTTAGGACGTTATACTGCCGCCTGCACATGGTTCGAAACTCTATCCGGAAAATCGGTCATTGGAAATTCTTTCGCACCAGCCACTATAACTCCTTTGGAAGCCATCACGGTTCAACGTGCCGCCCACCAGGCGGTATCAGAACCGTTTAAGGTAACAACGGTAAGATTAGGCGTTAATAATCGGTGAGAAATCGGGAGATAACGTCTTTTGAGGATAACATTTCGGAAATTACCATGGGAGGTAATGTTAATTATATATCTTTGTAACTTATTCGAATACAATATATTTAACAACATGACGCGATAAATAATAACACTATCTTGATAAGATATTTGTTGATTTAAAGAATAATGGAGGGGTTATTTTGATGTTTTTGGTATTTCTCTTTCTCAAATAACTGCCTGATATCTGATAAAGACTATCAGGCGGTTATTATTCTTCCGGAAATCCGAAAACAAAAAATTCAGAAAAATACAATGAAAAATAAAATACTGTTTATCAGCACTCTACTTATTGCAATATCTTTCCACACTTTATATTGTAATAATAATTACTTACGCTATTTCGATTGTGTCGTACAATTGAAAGACGATATGCTGACAGTAGGAAACTCCAAAATAGAAAGGATATTTAAATTTAATAACGGCCACCTGATAACCAGACATATTTTAAATAAAGAGACAGGGTTTCAATGGAATGCAACGGATGATGCTCCTGATACAAACTTTCCCGATATAATGGAGAGACCAGGATTGGAATCTTTCCGTACGTATATTGTTGAGCAAACCTTATCAAAAGAAGCTTATGTTGAAGTTGAGATCATATACAAAACAGATCA
The DNA here is from genome assembly GCF_937873925.1 of uncultured Proteiniphilum sp. GTDB lineage: Bacteria > Bacteroidota > Bacteroidia > Bacteroidales > Dysgonomonadaceae > Proteiniphilum. The sequence goes on along the minus strand of NZ_CALNAT010000184.1, from coordinate 26,863 downwards.
ACTTTTTGTAAAAAGAATTATCCGTTTGTACCCCGATTGCCCGGCCATTGGCTTTGATTTCTATTTTAAAGGTAATATCGGTACGTCGAAATGGTATGATCCAGGTTTTATCCATGAATCATTAGCTGATGTAAGATTTGTCGCTTCGAAGAACGCCCGGTCGCAGGTACCTGTCCTCGAAAAACTTTCTCTACCGGGTAAGCATTGGACTTACAGGGTGGTGGACTTATATGAAATGACCGATCATTTAAATGATTTGGTAACGGTTCATGATTATCAGGCATACAATGAAAGATTGTACCGGGGGAATATTTTTTTTGCAAGAAACCGGGAAAATGACGAAGGTATTTTTTTACTGAAGGAAGCCCCTTCTCCAAATGCACAGCTAAAATATTTGTCGGGCGATTATCTGGCCTCATTCGGCCAGATCAGAATGATAGGATTCGGTATAGACTCTCAGGATATAGACCCTGCCGTATGGACACCGGGGTATTCTGCTGTTATGGGCATCTTTGCCAAAGACGAATATTCTTCTTTAAAATCACTAAGAACATACCAGGACAAATTACGTAAAAGAGTACAGGGAAGAGATGATATGGTCATGATGAATACATGGGGAGACAGAGGGCGTGACAGCAGGATAAATGAAAAATATATCATAGAAGAACTGGAATTGTGTTCTCAATTGGGAATTTCGCATTTTCAAATAGATGACGGATGGCAAACAGGCAAAAGCCCCGCTTCCGTAAAAGGAGGGTCTTTTGACAATATATGGGAAAATAATGATTATTGGATCCCCGATAAAACTAATTTTCCTTCCGGATTTACCCCGATAATGGAAAAAGGGAAAGAATACGGAATAGAAATATGTTTGTGGTTTAATCCGAGTTATACGGATAATTATGCGGGCTGGGAAAAAGATGCGGAGGTTTTAGTCGGCCTGAATAAGCAATATGGTATAAGGACTTTTAAAATTGATGGATTAAGGATCCATAACAAATTATCGGAATTGAGGGTCGATAGTTTATTTAAGAGAGTACAGAAGGAGTTAAATGATGATGCCGTTATAAATCTGGATGTAACTGCGGACAAACGTTTTGGTTATTTATATAAGAGTGAATACGGCAATATTTTCCTGGAAAACAGATATTCTGATTTCGGGAGTTATTATCCCTATTGGAGCTTAAGGAATTTATGGACATTGTCCAAATATGTTCCGGTCCAAAATCTGCAGATTGAATTTTTGAATAAATGGAGAAATAAAGATATTTATAAAAATGATATATTTGCTCCGGAATTATATGATTTTGATTATCTTTTTGCAATAACCATGATGTCACAACCATTGGCGTGGATGGAGGCTCATAATTTACCGGGAGAAGCATTTTCAACAGGAGAAACGATAAAGAAATACAGAATATTTCAAAATGATATCCATCAAGGTTTGATTTTACCGGTTGGAGAAGAACCAACCGGTAAATCCTGGACGGGATTCCAAAGTATTCAGGAAAATTCAGGATATTTTCTCATATTCAGAGAATCAAATGATATGCCGGAATACTTAATGAAAACATGGCTGGAGCCGGGGACCAAAGTCGAGTTGGAATCAATATTGGGAGAAGGGGTCAGTTTTACGGCAATAATTGATGTCAACGGACAGATTCCGTTTTCTTTGAAGAATAAAAACAGCTACACTCTCTATAAATATAAAACGGTAAGATGAAAGAAAAACAATCTTTTTATCTTTCGCAGGATATAAAGATAGTGAAAATCAGCGGATTAATATTCTTTTTTATGTTAAACTTCGTTCATATACATCTGAATACTAATTAGTTGTCAATATTTACCGAAGTATTGATCTGTTTAATTTGAAAAATACCATTTTTTAAAGTGGACTCATCTTTAAACCAAATATGGAATACAATGACTCGAAGAGAATTTGTAAAAAATAGCTTGATTGCTTCAACAGCCTTGGAATTTGCCCATCCATTAATGGCTGGTACAGGTAAGCTTGTATCCGAAGTGGATACCCCTGTTAGGGTCGGCATTATCGGATTGGGGGCGAGAGGCTCCCGTTTGATGAGCGAACTGCTCAAAATCAATGAAATGGAAATCGCTGCGCTGTGCGACCTTTTTCAGGACCGTATCAATCGCGCTGTGACAATGTGCAAGGAACGCCGTAACCAGACACCGAAAACCTATTGCAAAGATGACACGACATATCTTGAAATGCTTGATAAAGAGCAGTTAGACGCCGTTATTATTGCGTCCTATTGGGAATATCACACGCCGATGGCTGTGGAAGCGATGAAACGCGGCATCTATCCAGGTATTGAAGTTCCATGCTCGCTCACGGTGGAGGAATGTTGGGCATTGGTCGAAACTTCCGAGAAAACCGGCGTACCCTGCATGATGCTTGAAAACTGGAGTTTTCGGCGCGATAACTTAGCTATTCTCAATATGATACGAAAAGGTTTTTTCGGCGAAATCATTCATTCACACTGTGCCCACTCGCATGACTGCATTGACCACTGGTTTTTCGACAGCCAGACCGGCACCGACAGATGGCCTGCCAAGTATCTTGTCAATTACAATCGCGATCAGTACCCCACGCACAGTGTAGGACCCGTATTGAGTTGGATGGACATCAACTGCGGTGATGTGTTTACCGAAATCTATTCAACTGCCACGGCGAGTAAGGGTATCAATGCCTATTTCAAACGGAAATTCGGCGAAAACCACCCCAATGCCAACCGCAAATTCAAGCAGGGCGACATTGTTACTTCGACATTGAAAACAGCGAATGGTAAAACATTGATAATCAACTATGACATGCAATTACCCCGCCCGTATTCCAACCGTTGGCTCATTCAAGGTACGCTTGGCGTTTACGATGAAGAGCGCGGCGGCATCTACCTTGCTGAAAAGTCACCGAACTATCACCAGTGGGAAGAATGGAAGCCTTACGAAGAAAAGTACCTGCACAAGTGGTGGCAACCCGACGGCATAGAAGCGGGTGGACATGGCGGAGTGGACTATATCCAACTGCGCGAGTTTATCAAAGCTGTCCGTGCGAAAGGCCCCGTACCGCTCAACGTTTACGATTCGGCCGTAATGAGCGCCATCGTTGATTTGTCAGGCCAATCTATTAAAAAGAACAGGCCTGTCGCTTTCCCTGACTTTACGAAAGGTAAATGGAAAACCCGTAAACCATATTTCGGAATATAAAATTCTTATGAAGCCGGCAAATCTGTGACATGGCATAAATCTTTTCCCACTGGATGGCATCATGTTGTAGCTTCAAAATCAGCCAATAACTTAAAGCTGTATGTAGATGGAGAATTAGTGAATGAAACTATGATACCTGATTCATTAATGTTTAACATGGATTCTACTGCACCCTTAAAAATTGGCTCTGGTCAGAACGATATTTTTAAAGGTCAGATAAAAGAAGTGCGTTTATACAACAGGGTATTGAAGGAGGAAGAGATTGAGTTATTAGCTAAGAGGGACAAATAGAGCTATAATTTAACGCTAATAACGTCTTTTGAGGATAATATTTCGCGAATAAACACCAGAGATAATATTAATTACATATCTTTGAAACTTAGTTAAATACGGTGCATTCAGAAATATTATCCAGTAAATAAAAGTATAATCTTGAAAAGATATCTGTTGATGTAAAGTATTTTGGATGATTTTTGGAGTTAGGAGAAGAGGCCGGTTTTACGGCTGTAATAGATGATACCAGTAAAATAAATCATATGGACAGGCGCAAATTTATAACGGGAACTATCGGAGGAGCCAGCCTACTGGCTGTATCCGGATTTAATAATCTATATGCATGGGGACAATCAAATGGAGATGACAAACTCCCCGCCATATTGGGTGGTACCAAATCACATCATGATGTATGGCCTAACTGGCCGGTCTGGAAATCGGCTTATGAGGAAAGTGTGCTGGAAGTTTTGCGTAGCACAGTATGGTCGAGGTCTAAAGTTACTGCCGAGTTTGAACAAAAATGGGCTGAACTGATCGGAACAAAAAGATGCCTCTCGGTGGTGAACGGAACCAACGCATTGATTGCCTCCGTAGCCCAATTCAATATAGGGCCAGGCGATGAGGTGATTGTGCCTCCCTACACATTTATCGCTACCATACAGGCAATCTTAATGAATGGGGCATTACCGGTTTTCGTGGATATAGATCCCAAAACCTTCCAGATAGACCCGTCAAAGATTGAGGCAAAAATCACTTCCCGTACCAAAGCTATCATTCCGGTGCATATTCTGGGAATTCCGGCAGATATGACCCGGATAATGGCGATTGCGAAAAAACATAACCTGATAGTCATTGAAGATGCCTGCCAGGCCCATCTCGCGGAAGTGAACGGGAAAAGGGTCGGCTCAATCGGTGATGCGGGATGTTTCAGTTTTCAAACCTCGAAAAATATGCCGATTGGCGAAGGAGGTGCGATTACCAGCGATAATGAAGCGTTTATGGACCAGTGCTTCTCTTTCCATAATTTAGGCCTTCCTTATGGAACCCAGGTCGGCAGTGTAAGCGGAGGAGGAGTAAGAGTAGGATCGAAAATAAGATTTACGGAGTATCAGGCTGCTATCGGATTGGTACAGCTGACAAACCTGGAAAAAGAGACAGATACCAGGTGGGAGAACGCACAATATTTATCGGAAAAAATAAAAGGGTTATCCGGTATTTCTCCTGCCACATTGTATCCCCAAACAACAAAAGCCGTATATCACTTATACCCGCTGTTGTACAATAAAGATAAATTCAAGGGACTGACCCGAAGCCAGTTCCTGGAGTCATTAAGAGCAGAAGGGATTCCGTGTTCTTCAGGCTATACCCCGTTACATACTCAACCATTTATTAAAGCGGCTTTCGAATCGAAATTGTATCAAAAGGTATATGACAAAGAAGATTTGGATTACCGGAGCTTTATAGATAACAATCAATGTCCGATGAATGACCGGATATGCAATGAAGAAGCAATATGGTTGACTCAGAATTTGTTCCTGGGAAATAAGTCGTCGATGGATAATATTGCGAATGCAATTGAAAAGATACATGATAATGCGGATAAGATTGTCAAAAAATTAAAAAAATAATACGATACGTAATCAAAATGAAATTAGATAATCGTTTTGTTTTCATCATTTTATTGATTGGAGGTACATTCTTCTCTTTCGGACAGGCTTCCGGCAGCCATGATATATGGAAAGTAGGGGTAGCCCGCAAAAATATCACTCCTTCTTCTTCGGTTTGGATGGCCGGTTACTCGAGCAGAACTTCACCGTCTGAAGGAAAGATACATGATCTGTGGGCAAAAGCCCTCCTGATGGAAGATATGCAGGGAAACCGATCAGTGCTGGTAACAATGGACCTGTTAGGAATTCCCAAAGACTTCTCGGATGCGTTGAGAGAGAAAATAGGACGAAAATATGGGTTGAATAAATCTCAGATCGCACTAAGTTGTTCACATACCCATTCAGGGCCTGTTGTCGCGAGAGGATTGGAATATATTTACCCTATGGATGCCGGGAATTGGAAAAAAGTCGATCAATACACCGCACAATTGGAAAAAATGCTCTTTCAATTAGTCGGAGAATCAATGACCAATCTAAAACCGGCAAAGATCTATACAGAAAACGGCACTGCCCGTTTTCAGGTAAACCGGCGGAATAATAAAGAAAATCAATTAACCTCTACCACCAGCCTGAATGGCCCTAATGACTATGCCGTACCCGTCATTAAAGTAGAAGGACTAGACAAAAGTTTAATAGCTATTATTTTTGGTTATGCGTGCCACCCGACTACATTATCTATCAATGAATTTTCAGGTGATTATCCGGGATTCGCTCAAATAGAATTGGAAAAATCGCATCCGGGTGCAATAGCCATGTTCTTTCAGGGAGCCGGCGCAGATCAGAATCCTTTGCCGAGACGTACCCTTCCTTTGGCAATACAATACGGAAAACAACTGGCGGCATCCGTAGAGGCTGTACTGTCTGGCAAAATGAATATACAGGCAAGTCTGCTTGTGGATAAATATGATGAAATTGATCTTCCGTTCGATAAGCCATTACCCATACAACAATTAGAAGAAATAGCAAAGGGTAGCGACTATCAGGCACGATGGGCAAGAGGAATGATCGGTGAATATAAAAAGAAGGGGACATTCATAAAATCATACTCCTACCCTATACAATATTGGAAAATAGGAAATCAATCACTGTTTATAATGGGGGGAGAAGTGCTGGTCTCTTACGCAATTCAATTGAAAGAGGTGTACGGACAAGAAGTTTTCGTAATGGGGTATACCAATGATATCGTTTCATATATTCCTTCTGCCAAAGTGATAGAGGAAGGCGGATACGAGGGTGACACATCACAGCGCGTATATGGACTTCCGGCAAAATGGTCCACCCAGATCGAACCTGTTATACTCAACGGATATAAAAATTTATTAGAAAAATAAACAAACTAAGTATTCAAGGGAAATTAAGAAAATTACTCATCAATTAAATCTAAAGTGTATGCACAACATTGCTATAATTCTATCAGAAAGAGGTTATACTCTCAAGTTTTGCTTGTTGTTCATCTTTTTATTCCCCATGCTGGGATATGCACAATCTGTTGAATTCTCAAAAGATTCAATTCCCGTGGTGGACGGAAAGGTTGTTTTTTCTGTTAATTTTGAGCACGACCTGGATAAGGAAGAGTTCATGAAAAGGTCAATAGCTTATTTGAACAACAAATTAGATCCGTATTCCGGAGTGTTTCTTTTCAATAGCAGAGATTCTACTGTTTGTAGAATAACCGATTATCTCGAAATCGATGCCAAGGTGGCACAATTGTTTGCTATCTATGTGACTTATAGTTTACGTATGACGTATGAAGAGGGGAGGTGCACGATGACGATTTGGGATTTTACTTATATGGAGAAGACTTATTTTGAAACACAGGAAGCAAGCGAACGTAAACTGAATATGCCTGAGTACTCGGGGGAATATATGATGATCGATAAAAGCTACACCCGATTGATGACAAAAGACCCTGCGGGAAGAATTACAGAGGCCACGGTGAACAGGATTAATGAGATCATAAGTAATCTGGAATTATCTTTTGTGAGAAAATAATTAAAACTTTATAATATCAATAAAAAATTAACAAAAATGAAGAAAACTGTTTTTATTTCTATTTTAATGTTGCTTTTTTTGGCTGGATGCAATGAAAGCCAGACTGATTCTACCGGCAATAAAAGGGCAGATCAGTCTGATAATCAATCTCCTCTGGTTGCAAAAAGGTATTTTTCAGGATTTGATGACGCCCATGATACCTACAATGCGATATCCAAGGCAAGCGACGGAAAAATATATTATGTATTATCATCTACGAGACATGATGTGGGAGGACAATTCTATAGCTATGATCCCCAGACTGATAAAACAGAATTTATTGCCGATTTATCTGAAGCTTTAGGCGAAAAACAACAAAAATATATCGCGCAAGGGAAAAGCCATGTGGAATTCTACGAGAAAGATAAAAAATTGTATTTTGCTACTCATCTGGGATATTACCAGATGATAGACGGTGCGGAAAATGTACCCACAGTAGCTCCGGAAGGCTATCAATTATATCCCGGCGGACATTTTGTTTACTACGATTTAAATACAAAGGAATTGAAGAGTTTGTCAATTGCTCCTGAAGGAGAAGGTATTATTACTATGGTGATGGACCAGGAACGGGACCAGTTGTACGGACTCACATGGCCAAAAGGGTTACTGGTTCATCATGACATAAAAACCGGTACCCTCCGGAATTTAGGCCCGGTATCAAAAGCCGGTGAAACTCAATTAGGCACAGATAACTTCAGGGTAATCTGCCGTTCAATGTTTGTGGATCCCCGGGATGGAAATGTATATTATTCTACAGGGGACGGCGATATATACTATTACAATCCTTCTTTGTCCGCTCCGGAAAAACTGGAAGGCGTTGATCTACGAATTGATTACTTTGGTTCGTATGACCCTAAAGATGCGGGAAGCATGGGCTATAACTGGAGAAAGATATATTGGTATGGACCGGAAAACAAAGCCTATGGAGTTCATGGTAATTCCGGCTATCTGTTTACTTTTGATCCAAAGGAAAAGAAAATTGAAATAATCGACCGTATCACTTCCGGACCTTCAAAGAAAAGCGGAATGTTTGACCAGTTCAGCTATGGATATCTTGGGTTCATGATTGATAAAAACGGGGTAATCCATTATTTAACCGGTGCTCCTATCTACGAGAACGGAAAAAGAGTTACCGGACTTGACAAAATTAATATGGGTGCAGCGAAAGGATTGGAACATCTTCATATCGTAACTTACGACATCCCGAAAAAAGAATACAGAGATCTGGGACCTGTATTTTATGAAGACAAGGCTTATCCTACCTATGTAAATTCCATTGCTTTGGACGATGCAGGAAACGTATATACTTTAGCCCGCTTTATGCATAATGGGAAAGAGATAGAAGATTTGATCAAAGTAGAATTACCCTAAATCATTTCTCATAATCCATTTTCAAACCGGCACTTATTGTAATTGTATTTCATAAATAATTCAAAAGGACGATGAAATCGAACAAAATAACAAGAATATCCTTTTTCACTCCCGTATCTTCAGGTACCGTGGCAACAGCGATTGCATCACTTCTCGTCGGCTATTGCCTGTTTTTCTCCAGTTGTGGCTCAACCGAAAAACTGTCGGAAGATACATTCAAATTCTCTCCTGAACAACGGATGGTACTGGGTACTTATGCCGGCTTACCAAAACTTTCAAACGGGCGGGCAGATCTTGATAAGTTGATTGAACAATTGAAAGATCTCAATGCAAATACATATAACTGGCTAATATGGCAAAATGAAAACGACTGGGATGACCTGAAGCTTTTTCTTCCCATGGCATTAAAAAACCGGATCGCTGTATGGGTTTCCTTAGTACCGCCTTCCGAATCAAAACCAAAAGCTAAATGGAATTCAGAGCCTTTTGGAACAGACTATATCAGATGGTCGGAAGAGATCGCAAAGCTTAGTGTAAATTATCCTAATCTGGTCGCATTCAGTATTGATGATTTTGTACATAACCTTACTTTTTATACGCCGGAATATGTGAAGAAAATGATGAATGAAATCGATAAAATAAACCCATCACTTCAATTTATTCCCTGCTCCTATTATCGGCAGATAACGGCTGATTTTGCACAAAAATATGCACCACTGCTCGATGGGATACTGTTTCCATACCGGGCAGAATCTGAGGGAGGAAATCTTCAGAATGCCGAATTGGTTGAGCAGGAAATTGCAAAACTGAGAAGCCTCTTCAAGGGGCAGATGCCAATTTATATCGATGTATATCTGACAGCTCATTCCCGACTGGGGGCTTCTACTCCCTCCTACGTAGAAGAAGTAATTCGAAGCGGAAGGGAACATGCGGATGGTGTATTGATTTATAAACATCCTGATCCTGTAAATGACGCTGAAAAGTATCAGATTGTGAAAACCGGATTTGTAAATAATTAAAATTACAATTACACAATGAAATCAAATAAAGTATCAAGAAGATCATTTCTGACAACCGTATCGGCAGGTACGGTGGTGGCGGCTACCGCCAGCGCCATAAAACCGATGGAAAGCATATCCAACAATATCTATGTTAAAGAAAGCGGTAAATTGGCTGCATTGGGTGGCGAACCCTTAGTGAAAGGAAAAGTATGGCCTGCATGGCCCTACGTGGATGAGAAAATTGTGGAAAGAGTGACCCATGTAATCAGGTCGGGCAAATGGAACCGGATAGATAATCCCAGTGCAGGGACCGTAGCTACATTTGAACGGGAATATGCAAAACTTATGGGAGTAAAAGGCTGTGTTACCACCGGCTCAGGTACCCAAGCCCTGCATACCGTGGTAGAGGCGATGGGATTTGGCCCCGGGGACGAAATAATAACCAGCCCCTATACTGATATGGGAACTATCTCCGCCATCATAAGCGCCCGCGCGCTTCCCGTTATGGTTGACCTGGATAAGGAATCATTTCAGCTGGATCCCGCCTGGGTTGCGAAAAAAGTGAATAAAAACACAAAAGCTATTATACCGGTCCACATGATGGGACAACCGGCCGATCTGGAAAGCATAATGAGTATCGCCAAAAAGCATAATTTAAAAGTTATTGAAGACGCATGTCAGGCTCATCTCGCCGTATATCAGGGTAAAAAATTGGGAACAATAGGAGATGCCGGATGCTTTAGCTTCCAGACCAGCAAGACTATCTGTTGTGGAGAAGGAGGCGGTATCATCAGTAATAATGAACAACTCCTGGATAATTGTTATACGGTAATGAATCATGGAACCAGCAAGAAAGGTTCCCATGCAACGATAGGACCCAAGTATAGGATGAATGAGTTTGAGGCGGCCGTACTTTTGGAACAATTGACCCGTGCAGAGGAGCAATTTGAAACACGTAACCGGAATGCCGCTTACCTGAGTTCCAAATTGAAAGGATTCAAAGGGCTCGTACCTCAGAAACTGTACAAAGGAACAACCAAAGGTTCCTTCTATTTATATACCATGGCTTACCATAAGGAACACTGGAACAATGCCCACCGCAATGTGTTCTTAAAAGCCGTTGCGGCAGAGGGAATATCTCTAAGTCCCTATATTAGAAACGGATTGCACAGGGAACCATGGACTGACAATATTCTCGCAAGAAAAGAATACCAGACCATGTACACGCCTGAAAGAAGACAACAGTTCAAGGCGGACCTGAACCTGCCCAATTGCGATTGGGTATGTGACAATATGGTAATGTTGTGGGCAAGCGGGCCGCTATTAGCAACCCAGAAAGACATGGATGATGTAATCAATGCAATTATGAAAGTATATGAGAATAGAGATAAGTTGCATTTGATTTCTTGATCTGAAAGGAGTAGGAGAAAGATTCCCCGAATATACTCACCGGTAAAATAGGAGCTCTCTATAAATTTATAAACTGCCGGTAAATTATTCGGAATACTCCAGTGCAAAAAATAGGCAAAGAGATGAAAACAAAAAATATATCGCGAAGATCGTTTCTCACCACCATAACCGCTGGCATGGCCGTTGCAGCCACTGCAAATGTTATTCAACCTATGGAAAGTATTTCCCAGCGTATTGGTACGAAATCGGAAAAATCATCCGGAGAGTTAAAGATTGGGGTATTTGACGTAGATGCAACTCCCCCTGTAGGAAGCCAATTGACATATGATCGCATGATCAATTCATCTGATTTGGGATTACGTGCAAAAGGAATTGTATTAACCGGGGCGGGAGCGCCTATAATTTTATGTGCTATCGACTGGATAGGAATTTCCAATGAATCACAAGATATTTTTAAACAATCTTTGGCCGTCGCAGCCGGGACTACCCCGGAACGGGTGGCAGTACATACCGTTCACCAACATGATGCACCTATATGTGATTTTACGGCAGAGAGATTATTAAAAGAAAATAATCTTCCTGTAGGATGTTTTGATGGTTCTTTTGCCAGGATACTCATAAAAAATATTCAGGAGGCGATTATCAACGCCGGTAAGGTATTACAGCCTGTTACCGATATTGGCCTGGGTAAAGCTCCGGTGTATGAGGTTGCTTCCAACCGGAGAGTGGATATGGTGGATGGAAAAATAAAGACAATGCGGGGATCTGCATGTAATGACTCTTTGCTGAGAGATAAACCCGAAGGGCTTATTGATCCTGATGTCTCTTTAATCAGTTTCTGGAATAAAGACAAACCATTGGCGGTTTTGAGTTTCTATGCCACTCATCCGCAAAGTTACTACCGTACAGGAATTGCAAATCCCGATTTTCCCGGAATTGCACGGTTTCTACGCCAGTTAGCTGTTCCGGATGCATTACATGTCCATTTTAATGGTGCGGGAGGAAATATTGCTGCGGGCAAATATAATGATGGCAGTCATGAAAATCGGTTCCTATTGGCCGAAAAAATGGCTGACGGAATGGAACGCGCCTGGCATAACATAAGGAAATATCCTGTTTCCGCAAAAAATGTCAGATGGACAACGGAACCCATCCTGTTACCGGCAAATCCCTCCACAGCCGAAATTGAGAAAAACATGGCAACAGGTAACGGTCCTTATCTGGCGAATAATATGGGACGATTAGGATGGTATAAACGTGTATTGGAAGGAAAGACCATTGATATCGGTTGTCTTACTGTAAATGAGGCGCAAATTTTCTTTATGCCGGGGGAATTGTTTGTAGAATACCAATTGGCAGCAAAAGCAATGGCACCTGATAAATTCGTGACAATGGCTGCTTATGGAGACTATGGCCCATTTTATATCGGCACAAAAGAAGCATATGGCGAAGGTGGATATGAAATTCTATCAAGTCCTGTTACAGAGGACGCTGAAATAATTATTTTAAATGCGATTCAATCCCTCAATGATAAATTACAAAAACCATAACCTAACCAATGCATACTGCTATCCTCACCGCTTCCACTTTCCGGTCGCTCCATTAATATAGTGAAATAGACTAAATATTCAATTGGTTAACAAAAAGCCGCCGGAAGGAAAATATGAATGATTCATAGTTCTTCCGGCGGAATAAAAAGAGAATTTTCAAAAAACGGTTTATAATTTCATTTCCCAGCCTTTTTGATATTTCCTGTTCCAGAGCTTACCGGCTGCACGGTTGTTAATAATATGTCCGTTTACAGGATCTGTCCTGAATGTAGTTTTTGTACGCTGGGCAATATTACCTAAATGAGCCAGAGTTGTGCTGATACACCCCACATTAATATCGGCATTCAAAGGGGTGCCTTTTCTGATACCGTCCAGAAAGTTCGAGAAATGGAATGAATCGAGCTGTTGAGTAGGATTGGTGATATCTCCGGCTTTAAACGACATTTCACTGGTTACCTCTTTCACCAGTTTATTTTTCAGGTCATATACCTTATAAGCATTTCCTCCTCCGATAACCAGACTGCCGGTCTCTCCGTAGAATACGCAACCTACCGAAGAATCTTCAATGTTGCGACTATTACAACTTCTGCCTTCCCAAGTGATCAACTTGTTATCTCCATATTCGAGATTGATTATCTGGGTATCCGGGAACTGCCAATCGTCACGGTAAACATATCTGTCTCCCGAAGAATTTACGTGCGTGGGATAGGTCAGATCCATCCCCCATCTCAGAATATCCAGAAAGTGTACACCATTGTTTCCTGCTTCGCCGGTTCCCCAGTTATAGAACCAATGCCAGTGGTAATGAAGATAATTATCCTTGTATTCAGCCACCCTGGGAGCAGGACCCTGCCACAATTCCCAATCGAGCCAATCAGGTACTGCAGTAACCTTACCCGTTCCTATGGAAGCCCTGTTGTTTACATACCAGGCTTTACCGAAATATACCTTCCCAATCACGCCGTCTTTTATTTCCTGTACCGCATTGATCACATTCGGCCATGACCTGCGCTGCATCCCTGTCCCCGCCACTACATTGTATTTCTTCACCGCCTGCATCAAGATTTCATCTTCAGCAGGATTATGACTCGTTGGTTTTTCCACATAAACATGTTTTCCGGCTTTTATCGCCATAAGGGCAGCGGGGGCATGCCAATGCTCGGGTGTGGCAATGAAGACGGCATCCATATCTTTTTTCTCCAGCAATTTTCTGATATCTTTCTCTCCTATCGGAGTGTTACCACCAATTTTTACTACGCTGGCTATACATTTTTCCATGGCACGTTTATCCACGTCGCATACATAGGCTATCTCACAACCTTTCTCCTTTGCAAATCCTCCGGCCAGTGCATTTCCCCGTGAATTTACTCCAATGGCGCCCATCCTTATTTTCTCATTGGCACCGACAATGTTATTATAACTTCTTGCACTAAAACCCGGTAATACACCGCCTACCGATACAGCGGCAGTGCCGATCGCGATATTTCTGATAAATTCTCTTCTTGTAGTCATAGTATTTATAGTTTATGAATACACAAATTTACAGAATTAAATTCTGTGTAGTTTTCCTTTTACGTTCTGATATCATCAAAAAACGCAGGAAAAGAGATGAAATATTTTCAAATGGCAAGAAGCCATAAAATAAATCAAAGTGACCCGTATGATTACTTCCAATAACTAATCTTTGCCGGGATTCGTTTGCAGATACTTCTGATACTCATCCCATAGTACATCTACACTGTGATGCTGACCCAGAACGTATTTAAGGGCTTTATCGAATCCCCAGGGAACGATATCAAGGGCCGACCTGTTGAATTTGCGGAGAAAATCGGGATCTTTTGTGGTAAGCCAGTCCAGAAAATAGCCGGTACGCTGATAACCGTCTTTCCAACTTCCACCCGGTTTGCGATTGTCTTGAGGGAAACCTCCGTTATGGATCCGCACAGCATCAGCCATGCCTTCGATAAAAATCCAGAACTCACCACCGTCACCATACGTTCCTATACCTTGCGGCTCGAGTTGGAACCCATGCGTTAGTTCATGAAGCAAAACTCCCCGCGTTTCAAACAGTACTTTCTCATCACCGGCATCCTTTTCAGATTTTTCAACCCAACGCGAGCTGTAGAAGATTGTAATTTCAGGGGGAGTACCGCCTTTGGCTGATATGCCATCAATATCCCTCAATTCGTAATTGATTTTTCTAACCCCGGGAATTGAGTCTTTTTCGCTCCAATACAACGTTTGGACCACTTCCAGAATGGCTGCATTGATATATTTTCCGGGGGCGGGAATGATGCGGTTGTAGATTTCCCAACCTTTTGTACCGGAGGCTTTATTCACAAAATTGATTTCGGGATACCGGAATCTTTTCCAATCACTTACTTTTTCCTGGGAGAACAATCCGGAAGAACAACACATGTAGAACAACACGAACAAGGCGAACAAGGCGAACGAAATTTTCCTGATTTTCATATGATTATTTTATTTAGAACAAAGAATAAAGAGCAAAAAACAAAGACATTCACAGATATAGCAATTTATCGATTTACAAATTAAATCATTAAATCACCAAATTATTATCAGATTGACTTACATGCTCGTTTCATAGATTATTTATTTGTTGGAATATGTAACTCTTTAGGATCAAGACTCAACAAGATTGATTGCATATTATCATATTCACTAAATTAGTCTCTCTCTTAAGAAACAAAATCAATCCAAGTGTTTCAACTCTTTTTTTAAACGGATAAAACCGTTCCGGAATGCTTAGTTCTGAAACCGTCCTGGTCATTATCCTTTATAAGAATATCATTACGATTTAGTGTGTGAATGAATAGGGTTTTTGGTAGGACGACGATTTTTTGTTTGACTTACTGCTCATTTCAAACACCAGTTCACCTCCGTTTACTATATCGGAATGGGTAATAAAGCTTTTGCGGTAAGGGCTGCCATTCAGTTTTATCGATTTTACATATACATTCTCATCGGCATAATTCTCCGCTTTCACGGTAAATCTTTTCCCGTTTTCGAGGTTTATAACGGCCTCTTTCACCAACGGGGAACCAATGACATATTGGTCGGAGCCGGGACAAACAGGATAAAAACCCATCGAAGAAAAGATATACCAGGCGGACATCTGGCCGCAATCATCATTCCCCGACAAGCCATCGATTTTATTCTTGTACATCTGCTTCATGATGGAGTGTAACCGTGATTGTGCTTTCCACGGCTCATCTGTCCATCTATACAGATAGGGTACATGATGGCTCGGCTCGTTCCCATGCACATAATTTCCCATTAAACCTTCTTCGTTGATATCTTCCGTATTTTCGAAATACTTTGCAGGAAGATGCATGGTAAACAACGAATCCAGACGACGGACAAACTGCCTTTCTCCACCCATCTGCTTTATTAATCCGTCTACATCGTGAGGTGCAAAGAACGAATAGTTCCACGTATTTCCCTCAATAAATCCCTGTCCGTGCGTATCCAACAGATCGAAATCCTTTTTAAACGTTCCGTCTTGCAGTTTCGGACGGGCAAAGCCAAGCGATGGGTCGAATACATTCCGGTAGTTCAGTGCACGGCGTGCATATTCATCGGCCACCTCTTTATCATCCAACTGCTTGCCCAATGTATAAATCGTCCAATCGTCGTACGCATATTCCAATGTGACGGAAGCAGCCGAACCGCTCCGCTCCAGAGGCACATACCCCAACGCTGTGTATTCTTTGATCCCATCATAATAATCCACGTTGGAACTATATAGACACGCCTCTAACGCCAGTTTTTTATCAATATCCAACCCTTTGGCAATGGCATCTGACACCACCGAAACCGAATGGTAACCGATCATACACCAGTTTTCATTACCCATATGCGACCAGACGGGTAATGCCCGGTGTACACTTTGTTGGTAGTGGTGGAGCATTGAATTGACAAACTGCGTGCTTCGGGCCGGTTTGACCAGGTTCATCAACGGATGCTGAGCACGGAACGTATCCCAGACAGAAAAGATCGTATAGTTGACCTGACCCTCTTCCGCCTGGTGAATATTGTGGTCGATACCCCGATAGCGGCCATCTACATCCTGATAAATGGAAGGATTGATCATCGTATGGTACAACGCCGTATAGAAAACAGCTTTGGTATCATCATCGGCATCCATTTCTATACAACCTAATTCTTTTTCCCATTTTTGCTGCGTCTGTTCCCATATCTCATCGAACGATTTCGTTTCGGTCTCGGCTTGTAAGTTCTTCATTGCACCCAGACAATCCACGGGTGATAGGGCGACCTGAATTTCGAGCGGTTGCCCGTCAGAAAAATCGAAATCGAAGAATGCGGTCAGGCGGGTTCCGAACATCTCGGGAAAATTCTCCGTCATATCAAATTTACGCCAAAAGCCGTTATATTTCACCTTTTCATTGTTACGGCAACCGTATTTGACTATCGGCTTGGAGAACTTCACGGCAAAATGGGTATAGTTCATGCGCGACCAGCCCCGTGTGATACGATAACCCGTGAGCGTACAGGGATCTTCCACCCGCAGGTTGGCCATCAGCGTCTTACCGTCGTAATAGTAAATACCGTAATCAAGATCGATCACGATATGCCCCGTTTCAGTCCCTTCCGGGAAAGTATACCGATGCACCCCTACCCGATCGGAAGCCGTCAATTCCGCCAGGATACCGTAATCATCCAGCATCACGGAATAATACCCAGCTTCAGCTTTTTCTTTCTCATGACTGAAACGCGAACGGTATCCGCTACCGGGATCCTGAGCCGTACCCATATCCAGTTTCACCTCTCCGGTCATCGGCATGATAAGGATGTCGCCCAGGTCGGAGTGTCCCGTCCCGTTGAAGTGTGTGTGACTGAAACCAACAATCGTTTTATCGTCGTACTGATATCCGGCGCAATAGCGATAAGCATCGGGCTGATAAACCCCATCAATGTTGTGGGGAATCATTTCAGTATCGGGACTTAACTGTACCAAACCAAAAGGAGCACATGCTCCCGGAAATGTATGTCCCATGCTTTTCGTACCCACCATCGGATTTACAAAATCAATGTTTCGTTGAGCGTTGACTGAAAATGCTAACATACAAAGAAGCAGTAAGGTAATAGAATATTTTAATCGGCTCATTCAGATGTGCTGTTTTATTAAATCACAAAGTTAGGGAAAAACATGCAAGCAGAGAAAAATAATTGTGATTAAGGATACTTCCCATAATTTAGCTATTTCTCACTAACAGATTGCTTTGAAATTTGTTATATAAAATCATGGATAGTATGAGCTTATTAGAAGTCTTAATCGATATAACCAATGTGTGTTATGTATGCGGTTAAAATCCATCCCGGCCCGAAAAGATGGTTAAGACAGTCAAATACATTCATCATTAAAAATTTTAATTATGGCACAGACAATTCAGGGTGAAAAGGACCCGCAAATTTTAATTCAGATCAGGGAATTTTTAAATGCGCTCAATAATAGCGGCGGAAAGCCCCTGGAAACTCTTACACCCCCGGAAGCAAGACAGGTACTTATAGATACGCAAAAATCTGTAGAGGTTGACTATTCCGGTATCAATGAAACGGAAAGAGAGATTACACAGGATGGAATTACAGTAAATATCCATATTATAAAACCTGAGCAAGCAAAAGAAGAAAAGCTTCCGGTATTTATATACATTCATGGTGGAGGTTGGATTTTGGGAGATTACCCCACACACAAAAGACTTGTACGTGATCTGGTTGTAAACAGTGGTGCAGCAGCTGTTTTTGTGGATTATACACCATCGCCCGAAGCACAGTATCCGGTTGCTATCAATGAAATCTATGCCGCAACAAAGTGGGTGGCTGCAAATGGAGATATAATAGGAGTGGATGGATCAAATTTAGCTATTGCAGGAAACAGCGTAGGTGGAAATATGAGTACCGTGACCTGTCTGATGGCAAAAGACAAAGGTGGACCGCATATTAAATTCCAATTGCTGTTGTGGCCTGTAACTGACGCAGATTTTTCGCATGATTCATGGCATAAATATGCTGATGGACGATTCCTTACCGCTTCGTTGATGAAGTGGATGTGGGACAATTATCTACCGGATACAGCAAAACGCAAAGAATATTATGCAACCCCTTTCAATGCTTCTATCGACCAGTTGAAAGGACTTCCCCCTGCATTGGTGCAATTGGCGGAGAATGACATTCTTTTTGATGAAGGATTAGCTTATGCAAGAAAGTTAGATGAAGCTGGTGTCCCAACGACGATTCAGACCTACAACGGATTTATCCATGATTATGGTTTATTAAATCCATTGGATCATATAGAAGCAGTAAGGCTTTCTACCGAACAAAGTGCATTAGCGCTTAAAAAGGCTTTGTTCGGTAAAGCCCCCCTTGCGGTTGGGAAGAAGGCTAATTAAAACCCATAGGTTATAAATTAGTTTAAAATCCAGAGCTGAAAACGATTTAGCTGGAGGGGTTCAATGGAGAATAAACCCAGAGAAGATAAAAAACAGTGACATCCTAAACGATGAGTTTATGAAGTACGGAAAGGTAGAAGATCCTACAGGTATAGATTTCAACATTCCTGCCGATGATGCAGCAACGAAAGAAATTTTGAAGAGTGCCCCAAATGGACCCTTTGAAGTATATATCGGTTGCGCTAAATGGAACAAAACCGATTTGAAGGGTTTTATTCACGGCAATTTAATTCCATCGAAATGAATTCCGTGTTTTACAGTATGCCGAAGGCAGACCAGGTGGTGAAATGGAAAAACAAAACTCCGGACGGATTTAAGTTTTTCCCGAAAATCACACAATCTATCAGTCATATGCGCCGCTTAGACAATGTAGAAGAGCTTACAAAGATGTATTGCGATGCCATTTCCCATTTCGAAGAAAAACTGGGGATCTGTTTTCTGCAACTACACGAAAACTTCGGCGTCAAAGGTTTCGACAAACTAAAAGCATTTGTGACGGATTTCCCGAAAGTTATTCCGCTGGCGGTAGAAGTGCGAAGCAAAGAATGGTACTCCGACAAAAAAATTTGGAACGAGTATTGCCATTTCCTTGAAACGCATCATACTGCCAATGTTATCGTGGATACTGCCGGCAGGCGCGATATGATGCATATGCGGCTGACAACACCCACAGCTTTTATTCGTTTCACGGGTTGTAATGTAGACGAAATAGACTACAGGCGCATAGATGATTGGGGTGAGCGAATTATTCAATGGAAAGATTCAGGATTGAGGCAATTGTGTTTTTTCGTTCACCAGAACGAAGAAAAATCATCACCGCTCCTTTCGGCATACCTTATTGAAAAGCTCAACAATAAACTTAATCTCGATTTACACGTTCCAAAAAGGGCTGACTGGTATGCCCCGAATCTCTTTTCCGCTATTCCTGATAACGGGGAGATCAAATTCGAATGATAGGATCGGCGTTGATTGGTGTATTCTCGTTAGTTGAAAGTATTTCAATTTTAAAGTATCCGTTATCGTATATAACTCAGACAATGAAAATCCCGTCTTCGTGAATCGCATAACAAACCGTATTTTCTGGCAGAGAATGGGTATCCAAACCGGTAAATAAACTGAAGGCAGGCAGGATAAGCAGATTGCCTGCAAGGGCAAAACAGGGAAATCTCAGGTACTTCCCGTGGGGCATACGGATACTCACTCCGGGGTGAGTATGCCCGCTGATGGTCGGGATTTCACTTTGGACAGGGTAATGGGAGAAGTGAATATTTTGCAATTGCAGGGTGTCATAATAATGGGTAATGCCCAATTCATTCAACTTTTTGGGAGCATACCTGTCGTGGTTGCCCCTGATGAGCGAAAAACAGGTTTCCGGAAACTGCAAAGCCAGGCTTCTGAAAGATTCCACTTCCTTATTTGCGCCGGCATGAACCAGGTCTCCTACAATGATCATTTGTCCTGGGTGGTAATGAACCAACAGTTGTTGCAAACGGAACAGGTCATGCTCACTTACGGTTGTGGGTAATGCTATGCCGTGTTTACGAAAATGAGCCGCTTTTCCCAGATGCAGATCGGATAGTATCAGCACATTTTCCCGGGGCCAATAGATCGTCCGTTGATTGTTTAGAAGTAGTTTCTGTCCACCAAATAACAGAGGATGTTCCGATAGTTTCATATAATTTTTTTTGTCGGCATATAGAATATTTTTAGAATCTGGAAGAAGTTAGAAATTGGAATTTAGAACTAAGAAGTTTGAAGTATAAGATGAGAAGAAGTCAAGATTTGACTACGTCGATTTGCAATTCATTGTCAATTATCCATTGTCAATTGTCAATTAATAAAGTCTTTATTCCTTGCTCTTTATTCTTTATTCTTAACTTCATGCTTGTTTCATATACGCTTTTTAGGTTGCTTTAATGTTCTTTCCTGCAACTTCACGATACGTGCTGCCAGATCTTCGCTCGACAGGGATTGGCGCAGGCTGTCCACTTTTATCGGGAAGCTCAAGGGAGTAAATCCCGTTGAAAACCGGTAAATGATCTTGCTTTGGTTGATGCGATTGAACGCAGCGATTAACCGTTCTTCTTCCAGTTGCTGATTAAACACTTCGGCATAAGCCTGGCGTAGTAAAAGACTGCGGGGTTCATATTCCTCCAGCACCTGAAATATAAGTCCCGATGAGGACTGCAATGATTTATTGTTACGCTGCTTTCCATATACGTTTCGAATAACCATCCCCGAAATTACGGCAATATCCCGGAATTTCCGCCTGGCCATTTCCGTGGCATT
The DNA here is from genome assembly GCF_937873925.1 of uncultured Proteiniphilum sp. Lineage (GTDB taxonomy): Bacteria > Bacteroidota > Bacteroidia > Bacteroidales > Dysgonomonadaceae > Proteiniphilum. The sequence continues at coordinate 5,552 of NZ_CALNAT010000184.1, read as the reverse complement.
GATACTGTCGACGACATCCTGCATAAGGTTTTCCCTGCTGAGGACTTGCTGAAGTTCCTGTTCGGAAAGCCTGATTTCCGAATCGGAAAACAGTTCAAACCCATAGTCATTCATCGCTATTGAAAAGCTGATCGGATACAATCGGCTGATACGGTGCGCAATAAGCGCTGACATCACCTCATGCACCAACCGGCCCTCAAAAGGATACATAAACAGATGGTATCCTTCCCGGGTCTTGATGAACTCCACTAAAAATTCATCAACAGCAGGGATATGCGAATGCTCGCTCTGCCTTGCCAGTAAAGGATGCAGGAAATTAAGCTCTTTTTCTTTCGCCTGCGGATGTGCCGATAAAGCCAACTTCTGCCGTAGAAAATAGGAGAGATTGGAAGTCAATGACAACCGTCCACCGAGCCAGCTTGGTGCAATGGCTTTGCCCGCGGCATTTCTGACATACACGGTCATTTCTTTGATATGTGCCAATTCTACTATTCTCCCGGCCAGAATAAACTTATCGCCTTTTTTCAATTTGGAAATAAAATACTCTTCCACCATGCCCAGGTATCCGCCTGAAATAAATTTCACCCGCAACATGGCATCACTCACGATGACGCCGATATTCATGCGGTGCAGCATCGCTATACGCCGTTTTTGAACCACAAATAATCCGTCTTCCTGTCTGACCACTTTGTGAAATTCCTCATAATTTTTACCCACACTGCCACCCTGTGTGATGAACATGATACACCACCGCCATTCTTCTTCCGTGATTTCAGAAAACGCAAATGTACTTTTGATAACGGCAAACAGTTCATCAGCCTTGAATCCTCCACCTAATGCGATGGTTACTAAAAACTGGACCAGCACGTCAAAGGTCATCACCATGGGTTCCCGCCGTTCAATAGTTTGCGTCTTGACCGCTTCTTTCAATGCCGATACTTCGATAAGTTCCAGGGAATGTGTCGGAACAAAATAGATTTTGGATACTTCATACGGTGAATGTCCGCTTCTGCCCGCACGTTGCATAAATCTTGCCACACCTTTGCTCGACCCGATCTGGATAACGGTATCTACCGGCTTGAAATCCACGCCTAAATCCAATGACGAAGTCGATACTACAGCTTTCAATCTGCCTTCGCTCAACGCCTCTTCTATCCACTGCCGGATGTTCCCGTCGATCGAACTGTGGTGCAAGGCCAGCTTTCCTGCAAAATCGGGATAGGCATCCAACAGAAGTTGATACCACATCTCACTCTGATTGCGGGTGTTAGTAAAAATGAGGGTGGATTTGCTTGCCAAAATGATCGGAACAACCTTGTCCGCCAGTTTACCACCGAGATGACCGGCCCAGGGTAATACTTCCACTTCGTCGGGATACACCGGCAAGATCTCAATCTGTTTTTTCTCTTTGGCAATGACTTTTGTTTTCTTTTTTTCGGCAGGCAACAGAACATCCATGGCTTCGTCAAGATTGCCGATAGTAGCCGTGATACCCCAGACACGCAGTTTTTTATGTTGGCTTTTCAGGTAAACCAACGCTAATTCCACCATCACACCACGTTTCGTACTCAAAAGCTCGTGCCATTCATCCACGGCAACACATCGTATGTTTTTGAAAAAACTCTGCCTCCCTTTTTGTGCCAACAGCAAGTGGAGGCTTTCGGGCGTCACCAGTAGCACATCCGGCATCGACTTGCTCTGGCGTTGTTTTACTTTCACCTCTGTATCACCGTTGCGTACACCCACCGTCCAGTCAAGCCCTATTTCTTCTATGGCTTCCTGCATGGCTCTTCCCAGATCTTTGGCAAGTGAGCGTAGCGGAGTAATCCATAGAAGCTTTAACCCGCTTTTATACTGGTCGGGGTGGTTCATAAAGTCGCTCAGCACAGCCAGGAAGATGGAAAATGTTTTTCCAAATCCCGTCGGTGCGATGACCATTCCACTGTAACCATTGGCGTAGCGCTCCCAGGTTCTCTCCTGAAAACCAAACGGTATATTGCCTTTGGACCGCATCCATCGCGCAATAATAGTATATCCTTCTGTTTGTTGGAATTTCCTGGCCAAAGCGCGTTATTTAATCAGTTTCTTAATTTCCTCAATATCATCAATTTCATCGACGGTTTTGTCTTTGCGCCACCGCAAAATCCGTGGAAAACGCAGTGCCACGCCCGATTTGTGCCGTGTGCTGAAACCGATGCCCTCAAAGGCAATTTCAAACACCAGTTCAGGTTTCACTGTACGGACAGGGCCGAATTTCTCCAGGGCATTTTTATTCACAAAACGGCTGACTTCCTGGATTTCCTTGTCTGTCAAACCCGAATAGGCTTTGGCGATGGTGACGAGTTTGCCCTCGCTTTTCACGGCAAAGGTATAATCGGTATAATAGGCACTGCGACGGCCGCTTCCTTTCTGGGCATAGATCAAAACCGCATCAATGGTCAAAGGATCAATTTTCCATTTCCACCAATTGCCTTTTTTACGTCCGGTATGGTAAGGCGATTGCCTGTGCTTGAGCATCAGGCCTTCACTGTTAATATCCCGGGCGCTTTCCCTGACAGGCGTTAATTCATCCCAGCCTGAGCAGGGTATAATCGCGGAAAGTCGTAAATGGCTGGATGGATTGAGTTGGAACAGCATTTCCAACTTTGCCCTGCGTTCATGCATCGTTTTCCCGCGCCAATCCTCTCCCTCCCACTCCAACAAATCGTATGCAAAAACCCGGACAGGTAGCTCTTCCATCATTTTTCTGGTGAGCGTTTTCCGGTTGAGACGTTTCTGAAGTTCCGAAAAATTGAGTACCTGATCGTCTTTTATGACCAATATTTCACCGTCTATAACGAAATCATCCTTCCATTGCAGCAACTCATCCCGGATTTCAGGAAATTGTCCGGTCACCAGTTCTTCCCCCCGCGACCAGATGAAAACCTCCCCGTTCCGTTTGATAAACTGCCCCCGGATACCATCCCATTTATATTCTGTCTGCCATTCGCCTATGTCGCCCAATTCTTCCGGTGCCTTATCCAAAGGATATGCCAGACAAAAAGGATAGGGCTTGGAAAGCTGGGTGTCCGTATAATGACCATTTACCAACCCTTCAAAGGTTATTTCGCCCATTTTCCAATCTCCCATGATGCTGTGCGTAACGGCATTTGCATCGAGATCATAACGTTTGGCAAGTGCATTGATGAGGGTTTTGGAAGAAACACCGAGGCGGAAGCTGCCGCCTAATAACTTGTTGAAAATAAAACGTTCGGTAGACGATAGTGCATCCCACGACTCCAACACAAAACATTTCTTTTCTTCCTCGGATTTGTCTTTCAACCCGATAATCAAATCCATCCATTCCGACAGGCTTCTCTCTATACTGTCATGAGGTTGTGGTAAGATAAGGGCGATGGTTTCGCTCATATCGCCCACCGATGAATAGCTTTCTGAAAACAGCCATTCCGGAATGCCTGACCGCTCTATTGCCCATTGCCTCATTAAGGCGCTGTGGATATTACGGCGGGGACGTTTGCCCGTGAACAAGGCCAATAGCCACAACTTGTCATCCTCTTCTGCTTCGTTCAGAAAACGGTCGATAGCCTCCAGTTTTTGAGTGGTCTTGTTGGTACTGTCCAATGCGCTTACCAGGCGGGCAAATGATTTCATATAAATGGGATTATTAATTTATTTCCGGCTGTTCATGCGTAGGGAATGCTTCATTGCTTAAAAGCGTTTTGTCTTCTTCCTCTTCATCACCAAAAGCCGTTTTCACTTCTTCCGCAGGTATGCCAATTTCATTCAGGTAGCGGGTAAAAATGGAGGTCTGACCGTGCGTGACATATACTTTTTCGGCTTCGGTCGCTTTTATGGCTTCAAGCAGCCCATTCCAATCGGCATGATCACTGATGGCAAAACCGGCATCCGCACTTCGCCAACGGCGGGCACCCCGCACCTGCATCCAGCCCGAACAAATAGCCGTTGCCTGATTCGGAATCTTGCGGATAACATTAGAATCCGCCAGGGAGGGTGGTACGATCACGATACCTTTGTCCAGATACCTGACGTCTTCCCTCAGGTCAATAGTATGATAATCCGGCAGATCGATACCCACACTTTCGTAAGCCTCGTTCAGTTTTCCGATAGAATAATGCACGTATAATGTACCCATTCCTTCCAGGGCTTTCATAATACGCTGTGCCTTGCCCAAAGAATAACCAATTAATACCGAAGTCTTACCATTTGTCTGATTTTGCAATACCCAATCCTGTAACTGCCTGTTCAAATCCAAAACCGGAAGCCAATTATAAATGGGCAACCCAAAAGTGCTCTCCGACACAAATTCGTGGCACCTGACAGGTTCAAAGGGAGTGGACAATCCATCATCCTGTATTTTGTAATCCCCCGAAACCACCACTATCCTGCCTTTATATTCCAAACGTACCTGTGCCGAGCCGATAATATGTCCGGCGGGATGGAAAGAGACTTTGACACCATTGATATGGATCACTTCATTGTACCCGACACTTTGTACGTCAATATCCGCACTCATCCTGCTTTTTAATATCGGTTCAGTATAATGATGGCATAAATAATGTTTCATTCCCCATCGGGCGTGATCTGCATGACCGTGGGTGATTAAGGCTTTATCTACCGGCCTCCACGGGTCAATGTAAAAATTACCCGCTTCACAATAGATACCTTCCGAAAGAAATGTAATCATAGATATATTATAACAAAAATGAGTCCACATCAAATCCATTATATTTTGACTGGCTAATGTAGATATATTATAGACAAATAGGGTTGGCAAAATGTTCTATGGGGGTAGGTAACAGACTCCCTGTTTTTTAAGGCTTGTTGTATTCATACGGTTTTCCGGTTTACATCCCGGTTTACCAAAACATCAAAAACCAACGCAAAAACAGGAAAAAACGACTGTGATTTATAGAGGCTATATAAAAAGAAAAACGCCTAAATATCTATATTTAAGCGCTTTAATAAGTGACCCCGGAGAGGCTCGAACTCTCGACCCAATGATTAAGAGTCATTTGCTCTACCAACTGAGCTACGGAGTCATTTTTTGGGAGGACAAAGGTAGGGATTTTTTCTTTTGTAAGAACAATTTTTTACAGAAATTTTACGATTTGTCCGTCATGAAACCACACCGCAGAGTTATTTATCTCTACGGCACAGCCCCTAAAAAAGGAACAAATCTGTCAATTTGCTCCTTTTTTATTCTACAATCAACCAGGATCTTAGAGATTGGACAGCTCTGAACCGGCTTTGAATTTTGCTGTCTTTTTCGCCGGGATGTTGATCGATTTTTTTGTACGGGGGTTGATCCCTTTTCTGGCGCTTCTTTCAGAGACAGAGAATGTTCCGAATCCTACCAATACCACTTTACCGCCAGCTTTCACTTCTCCGGAAATAGTTTCGAGGGTAGCATCCAACGCTTTTTTGGCGTCCACTTTGCTAAGGCCGGATTTTTCGGCGATAGCGCTAATTAGTTCTGATTTGTTCATAAAAAAACGTAAATAAAGAAATTAAACAGACATTAAGTCAAGGCT
>NZ_CALNAT010000183.1 GCF_937873925.1 uncultured Proteiniphilum sp. | reverse complement strand
GCCGGGGCTGGCCCACTCGGGCAGAAAACCGCTCTCCTTATAGGCGTTTACCAGCCCCTCCTGCATCTTCACGTTTTCGGAAGGATAGACGAAATTGAGGAAAGGGAAGAGGCTTCTGAAAGTATCCCAGAAACCGGTATCGGTAAACATATAGCCGGGAAGCACCTCCCCGTTGTAGGGACTGTAGTGGTATATGTTGCCATCGGCATCGATCTCGGAGAGATTCCTCGGGAAGAGCAGCGTACGGTAGAGGTTGGAGTAAAAAGTTCTCAGGTTGTCGATATTGTCATCCTCGACCCTGATCCGTCCCAGCACCTCGTTCCAGCGGGCTTCACCCTTTTCGGCGATGGTCTCGAAAGAGTCGTCTCCCAGTTCCTGCAGGTTGAGCAACGCCTGCTCCTCACTGATAAAAGAGGAGGCCACTTTAGCATGCACTTGTTCCTTTCGGGTTGTCATAAAGCCGACCACCGCCCCGGCATGGTTCCCGGTAAACGCTGTCTCGTTTCCGGTGATCTCCCCGTCTTTCACTGCTGCGGCATAAGTGAAGGGTTTATCAAAAAGGATCACGAAATAGTTTTTGAAATTATCGGGCACTCCGCCGCTGTTGCGGGTAGTGTAACCTACGATCTTTTGCTCTTCAGGGATGATCCGGATATAGGATCCCTTGTCGAAAGCGTCGGTAACGATATAGGCACTGTCGCTCTCCGGGAAAGTGAACCGGAACATGGCAGCCCGCTCCGTGGGAGCGATCTCCGTGGTTATATCGTAATCGGCCAGATAGACCCGGTAATAGTGCGGTTTGGCTATCTCCGCCTTATGGGAGAACCAGCTCGCCCGCTCTTCCTCATCAAAAACCGGCTTTCCGGTAAGAGGCATCAGCGAGAACTGGCCGTAATCGTTCATCCAGGGACTGGGTTGATGGGTCTGCTTGAATCCCCTGATCTTATCGGAATGGTAGGTGTACATCCACCCGCTGCCCATCTTGCCCGTCTGCGGCGACCAGAAATTCATCCCCCAGGGCAGGGCGATCGCGGGATAGGTGTTCCCGGTAGAAAGCTCATATTTGGAATCCGTTCCCACCAACGTACTCACGTAATCGACGGGATTATAGGGTTGTGCACTCACCGTGAGGATCATCCCCAGGAAAAAAATAACACTCAGTAACAGGACTTTCTTCATATAATTAAAAATTTAGACATAAGAACCGTTTTCATTATCCCGATAGAAATTCTCCGGCACTATATTATTTCGTCAACTCATACCGTGACAGGACTGCATACTCTGCCGCAAAAGCAAAATTGAACATCCCTTCCGTATTGTTATTGTTGTTGTTCTGGTTCCATCCGGCCAGCAGGTTGGTAGGCAAAAATCCATTGTAGAAGAAATGATCGTAAGCATAATCCAAATTCTTCTGGAAAGAGTCTATGTAATTTTCCACCTTCGGGTATGACAGGCAGAAATCCACATATCCTCTCATCAACACCCCGTTGAACCAGTTATTGAACCCGTTTATATTATAGGTATAATATCCTTCCACATTCGCGTCTCTCTTGGCGAAATAGGAGAAGCTAGCATCTGACAGTTCCGACCCGTCGGTCAGGTATTTACCATTGCCTGTCGCCCTGTAAAGATCGGCCGCTCCCGACAGCATGGTACCGCTGTTGTAGGTGATGGCGGGCCCTACCCTGTCGCGGCAGGTGATTCCTTTGCGGTATGCAACCCCATTGATTGTTTCCAATTCGGGGCTTCCCGGCGTACAGCCCCCCATCATATCGTCATACACGCCGTCAGCCCGGAGCAGGTATTGTTTCTGCCAGCCATAGATCTTCCCGGCAAATGTGAGATAGTATTCGCTTTTCTTCCTCTGTACCGTTCTTCTGGTTTTTCTGTCTTCCGGATCGATATAGCGATGGGTCACCTCATCATTTTTCCCCTTATAGAGTTCATGGAGCCAGACCAGGGGGCTCACTATAGGTCCGTTGCTGCAGGAGTGCTTGGTGACATATCCCGGTCCCCATGGAATACCTCCTATTTCGTTGCCGTGCGTATCCAGGGTACAATCCCAGCCATCGAGCACATACCCGGTCAGGTATTCCGCTTTTTCAAGATATCGCTCTTCGCCGGTCAGTTTATAAGACTCCAGCAGTTCACGTATCAGCCACATCTGGTCATCATATACATTTTCAACCCCGTCCACCTGAGCGCCGCCTTTGGATGCTCCCCGGTTGACACCGTAGACCGTCCATTCCTTTGTCTGGGTATAGGAGGTCAGGGTGAATGTACCCAGATAGTAATCGGCATTCTCGTAGAGTTCACCAAGCTGTTCTGCATACCGGTCAAAATGCTCGTTATAAAGCGAACCGTCTCCCTGCTCTTTCTCCGTCTGAAGGGCGTGAAGGATGGCGTTGACCGCCTCTATAGCACTGGTGTACATCCATATACTACCCACTTCATTCGAACGGGTATTGGTATAGGGGTTGTAATACCGGGCCATTGTCATTCCGCTCCCCGTAAAATGAGCGGTAAACGCTCGATCCGCAAGCTCCATGGCTCGCGTCAGATTCCTTACCGCGAGATTTTCTTTTTGCGGAAAAACTCCTTGATTACCGTTCTCCGCTGCTGTCTCTCCACAGGCACAGGTTAAGAACCAGAAGAGACTTCCTATTATAATAATTCTCATTTGTTATAAACATTAAAATTCTCAAACGTATATCCTCATGGGAATCAAAGTAATATCCTCTGTCCCCTTTCAAATCTTCGCCCCTCTTTAATAGGCAGTTCACCGGTGAGCTATACTGATCTATCTTTCACCACCACTTTCTCCTTTCCCTCTGCTCTTTAAAGAAAAACACACTTTGTAGCAGTTTTTGTACACTTCTACTCCTTGGCTTCGGTCTTTGGGTTTTGAATTTTATTTATTTGACTTAGGCAAAGATATTCTTTTAGCGAAAACAAGCAAAAAAAATATTGTAATCCGACCTGTTTTTCCGTTCCGGGACTACTCTGATATTACTTTTATATCGCTGTATTCTTTGTTCACATCATTCTTACCGGTCCTTTCAATCCTACGGGTGTCCATCCTTGTCCCCGTGTCCATCCGTAACCGATCTCATTTTCGGGAGTCGATTTCAGGAAATTACCCACAGTGGTCGTGATTTTGATTTGTAACGTTTTGCCGCTTGCATTACCCGGCAACGCATATAAATGCCTTCCGTACCACTTTTTGCCCAGTATCTCGTTATCAACCGACACTTCCGATACTCCATATACTTTACCCAGGTCGAGCCAGTGATAACCGGTAATGTCGCCAAGTTTCTTTTCGTAATAGAGGTATCCCGCAAAAGAACGGGTCGATTCGTCCCGGGAGAGGTCGAATGGCTGGTCGATATCACGGGTCTGCACCGTGCCGTCAAGATGCTCCATGCGCAATTTCCATTCCGTAAGGGTAACGGTATCCTGATTTTCGGGAGAGAGCGGAGCCGCGCCGATCAGTGGTCTTATGTCCGACTCCTCGAATACGATCAGTTGTGAAGTGGCAGGCGGTAAATCTATTTTCAGCGTATTGGCGGCAGGAAGCGGGCGGCGCTGTCCGGTCTCCGCATCCCATAACTGCGGAACGCCTTTCGTACCGGGAAACGATACGTTCAACACCACACGTTCATCTTGGCTGGCATTGCTGAGGAAGAATATATCCCTGCCTTTAGCACGGTGCCGGATCTGGCTGACATTCACAGACGGGTTGTCGATCTGCATGTAGGGACGAATACCGCATTGTCTCTGGATCCCGGCAAACCAGGCAACAATGTCGGTGGTTGGCGGTTCGACCGTGAATACACGTGAGGGATTTTTTTTCTTCATTGCCAATATGACCTTGTCTACCAACCGGTCATTCTTTTCGTAATTGACCAATCCGGGCGATTTGTACGGCTCTTTACCGACGAATATCAACTTTCCACCTTTGGCTACAAAGTTTGCCAGTGCCGTGGCCGTGGCCGGTTGTATGGTTTCCACTTCTATCAATATCAACGTATTGTATTTCCGGCGACCATATTTCAAGTAACCGTTTCCGGCCGTACTTTTTTGAATAATGTTTTCACTGGTATAGTCGCAACTGTTGCCGTTTTTGTGGATGGCTTCCCATACTTTGTACTGATAGGAAGGGTACAGCAGCCCGGGGAACGGGTCACGTTGAGGACCATGGAGCGTCCACATATCGGCAAGGGGGTGCAGTACCGCGATGTCGGCAAAAGCTTCGGTTTCCTGCAGGATGACGGAAATACGGGCTTTGTAGTCCGCCCACAGTTTAAAATAGGGCCACCCCGGATTGCGCTCGTTGAAAAAGGTGCCGTATCGCACCCAACCGGGGAAGGGGACTTCAACCGGGGAGTAATTAAATCCGTGGAGGATGGAATGGTTCACACCCGAAAGGTTGCTCTGGTCACCGCATATTTTTACTTGTTCCAGCGTCGTATTGAAAACGAGCGTCGTGTTGGTGATCTCCTCACAGCTTACAATCTTTTTACCGGCAAGATGAGCTGCAGAAGCCACATATTTATTGACATTCGTACTTGAGGGCTGGTTGACGAAATCAAGATAGGTATAACCGTCCTTGTTAGTGCGTCCCCAAATCCAGGTTTCGCATTCGGGGATATCGATCGACAGCGAGGCTTCAAGCGGGTGAAATTCGTTGCCGTAGGGTTGCATCCTCGATTTGAATCCGTGCCTGTTACACCAACGGGTGTAAGTGGTCAGGAAACGATCGGTGATGATATCCATGCAGGTCGTATAGAAATCGTACCGGGCGCGGCTGACCACTTCTTTCGCATCGCCCGAGAGTTGTGTGATTTCAGCACCTTCTATTTTCGACCCCATACTACCCACCTTAAAAAGTATATAGGGCAGATAGGGTTTAATATCATATCCCCGTCGCCGTTTAAACTCTTCGGGGAAATCACGGCACCAGTTGGCGCCTTTCAGTTCCATGCTATCGCAGAACATGGCGCGAAAACCCTTCAACCCTTCCAGTTGCGGGAACAATGTATCCGACATACGATTGAGGAATTTCTCAGCAGCCTCCTTATCGTAATGGTTCAACACCGGCCCTGCCGCACCCGGGGCGCCGTTGATCACCGCCTGGAACCCGGTGTACTTTACCAGGATATACAGGATATGTTCCCCTTCGGGCGCCTCGATTTCTAGCGTGCTTTGCCTTTTATCGAAAGGCAGCCACCGGGGTTGTTCAAATTCATCCATCTGCACGGGAGCGAGGCAAACGCCGTAGAGTTCATGGTCGGTACCTTTATAGGGAGCATGTACCCGGGGTTTGGCATCATTGAAGATATCGGCGACTTCCCACCGGATCGTTTCCGGTCCACTGATTTTTTTGCTTGTAAGGGTAAGCAGTTGCGAACGGTCGTCTCCTTCGAGTATTTCAGCGCCGAACGGCCATCCCGAACCGACTATGATGTCGCAAACCATCCCCCTTTCTTCAGCGCCTTTTAAGGCTACTTTCACCATTTCGATCCATTCGGGGCTGAGCCATTGCATGGAAGGGATACCCAGGTCATCACCGCCCGGGAAAGCAATCGGATTGATTTCCACGCCGCCGATCCCGGCCTCCTTCATCACGTCCAGTTCGCGCAGGATCTCTTTGGCCGACAGCTTGTCGCCGTTCCACCACCAACGCACAAAAGGTTTCGCGGTGACGGGCGGTTGACGGAACAGGGAGTACAACTTATCCTCAGTCTCCGGTTGTGTAACCTTTCCCCAGACGGGAGATATCCGCAATGCCGGTAATCCGGCAGTTAAAACCATTCCCGTTTTGAGAAACGATCTCCGGGAAAATAAATTCATTTCTTTCATCTGTGCCTTTGTTATTCTTATTTTGATTAATACTCCTCACCTAAAATTTATGCCACTAAATTTCTCTTTTTACATGTTTTACATCCCGGATCTCATCAGAGCAGCACTAACTCGCATCTTATGCGCCGTGAATGAGTATATCGAAGGATCGTATGGTTTGATATCCTTTTTCATCGGGGCTGCTTTTCCCGGCCCTGTAACTCCAACATCTATCAGGGTCGGAATAATATCATCATCAGGTATGTTCAATACACCGTCCACTGTGCCATCTGCACCGGGATTTCCTCCCCAGGGATTACGCATGGAAAAAAGTGCATCCGCATCTATGGACAACAGATACGTATAAGCGTGACCAGTTACTGTATTCGTATTACCAATAGGCTTCACCTGATTAAATCCCCCCACTACAAAATTACCTTTTTTTAAAGAAGTTTCAACCATTACTTTAAGCTGATCAGCATTCAATACACCCGCGGGAAAACCAAAACTCTCGCCTTCACCGGTAAAGAGAGGTGGAACAACATGACTTCCGATTCCTCCAATCTCAGTATCCACTTCGTAAATTGCATTATATTTGATAATCGCTTTCTCAAGTAAAGTGCTCCAGCAGGCCTGGTCTCTTTTGCCCGATACAGCGGCGATATTCCCATTGTCTTTTGTGACAAGAAAAGCAGATGACAATGTAACCCTGACCGGTTTTCCCTGAGGGTCGAACATGTCGATAGTGTATGTTTTATCCCCATTATCCGTAATGATTGATTTTATAAAATCAGGATATAAATAAGCCATTGAGGCCAGAGCGGCTATACCGCCGCAATCGCCAATATTGTGCTGATTAATATCAGCAGGTATTGGATCCCCAAAAGGATAAAGAGTAACGGGAAGTTCTTTCCAAATTGCACCGCCATTTAAACTGCCTGGTACAGGCGGCTCATTATTTGCATCAAGTAACCAGGCTTTGTCTGAATCCGTGGTCGCATGACGGTTTTCATAATGAACGCCCATTGGGGTTTGGGTTGAATGGGTAAAACCCGAAGCCAATCGCATCAGGTCTTCCATCTTTATCGTTTTTTTCAGGCCCCAGTCAGCAATTTGTGTGGTGATACCTCCGTTATTGGCTGTGATATCCAGTTTAAAATAGAGATAGGGGGTATCATCCGTAATGGGAAATGATTTCTTCTCTTTCCGGTCTGCAAATGTAAAATCGGTCTTTGCGTCAAGGATTTCCCAGGCAACACTATCATTTGAAGCCGATAAGGTCCATGATTTCGGATCAAATTGAGGATGAAAAGTGGAAGAGGTGATAAAATACCCGTCCAACTCAACAGCGGAATTACCTTTCCACACAATCCAAACCTTGTCATAATTCGCCGTATATTTGGTGTCGGCATCTCCGTCGATGAGCTTATCTATATCATCACCAACCGGTGAATCATCATATTGAACGGTTATGGTTCCCATTCCGGGCATGGTTGTGTTTTCAGATACGACTTTTACCGACTTGGGCATCACCTTCTTCATCGTTAGCCCCCAGTCGGCTATCTCAATTTTAGTACCTCCATTATTAGCCGTAACAGATAATTTGTAATATGTATATGAATTATTATTACTAAAATGCAACTCCTTTTTCTGTTTCCGTTCCGTAAAAGTAATATTGGAACCAGAGGCAAGCGTTTTCCATGACGCGTTATCGTTGGATGCCGACAAATTCCATGACTTAGGATCGTTTTCAGGATTTCCCTCTGCCGATGTGATAAAATAACCGGTAGCAATAAAAGCTTCATCGCTTTTCCAAACGATCCATACTTTATCACTCTCGATAGAGAATTTTGAATCGGGGTCATTATCCACTATTTTATCGATACCATTGCCTGACGGAGAATCTGAATATTGTACTGTAATAGTTCCACTGCCAGGCATTGTGATATTCCCGGAATTAATTACAATGGCCTTCGGATCATCTTTTCTTGCAGGAGTCCCGTTTGGATCTTCTTCTTTATCAGGATCAGGAAAATTATCTGTTTCTTCCTGTGAACAACCGGATAAAACGATACATACTGTCAAAAGTAACAGATAGAATATTTTTTCCATATCAATTCTGCTTTTGCAGATCATATTTCTCTGTGAATTTTTCATTTTGATTCCGTTTTAAATCAATATTTACCGAAGTATTTAGTTATGGTCATAATAAAAGAGACTATCTCCTGAAATGAAAGGAAACTTGTCCTTTATTTTTTACCCACATTTTCAACCATAAGTTATCTATATTCATATTAGAGGCCGATAATCGTTTGACCCACTATATGCCGCTTCGCTTACAGGCAGATTATCACTGGCTAACGGCGGAAGCACGTAAGCAAGCTGCCCTAAATCGTTATATGCATAATATGAACCTGTCAGAAAAAACATGATAATCAATAGTGCGTTCTAAACACTTATGCAGAAAGGAATATATATAAAGGAATTCCATAAGACATAATAAGATAAAGGACAGTTAGTACCATTCCTCTCTTTCGTTTTGCTTCACTTTCCGATTTAAATTCTTCAATTATCTTCTCATGCTGTTTTTTTCGGGCAAGTAATAAATAATTGATTATTACATTAACTAGAAAAATTATCGGGATAAAAATATACTCATTGGCATTAATCTCGGACACCCCGATAATTTCTTTTTTGAAGAATGCCAACGAGACAAGCTCAACAGTCATAAAATTCATATACAACAAGAAAGTTAATGTCATGACTGCATTTATACGGGCATTCTCCACTTCATCCTTCTTTTTCAACCAGATGCAATATAATTTATAATATAAGTATCTATACGTTTTCATATTGGAACATACAGTTGAGGGCAATATTCTTGACCGGATTGTTCAATCCTTCTATTTTATTATGAAGTTGTAAAAAAAGCAATATACAAAGGAATTCCAATAGACATAACAAGATAAAGTATGGTGAACATCATTCCTCTTTTTCGTTTTACTTCACTTTCCGATTTAAATTCTTCAATTATCTTCTCATGCGGTTTTTTGCGTGCAAGTAATAAATAATTGAATATCCCACCAACTAGAAAAACTATCGGGATAAAAATATACTCATTGGCATCAATCTCCGACAATTTAATAATTTCTGTTTTTAGTAACACCAATAAGATGAGGGATATATTTATTATATTGATATACAATGAAAAAGTTAATGTAAGCACTGCATTTATACGGGCATTTTCCACTTCATCCTTCTTTCTCAACCAGATGCAATATAATTTATAATATAAGTATCTATACGTTTTCATATTGAAGCGTAAATTAATATTCCGGAATGTATGGGTAAACATAGGTGTTATCATTACGAAATATGCCCGGATCCTGGGAATATCCGGGACCTATTGGACGCTGCGGTATTATCATCATGTATCCGCCATAGAATAGGTAAACTGCACGAGGGCATCGGATAGGTCCCGGTATTCTTTCAGATTAAAAACCGATTGTGAGTCGGTCTGCTTCGGGACCTATTTGATGGGGAGTGATAACGGAAGGGGTGGTTTATCTCCACTCCCTCCCGTTTAAAAACTATCTGTAAAGATATTAATTATTCTTACTCCGGGGCGTACATTTTGAATTCAGCCATACTGAAATGGCGAGGGGCTGTTCCTGAAGATGTTTTGTTAACAGTAAACCTGAAATGCGTAAACGGTGAATCAGCCGCCAAGTAGGCTGACTCATATTGAGAGGAGGAACCTGTTGGTAACCCGGCAGTGATATGTGTCAAATCACTCCACTGTTCTCCGTCTGTACTAACCTGTATTAATACATCAATCGGCTCCCCGCCGGAAGCGTTTCTGTTCTGATACCAGAAAATGCATCCTTCTATAGGATCATTTAATGTGACCTGAAAAAAGTGTGGCTCGCTAATACTATAAGACCATGCTGAGTGAAAGAACGTTCCCGGATTTCCATCCAGTAAATTTCTTATGGGGCCCTCATTAGGTTCTTGCGCATTGGTGGATAACATATCCGCTGTCAATGGTATTTCGACGAAGATCATACCTGCCTGTGCAATAAGAAATGAAGCTGTGTGATCGTAGTTATCCGACGATTGAAAGGTGACGGAACTGTAACGTGCGTTTCGACCAAAATTCGGATCAATTTTAAAAGTCACTGTTTTTTCATCCACGCTTCCCTCCACATCGGTGATAGCATCGACATGCACAAAGTCAGCAGTATCCGGGATCAGGATATGATCCAGCACTATATTTGACTTCACCTGTACAGAAATAGTGGTTTCCGCCGCACTAACCGATTTAACAATACCTTCCCTTTCACCGTCAATCAAAAGGAGAGGAGTTTTACCTGCCTGGGTAACATTAATATAATACGCCTGATAGCCATATTCAATGGTTACACGGGCAATACGAGGAGCATAAGTATCATTGTTCCCGGCTGACATAGTTACTTTGCCCTCTTTCTTATCAATCGATAACCAAGCCGCATTAGAAGAGGTCGACCAGTCAGTTATTGCCACATTCGTCTCTACCTCGGCGACGGCTTCCCCCCCTTCCAGGGGGAAAGATACGGGCGCCAGACTTTTATCGGGAACAATCAATGATTTTACTTCGAATTCTGTCTCATAATCAGGTCCGCAGGAAATTACACCCAAGAGACTGACCAGTACTCCGATTAATCCGAATAAAACTATATTTTTTCTCATACGATTATTTTTTATTTGGTACATATACCTTTGATGATCATTACAACAGATCCGCCCTGGGACTGTATTCCATTCGTAAAATAGCTCTCACCTCCTTATAAGGGTCCGATCCATTCAACCGGTACTTATAATGCAGCCTGAACTCTTTGTAATACGTACTGCGGCCGTCAGGAGTGGAGATAATATTGATTAAAAAGGTATTATCATAAATTTCAAATGGTGTCAACTGCACCACATCGATGGTTCCATAAGGCTCAACTGAGGCATGACGCGCCAGGGGATTTTTTGATGTTTGTTCCCCCACTGTTACTATAATGCTCCTTTCATTAATACGGTCCAACGCAGTTTTGTATTCACCGAACTCCTCATCACCGGCCAACATCCTTACGGAATTGTTTCCCAAAGGGAATACCTGGTTTGCACTGGTCGGGCGCCGCACAAGCGGGTTATCCTTATCCTGTATAATTACATAAGAAGAGGTATAATTGTAAAAGGTGTTCCGTTGGGTCGTGGAGAAATCGTTCTCTTTGAATATACGCAATAATACCTCATTTTTCTTTGGATTGAACGCATCCGTTTTCGAAGGGTCTATTTGGTAATCCAGGAAATAGATCGAATCGGGGGAAAGTTTATCCAGGTTCTGCAGGTAAACAGGGATTTTCACCTGCGTTTCACCTGCCGGGATCAACCCTTCCAAAGAAGGAATTGTATAACACTCTTGCGGCAGCATCCGCGCATAACGGTCCGTCTCGATATCGTAATTCGATTTATTGTATACATTAAAAAGGGAATCCGCTTCCATGAGCGCCACCTTGAAAGGTCTGTCGGCTTTTAATGTCCCGCTCAATCCTGCCACAAGATAAATGGTGTCATCCTCCTGTGTAAGGTCAGCGATCTGCCGGTCGTATACCAAATTGGAATTGCTGAGTAAATAGACTTCGTTCCTGTGTTGTTCCTGCTCAAAATCATAGGAATCACAGGCTATCATAGCTATTCCCAGTATGATATAACAAGCTTTTTTTATACTATTTTTCATTTTCAAATCAATTTATTGAGTAATAAGATTACTATTTATCTGTCCCAGCCGGGGTTTTGGTCCATTGCCGGCACTTTAAGCAGTTCATTGTGCGGTAATGGAAGGAACACCATCCTGGGGATAGCAATACGATCGCGAATGTTTTGTGTGTTGATGGTCACAATCTCAAAAAATCCTTCGTTATTGTTGTTGTTTGTCCTGTCCCTCTCAATATTAAGTCCTCTCCAGTTGGATGAGTTTGCATCTTCTTCCAGGTAAGTTCCCCATCTACGTGTATCAAAAATACGGTATCCTTCGTTAAAGAGTTCAATTTGCCGTTCATTCATGATCACTTCCTGGAACGACCCCCTGCTTGCCAGCTGGGCATCGCTTACTCCGGGAAGTCCCGCCCGGTAGCGGATAAGGTTAAAGTACTTCGCCATTTCCGTCACATCACGGGTAATGGTAACAGTGATCGTGTCGTTGCCAATTGGTTCAATGGTTTCTACGATTTCGCTGCCTTCCACATTGTTGAGCGCTTCCACATATTCCAGCAATACTTCGGCATAACGAATGATTGGAAAAGGTTTCGGCTCAGTCACAAAGGCTGATTTCACATTCCCTTTCCCGTTTGCCCATGAATCGTCAGGATGGATATATTTAGTGGGGGTATAACCGCTCACATTGTAGTCGTTGATGTTACTCCCTGCACCAGTAATTCCAGACACATCATCATGGGAGAACCACAATTGCTTCTGTGTGTACGTACCATCCTGGGAAGCGGAGTTCATAGGCCAGAAAGAACCGGGGAAGCCGATAGAGGCATAAAAGCGGGCTTCACGGTTATCGTACATCTTAGGCACATCGGCCCGTAATACATAGGTCCCCAGTATTTTTCCACTGCCTCCAATTGTGTTTGTCAATATAGGGTCATAGGGATACTCGTCAGAGGCGTCATGGATGGTTCTCCCGTCGGCCATGAGATAGCTGTCGACCACGCGCTGGGGAACGGCCATTCCTCCCCATCCGCCAAAATAGACAGGAAAAGAGTGCCTGGTGTAATCCCTCACACTAGAAGATATATGTGCCCAGATAAATTCTTTATTGGTCTGTATAATCCCTTCACCATTAAACATGTCATGATACGAATGCAAGGGATCAATTCCTCCGGCTCCTTCAGGGAACGGGGCCGTAGGCACATTAGGCGCCAGGGGATACGGATTCTTCGGATCGGCATCCACGGTATACAACTGGTATTGGTCCATATCGATCACGGCTTTTGCGGCGGCTGCGGCGATGGCCCAGCGGCGCGGGTCATACTCCTGGTTCACATAAAAAGCCCCGTCACTCTTCCGCTTCCATGTGCCGAAACTTCTGCGGGCTGCATCGCCTCCATTGAACAGGGGAGAAGCATGGAAAAGCCTCAGCCGGGCAATCAATGCCAACGCCGCCCCCTTGGTGGGACGCTCGAAATAACTGATTGATTGCTGTGACGCCGAAGGGATAGACTGTGCAGCTAATGCGAATTCGTTGCATATGTAATCCACTGATTCGTCGTAGGTGGAGCGTTCCCGGTTATAATATTCCGCCGATTCGGAGTTGGGCAGCACTTCATCCCCGACAATCAGGCATGGTCCCCAGTTCATTAGCAGGTGATAATACGCGTACCCCCGCAAAAAATGGACATATCCCTTATAGATCTGTTTTTCCCGGGTGGACATATCGCCTACCTTATCTACCTCTCCAAGCATGGTGTTACAGCGCCGAATCACTTTGTACATCCTGTGCCAGATATTCATGGATCCCGGCACATTCCGCTCATTGATCTCTCCAACCGTAAACTGGATCCCGGAAAATTCACCGGTCCTCCATCTGGCTGTCATTTCATCGGAGGCCATTTCCCCGAGATTCCATGAGTTGCCCCATATGGCTCCCGGATCGGGAAAATCCTTGGGGGTGTTCCATAGATATCCTTCTGCATTTTTCATGCTGTGGAAGATGGAATCCTCCCTGAATGTGTCCTCGAAATAGGTATCTACATCCAGGAAATTGCAGGAACTAAGCGTCATGCTTACAATTCCAATCACCGCTATCATTATTTTTGATAAAATCTTCATATATAGTAATCATTAAAAGTTCAGGTAGATTTGAAACGTATAGGATGTGGGAATAGGATATGCCCCTCCGTTATAAGTAGCTTGTTCGGGATCGAAATATTTTACCTTATCGATCGTGAACAGGTTATTCGCCACAAACTCCAAGTCTACGGAGTTCAGCCCCAGGCTCTTTATCCATAGATGATTATTGACTTTATAGCGCAAACTCACCTCCTGGAGACGGATATAGGATCCATCCCGCTTCCAGAAAGTTGAGAGTTGGGAATTATTAGAGTTGCTGCCATACGAGAGGCGCGGGAACTCGGCATTGGGATTCTCCGTTTCGGTAGTGCCCGAATACCAGGCGGGGGTCCATCTGTTGGCCGGGTTATTGGCCAGTTTGATCACATTGCCCAATTCTCCGTTATAGAACGGGATCCATCCGGCATCATTTCCCAGGCCTGCGCGGTAATATTCCACTTTTGCGGCACCTTTAAATAACACCGCAAAGGTCAGTTTCTTCCAACGGATATCCCCCCCTACACCGTACATAAGGCGGGGTACCTGGTTGCCGTATGAGAGCGGTACTTTATCATCATCGTTGATAATGCCATCGCCGTTCACATCACGGTATTTAATATCCCCCGGACGTACCTGGCCGAAGCCGCTCTGGTCGGGACTGGTTTCAATCTCTTCCCTGTCATGGAACAGTCCCTCTGAGATATATCCGCGGATGATGCCGTAAGGTTTTCCGGAAACACTCATATAATCGTAGGGAAGTTTATTTTCCTCGAAATAGTCGATGATATTCTGGGAAAATGTATAATTGGCCCGCACGGTAAAATCAATATCTTTATTGAGTGCATGGAAATAGGAGACATTCCCGTCGGAGCCGAAACTGTGCATGCTTCCCACATTTGACTGAGGGATAGTGACCAGTCCCAGAAAATCGGGCAATGTGACCCTCGGCATAAATATGTTATCCCGCTGGTCGCGGAACACATCCACCACAAACCGGAGGTTGTCGTTGAAGAAGTTCGCTTCCAGGCCGATATTGGCTTTTTTAGAAACCTCCCACCGCAAATTATCCGCGCCTATCTGTATTTCTGTAATACCAAAGCCCCGGTATCCCCAGTAGCTTCCGGCCCGGTTATCAATAAATGTAAGGTAAGGGAAACGGGCTGCCCCGGATATCTGGTCGTTACCGGCCAAACCATACGAACCCCGGAACTTCAGGAATGATAATACCGGTAAATTGTCCTGCACCCATTTATAGGAAGTGGGCACCCATCCGAGCGCTATGGAGGGAAAGAATCCATAACGCTGCCCTCTGGCAAACTGGGAAGATCCGGTATAACCAAAATTTCCATCGACAAAATAGGTGTTGTTATATCCGTAGGAAAGACGACCGGATACATTTTGACGGCGGGCGGGGATGGAGTTGATGCCCAGGTTGTCGGAGCTGTTTCTCCAACGTGTGTCCTGCGCGTCTTCCATGTAATAATATAGAAGCGCTCCCAGGTCGTGCCTGCCGAAAGAACGGTTCCAGTTTGCTTTGGCTTCCCCGTAATATTTTCTCCACATATCGTTGCTACTACCGTAGCTGAGTTGCGATTCCGTAATCCGCAATGATTTGATAAGTACACCTTTCGCGTCACGTCCCGTAGCCCGGTACATATTAGGCCATATGCGGCGGTGTTCCGAAAAATAGGTCTCGTAATCGGCCATCACCTGCGCCGACAGGCTAAGTCCTTCAAGGAATCCTCCCACCTGCTGTGTGAGATTGAGCGTGATCATGTTGCGTGAATCGCTGTTACGCGTATATCCCGTATAATTAAGGGATGTATAAGGGGAGGAGAGGTCGTAAGTACCATAGGTCGGTAATGTGCCATCAGCATATTTTATCGGGAACATGACCGGTGTGAGCTGACGGACGGCACCCCAGAGTGAATTGGTATCTTCAGCCCCCGGCAGTGTATGATCGGTGATATTTCCATCCACGCCAAAATAGAGTTTTGTCATTGGCGTGAGGTTCATATCGATATTGGCCCGATAGGTAAGCTTGTTATAGGCTACCGGTTTTTTAAATTTAGATTCTTCTTGTTTGTATGCCGCATATTCCTGTTGAGCCCCTACAGATACAAAATAGTTGGCCAGGTCACCACCTCCCTTTGCACTTACATAATAGCGCTGTTGCATGGAGGTTTTTTTCATGATCTCGTCAATCCAGTTCACATCAGGATATAGCTCAGGGTCGAGGCCGGATTGAATGACATCCAGTTCGAGTCGTGTGTACAGATCCGGGTCACCTGACATGGCTCTCGCCTCATTGGCCAATTTAGCATAGTCGTATGCACCCAGATATTCCGGCAACCTTTTTAATTGATTTATCTGTAGCGTGGCCCGGCCTGTTATCTGTAGCCTTCCGGGTTCACCCCTTTTCGTGGTGACTATGACCACCCCGTTTGCGCCACGTACCCCATAGACCGCGGTTGCCGCGGCATCCTTAAGGATTTGGAATGACTGGACATCATCGGGATCCACATCTTCAAGTCGTCCTTCCAGCCCGTCGATCAATACCAATGCGCCTGAATTGGCGCCAAAGGTACCAATACCCCTGATCCAGAAATTGGAGATATTTTTTCCGGGTTCACCGGATGTCATGCTTGTCATTACACCCGCGACGCGGCCTCCCAGCATGTTATTCAGGGAGACGGCGGGCGTTTTTAACTCATCCACATCTACACTGGTAATAGCTCCCACGACTGACACCTTCTTTTGTGATGTTAATCCGGTAACCACTACTTCTTCCAATTGTTGTGTGTCATCTTCAAGGATGATCTCTATTTTCTTATTACTCTCTTCCACAAAATATTCAACAGAAGTCATCCCGATCATCTGAAAGACCACGGTTTCCCTGTAACCCGTTTTCAGGCTGAACTTCCCATCCTCATCGGTAGTAGTTCCCACGGCAGGTACATTTTTAATATAGATGGAAACGCCGGGTAACGGCTCGTTGGTGGCATCTAAAACCACGCCGGCGATTTCCAGGTTCCTATTTACATTTTCCTGACTGTAGGCACGTATCATACATGAACAGATCAGGAGTAAAGTGAAAAGTGTTATTTTTTTCATGTCTATGCTGTCTTACAATTATTCAATGGATAGTTTGCGGATCACTTTGTTACGGGTATCAGCCACATACACGATGGATCCGTCGCTGTTCACTGCTACACCGCAAGGATTATCGAATTTCGCCAACTCAGGCCCCCCGTCCTTGTATCCCGCGCTTTGCGGTAATCCGATAGCCGTATTGACCGTGGCCTTGTCTTTCGGTACCGTCGTATCAATTACACGGATGCAATGGTTCCCGGTGTCGGCAATATACAATTTCCCGTCTTCCGTAAAGCATATTTGTTTGGGACCAAAGAAGCGTGCATTCTCGAGTAGTCCATCTTCCCATCCGGATCCATTCTGGGGGCCTTCCAGAATTGCTTTTCCGGCATAATATTCACCTTTATAGGTCGCCTTATCCTTATCGGCCAATTGGGAGACATCTACCCGTCCGATAATATTGTAATCTTCCATACAGAAATACAACATATTGGGGTTTGTGGGTGAAAAGATGCAAAAGGTATTGCAACCCGACTGGCCTTTATAATTGGGTATATTGGGCAACACGTTGTCAAGCAGCACTTCAACATTCCTCGTTGAAGGGTTAAAGCGAACCAGTTGCCCTTTCCACATCACCGAATATACCATGTTATCTACCTTGTTGGCGACAAATGAATACTTCCAGTTCCCTTCAATGATATCCTTTGTTTCGGGCGTGGTGATCAAAGAGCGCCGCCTGGGGGTATAACTCAGGCTTTTAGGTAGTTGATAATAATACAAACCATCATCTACCGGCATATATACGGATTCATTCCCTGCTTCTGCTGAGAAGGTAGGCGCATTGGTAAGATTGGCATTATACAGGACAACCGTCAATTCCTGACTTTTCGTATCCGCCATGACAAGATTGCTGCTCACATCATTACCCTTGTCGTCCTTTGCCCTTTGACTTTGGAATCCGTTCGGACTATTGGTAAATCGCTCTGCGATAAAAATATTGTCCTCATCGTCCAATACAATTGTGAAAGGGACGGAAAGTGTGGCAGAAGTAAAATCGCCTCCTATCGTCCGGGCTGAATTATTGTCCGGTTCGGGTCTCCCCACCACAGTGCTCACGGTAGTTTGTGTCTTATACTGAAATATGTCAGCTGCCACCCCCGACACCTTCTCTCCATTGGCGAGTATCCGTTCTACGATGATTTTCATGTTCCTCAGGTAGGTGAGTTTGGGTACCATCGTATAAATTTTATTTCCGTTTGATCCCACTATTCCCGCCGGGTGCTTTACTCCAAGCGTATCTTCAAAGAAAACCTTCAAATCTGTCGTATCACTACCGAAATTGCTTCCTTCAATAATAAAGGGAGTAGCAATACCTCCCGA
This sequence comes from uncultured Proteiniphilum sp., assembly GCF_937873925.1. GTDB lineage: Bacteria > Bacteroidota > Bacteroidia > Bacteroidales > Dysgonomonadaceae > Proteiniphilum. The sequence goes on along the minus strand of NZ_CALNAT010000183.1, from coordinate 21,719 downwards.
GTCGGGATAAAATCCTCCTATTTCTATGGGTTTTGACGGATCAAATGCCTGAAATTTCGTCTGATCTTCATTTTCATTGCACGAAATCCAAAGCCCTACGAAAAAGGGGATGCATAAAAAAAGAATCCTGAATCTTTTCATCCTTGCATGTTTTTGTAATTAGTAATTGATTAATATTTGTTTAATACGAATAAGTGTCATCATGTGAATACGGAGAAATTCACGATAATAATAGAAAAATCAATCATTATTCTTTCTATTATCTGTTTGCGCAGTTGATTACCAGCTTGTGTTTGTTCGGTACTATTTTGAGATCGTATTCAGTCTTATCCCCCTTTTGAATGAATCCCCCTTCACAGGTGATCTTATAGGGAAATCCTTTGAACTTGGCTCTCAGTACAGTGCCTTCAAACGATTCAAATGGGAGTCGATCTTTTCTGCTTTCCGGGACCTTTAACACCATCATCCATTTGAAGTCTTTTTTGTCTCCTTTGTATGATATATCGATTTTATTTTCATAAAATACAATTTCAAATCGATTACCCTCGCTGTCCGATGTTGATACGCAAAGCACATCTATTGAAGGTTCTGTTACAATGGGATCTTTAAGTACGACTTCTTTCACGGTACCATCATCCTCAAGTTGCATAATTTGAAGTCCTGTTTTTTCTTCGGGAGTACTCCAGTAAAAACGATCAATTACAGGCAGCGTATAATAGAAAAATTGATTGCCTGTACCTGGCGCAGTCAGATAGTCCGATTTAAGATTTTCATCAAACATATGGATATCCCTGAAGCAGAAGCCATCTTTCTCCCATAGCAGGCTCGCACGATAAAAACGGCTGTTGAACCAGACCGTTTTGTTTCCTTCATTTCTGATATCTGTTAAAGTGGTAATTGCTGTTGCAGGAGTCATGGTGAAGCGGTCTTTAAACCATTTACCCGTGTTCTCAAGCGTTTCAATGCGGATTTTCCCCTCTTCACGTAAAGAGGCGAATAGAGGGAACTGCATTTTTAATCCCTCCTCCATACCACTCCACGTGAATGAATTTTCCTGACCTGCCTGTGCATAATTAAAAGCGAGGCTCGGTTGGTTGACGATCGATTCGAGGAAGTATTTTACCCATTCCCTGTTTTTCCCGGACTCTCTATAAACCGGTTCAAGCGAGATCACGCCCTGACCATTTGTCCCTACTCCTGTTTCATATTGATAAATCGGATCACTTCCCAGCATTCGGAATACAGGAACAGGTATTTGGTTCTCTTTTGTTTGTGCAGGCATGTATGCGTTGTATCGGCTGGGATAATAGGCCTGATTCCAATAGCCGCCCCATAACGTATATCCATCAGTCCCTACCTGGTCTTTGCAATTGGAAGAGGACACAATTTTATATTTTCCAACCATGTATGACAGTGTATGGGCATCAATAAACCATGACCCGACCGATCTGGGATACTCCCCGTAAATCTCTTTAAATTTGGACATATAGACGTCAACCAGCTTTTCCCTCTCCTCTGGGGTATAGCCTGTTGTAAAAGCAATATTTGCATGAGACACCCAGGAGTGTTCTCCGCGCCACTTAATTCCCGCAGCTTCTACATGGGGTTGTGTAATCTCCCACCATGCCCCGATTTCGCAATCGGGACTCAATTGAGTTTTCATCAGTTGCTGGTATGCAGGATTGATCAATGCATCATACTGAAAGAGGAATGTCGCCGGGAAATTGTATTCATTTACCAGTTTAATCTGATTTTCCACAGCTTCAAACAATAAATTGTCAGAGTTCTCGATCCGGTAATCGGTCTGCCGAATAAAATTGACTATGTTGATAATCCGTGGAGAATCTAAAAATGAATCTTCTGGCATCCCCACCTCATTGGGTTGGCTGTTGCAGTTGAAGTGTACACTAAGACATACTACTACCAATAGATAGTAGATGTATTTGAAATTTAGGGAAACCAACGTTAATTTTTCATTATTTACATTTATTCTCATTTTCACAATTTTATTCTAAAATATTAACAATAAATAAAAACTTTTATAAGAGTATGGAAAACCCAGGATTTGCAACCTCACTTGAGATAAAAGTTAAGCGGTAATTTTAATTAATTTCTTTTTTTAATTATACAGCTTCCACATTTATCAATCGTTAAGCTATCCAATCCTAAGGATCTTCTTTTATCGAAATTCGAATTATTTACAATTTTTTTATTTTTCACATACGTATAAAAACATCATGATATTTTTCACATATTTAAAACCCTTCGACCTCGTCATTTTTTCAAATATAGAAGGTAGAAGGTTAATCAATGGGTTAAATAGGGATTACATTCATGAAATAAACAGTAATCCGTCAAATTATTAACTATTCCTCCCCCATTTTTCATCCGGATAAAAACAATCCGTTTGTATTATGCGAGTGCTTATATTATCTTTGTGATAGGAGTATTATGAGACAATATTTTTAAACATTGAAATTTTTGTATGATTTAGGAAAGGCAATTCATCCATGGATATAATCAATAAAAAAAATATTATTATATTATTTTTTATATTTTACTCATTGAACTTTCAGGGGATCTTTGCTGAAGGGCTTCGGTTTTTCGGCAACGGTTATCCGATAGACAAAAGGACGTCGTATAATGTTTTCAGTGAACACCCGGTCACATTCTCATCACATTACAAACTGAGGTTTGACCTGTACCTCTATTTAACGTCAGGAATAGGTAATATTGTAAGGATTAAAACCGAGAATGAGAAACGTATATTCAATCTGTTTTATGATGGCTACGGAAACGATCATCTTTTTCTGCTGAATGAAGAAGGTAAAAGTAATCTGATCCGCATCACACTGGATAAGTCGGCCTACCCTCCACTCCAATGGCTTACAACTACGATCGATTTTGATCTTGCCGGAGACGCAATCACACTGACGATCGCAGACAAAACTACAAAGACTGGAAACATCTCTCTACTCGATAAATCAACACCTGTAATCGTTTTTGGAAGAAGTGACCATATCATAGACGTCCCCGCCTTTGCCATCAAGGATCTTTCTGTCGGTAACAGCAAAAAATACAGATTTATGCTGAATGAATACCAGGGAGATATGGTACATGATATCCGGGGGAAGAAGATAGGGAGTGCAGTCAATCCCGATTGGCTGATCAATGATTCATATCACTGGAAACCGGAAGCCCAATTCAGTTCTGCCACTGTTTCCGGCACTAACTACCATGAGGGACGAAAAGAACTCTATTACTTTAACCATGATTCAATCCTGATACTCAATTTAAGGACAGGGGGTTCCGAAAGGGTCATATTCAGTGAGCCTTGTCCCGTCGACCTCCGGCTGGGTACAAATTTCATTGACCAGGAGAATGACCGGTTATATTGTTATGAGATATATCATCACGGCACTTATCAAGATCCAACCGTTGCAAGCCTGGATCTGCACACCTACGAATGGCGGATCGAGAGTTACAACCAGTTACCCACCCAACTTCATCATCATGGCTCATGGTTCGACTCATCATCACGACAATACATGATATTCGGCGGATTCGGCAATATGCATTTCAGCAATCAATTTTACAGGTATAATCCCGAGATACGGGAATGGAGTATTTTCCCCGTAGACAACAAGGGTGGCATTACTCCCAGATACTTTACATCATTGGGATTTGATGTATCGGGCCGGCAACTTTATCTTTTCGGAGGTACGGGAAACGTATCGGGAGATCAGTCACTGGGCAGGGAATATTTTTATGATCTTTACCGGCTGGATCTGCAAACCAATGTGGTCACAAAAGTATGGGAAATCCCCTGGTATCAGGAAAATGTGGTACCAGTGAGGGGAATGATCATCAATGATAAATCTTTTTTCTATACATTGTGTTATCCGGAACACTTTACCGAGTCGTTCCTGAAACTTTATCGATTTTCCCTGGAAGACGGAGACTATACCATATTGGGTGACTCCATCCCGATCTACTCAGATAAAATCAATACCAATGCCAATCTTTATTATGACAAAGACCTGAACACCCTTTATGCGGTCGTCCACCAATTTGAGGATGATATCAAATCTGATTTGCATATTTATTCTCTCGCTTTCCCCCCGATCACGGAAAAAGAACTTTCCAACTATCCGCCGACAGGTAAGAAAAGCGACGCATGGATTATTTACCTGATCATGGGAACGATCTTACTGGGTGTAGGGGTTGTTTTATTCCGGCAGGGAAGAAGGAGAAGAAAAGACTCCCCTATTTTCGACCGCGGCAGTACTTTCAAGCTCACCAACAAGCCGAAAACACTACCCAGGGCCAATTCAATCTGTCTGTTCGGGGAATTTACGGTATGTAACCGCGATAACCGCAATATCACCTACCTGTTCAGCAAAAAACTGAAAGAGACATTCTGCCTGTTATTGCAGTACAGCCAGGAAAAGGAAGGGATCACCTCACAGCATCTGAGCAGGCTGTTATGGCCGGAAAAACCGCTCCACGAAGTTAAGAATATAAGGAATGTAACTTTGAACCGCCTCCGCAAGATACTGGAGGAACTGGATGGGATCGAACTCCTGTATGAGAAAGGAATGTTCACCATCACTCATAAAGATACTGTCTACTGTGATTACACCAGATGTATGCAAATCCTCTCAGCAAACCAGGGGGAAGCAGCATACAAAGAGTTGATCGATATTGTAATCCGGGGGAAATTCCTGGAAGATGAAGACAGCCCGTTTTACGACTCATTGAAGGAGAAAACGGAGAAACGGATTGAACCGCTTATCATCCGCGCTATGGAGGAGAGTTATGAGAAAGAAGCCTACCAGACGACCGTTGACCTGGCACAAGCCGTTTTCCATATCGATCCCATGAATGAGGCGGCACTCACCTGCATGATCAAGGCGATGCAGAAAATGGGTATGCATGAAGGAGCCAAGATCAAATACCTTTCGTTCCTGATAGAATACAAAAAAATAATGGGAAAAGATTATCCCAATCCCATGAAGCTGTAAAGGGAACATCCTATGGGTTATCAGAAACAAAATTATTCAAACTTCAATTATTTAAATCTTGATTACTCAAAATTAAATAGTTACCTTGGAAGAAAATAGGATGTATAGGGAAAACAGTATCCGATGATAATCCTTTACACGAATTTCTCTCGTTTTTGAAGGTTGAGGAAGCCGACCATCAGCCATACGATACCACCGATAATCAGGAAAAAACGACTTTTGAGGACAGTGTTTTGCCAGATCATGGGGTGGATGTCGGAAGGGATGGAAAACGGATTCAGGAAAACATTCCAATATGAATTAGCCATCTGATTATTGGCATTCACGAAAATAAAAAACACAAGGCCGAAAATAATCATGATCACTGCCGTACCGTTGCCGCTCCTTGTGATTGTCGAAAACATAAAAGCCAGATTGCCGAAAAACAGCATCGGAAAAATAAGCTGAGCGGCCATTTCAAACACATTGACCGGGTAAAGCAAAACACGGGCGACATAAGCAAAAATGACCAGGATGAAATAATTTGCCACATAAATCATCAGCATACGGACACCCCATACTTTATAACGGTAATTGGGTATACCGAAAATAATTTCCAAAATCCGATTGTCTTCATCATTTTGAATACCGAAAACGACCGGATAGAAAATGAGCAGCAAACAAGGGAACAATAATAAATTATAGATCGACCCTTCGTTGATTTCGGCCCTGTTCCATGCTTGTTGAAACATGAAAAAGGCAAAAAAGGCAAAAGCAGCCAAAAGAAACCAAAAGAATTTACCGGCAAATATAATCTTTAGGTTATACCGCACGATCTTAGTTGTCAAAACTATATATTTTTTCAAACTCATAGCATCAGATATTTTTCAATAAACATAAGTAGGCATCCTCAAGGTTGGCTTCAGCCCGTACTGCACCCGGATAAGGCTTTGCCACCGAGATATAACGCACTTGTATCTGATCTCCATCCTGAATATTATGCACCACCAACGATTTGTCTAATTTTTCGTCGAACGACTCCTTATCGATCAGGAACTGCCATACTTTACCCACAGCCATATCCACCATTTTCTCCGGTATTCCGAAATACTTCAACTCTCCTTTGTCCACCACCACTACCTGGTTGCAAGAGCTGGAAATATCTTCAATGATATGGGTGGAAAAGATGACAATGCGGTCTTTACTCAACTCCACCAATAAGTTACGGAAGCGGATACGTTCGCGTGGGTCAAGTCCTGCCGTAGGTTCATCTACGACAAGAATACGTGGCAAATGCAGGAGGATCAGGGCAATACCTATACGTTGCTTCATTCCGCCCGAAAAAGAACCGATCTTATCATCTTTGCGTTCATACATATGTACCGCCTTCAATACGTACCCGATTCGTTCACTGCGTACTTTTTCGTCGGTTAAGCCTTTAAGGATAGCCTGATAATCCAGGAACTCCCAGGACGTCATGTTTTCATACGTCCCGAACTCTTGCGGAAGGAAACCAATCAAACTCTGCAGTTCTTCCCGGTATACACGGGTATCTAATCCGTTGATCCAGATGCTGCCATAGCTTTGTTCCAGAATACCCGTAACAATACGCATCAAAGTCGATTTTCCCGCCCCGTTCGGTCCAAGTAATCCGAACATGCCCGTTTTTATTTCAAACGACACACTACGCAGTGCTTTAAACGGACGACGCCGCTTACCGATCAGCGGAACATTCATAACCATGCGGAAATAGGAACGTTTCAATCCGGCAAACCGGCCTGTTATGCGCTCGATATTGACATTTTTCGCATAGAGGTATTGAGAAGAAACATAAATGGCGATACCCAATCCCCACAAAACTCCGATTATCAAAACCATCGGAAGATTATCCAGCTTTTTGTAAAGGCCCCACAGGATCAGGATGGGTATGCTCCAGAAAATGATGCGATTCATGTATTTCACTGCCTTGCTTCCTTTGAAACGATAAAACAGGTATGCCCTTACCTTGCGCCATAAGTAAAGCGTGGCGGCATATATAACAAAAGACAGCAGGAAGCCCCACAATTTGCTTTCGATATAAAAGTAAGTGAAATAGATGCCGAATCCCCAAAGGATAAATTGCCAGAGGACATTGGTGAAATCCTTCAGCGAATGGTATTCGCCACTCAGCCCCAAACGTCGTCGTATTTCTAATCCGCTGTTCCATTCACGCATAAAACGTCCGGAACGGTCATAGATCTTTACCAGGCTGCGTACGACAATGTGTATTTCCTGATCCGGATCAACGATATCTGCTTTGGCACGGCGCAGGCTGGTCTGCGCAAAATAGGTAACTCCCGGGATAAGTATTAAAAGCACCACAAGGTATAGCAATTGATACAACATTCCGTCGGCATACAGGTAGATACATGCCACACCCATTATAAAAAGCACGAGATGAATTGTTTTTGTTTTTACAGACAGCGTGCGATACCATTCCAACGTATTTTCCAGTCCCATATTCACTGTTGGGATAATCACAAGCGTCAGCAAGGTTGAAAACGCAAGCCCCCCGATCACGGTGATGGCAAATGGCGCGCCGATAGCCCCCGCATATTCCGTATCGCCCATGGCCAAGGGAAGCATGGCAATAATTGTCGTAATGGCCGTGATCAGGATCGGACGGATACGCGACAGTCCGGCTGTCATCAACGCCCGTTCACGGCGGAATCCCCGCTTCCGAAGTATATTTGAATAATCGATCAGGATAATGCCGTTGTTGACGACCACCCCCACCAAGATGAGGAATCCCATTAATGTATTCGCATTCAGGAGGCTGTTTCCGGTGATGATCAATGCAAGCAGCGAACCGATGGCGGCCAGCGGGATGGAAAAGAGCATCACCAAAGGGGTAGTGACGGACTCAAACACCATTGCCAGGATCATGAAGATCAATAGAAAAGCAGCGAGGATAAGGAATTTAAACTCCGCGAACTGGTCTTCTTCATGGATGACCTCAATGGCTACACCTGCCGGCAGGTTATAGGCAGCAATCAACTGATCGATATCCGTGCGATACCCTTCAAGCAACGTTTTGGATTGCGTGACGCTTCGTAAAAATCCGAAGCGCACCTCAAGTTGTTTATCCTGATTGACGCGTATGATGCGGGAACGCCCAAATCCCTTGTTGACCGTTGCAATATCATTCAGGTTATGCAAACCGCCGCTTGTATTCATGATTTGCACCGCTTCAAGATCATCTATGGTTTTTTGTCTTCTCTGCTGCTCCTCTTCCTCTTCGGGCGTTTGGTCCCGAATAATAATATCATACGATTCTTCGCCTACCTTGAATGTTGTTCCCGACGAAAGTTCCGTGTTCAATTCAGACAATCCGGTCAATATGTTGGCACGTGTGATACCGTACGAAGTGAGTAATATTTGATCGAAATCAAGCAGTATCTCAGGCTGGCGACGCATAAAAGAAACCCGGGAACTTTGTATGAAGTCCTGTTGATCTATTTGATATTGAATATCCTGGGCAACCAATTGCATCATCTCATAATCCGAACCTTTGATGATGATCCTTTCCTGGTTATCACCGATACCGAGCAAGTTCATGAAACCTACCATTCCGCTCAACCCGCCGGCATTGTTTTGTCCGCCTCCCGTAGCATCCGCCACATAGATCTCCGCGCCTCCCACATCCGGGATTTTGGATTGCACGTCGGCTTTGATATCGGATATCCCGCGTTTTCCGATCTTTTGAAAATCTTCCTGCAAAATGAGTGTCAAAGCAGCTTCTTCCTCATTCACACGACTGATCAGGTCTTTCTTTTCCGGAATTTCTTCCAGGCGTTCTTCCAACACCTTAACCACGTTATCGGTACTCTCCAACGTGCTACCGGTAGGCATCGTGACATAAATATTGAAACGATCCGAATCCACCTCTCTCTGTTGCTGTGTAGCTGTCGAAAGCGATAAGAGCAAGATGACAAAAAGCAAAATGACGGATCCGAAAATGGTCACGCCGGGATTTCGCATGCATGCCTTCAACAGAACGAGGTATACCTGAATCGGGCGTTGTGTCAAGGATACTTTTTCATAAAAAACACTTTCACTCTTTTTACTGCGTAAAACAAAATAGGCCGTCATCGGCACGAACAACAACGCCACGGCCAAAGAGACCAGAAGGGTAGAGATGATCGATACACCGATGTGTGACCCCATGAGTTTGAGCAGGAAGTTATCCGAAAAGATAAAAGGAAGAAAAATGATTATCGTAGTGAAGGTTGCCGCCACAATCGAACGCCACACCTCTTTTGTTCCCTGGGTAACCGACTCGCCGGCAGGCATGCCCGTCCCCGACAACCGATAGATATTTTCCAGGACGACAATGCTGTTGTCCAGCAACATACCTACCGCCAAAGCCATACCGACAAGCGTAAGGCTATTGACGGAAATTCCTGCATAATAGAAAAAGTTGAAAGCCGTGAAAACAGATATGGGGATAGAGAGGGCAATGAAAAGTACCAACCGGACATTTTTCAGGAAAAACCAAAGCACCAGGACAGCCAAAAAACCTCCCATCAAAGCAAGGTTGATGATCTGGTTGATGTTGTTCTCCATCGTTTCGGCCGTATTCGAATCGACCACGATCTCCACGTCCAGGATCTCCAATCGTTCGTTCAACTGGTCAATTGCATCTAACGTACGGTGCGACAGGTTAATGAGATTCGCTTGTGCATCATTGACAAGTGAAACGGATATGGCCTCTTTTCCATTCACACGGCTGTAAGAGACCTCTTCTTTCAAATCGAAAAATATAGTGGCTACATCTTTCAAAAAGACAGGACCGGGGGCAATCACGAGATTTTCCAGGTCCGACACGTTGGTATACGACGAGTTTACATGAACGAAATAGTGGCTGTCCGTTTCTTTGGCGGTACCGACAAAGACTTTTTCACGCGCGTTGCTGTTCAATAAACTACTTAACCGGGAAGGAGTGATATTCAATGCTTTACTCGCATCCTTATTTAACTGGACCTCAATAACCCGTTCACGTCCTCCGAATACCCGTACTGCAGCTATTCCGTCAATATTCTCCAATTCAGACAGCACTTCCTCGTCCGCAATATGACGTACACGGTCGACCCCTCCGGACCCGCGCACTTGCAGCGACATGAAAGTGTTGTTCATCATCGACACGTCCATTTTCTGCACACGCACGGTAAAACCATCCGGAAGAGAAGCCGATACTTCCTTCATCTTCTCTTCCAGCCTCAACGAAGTGGTCTTGAAATTCACATTGCTCTCAAAGTCGATGCGTATGGATGATTGCCGGCTGCTGATCTCCGATTGTATCTGGTCAACTCCACCCACGGAACTAATAGCTCCTTCCAGCGGAATGATCACCTCCGATTCCACATAGGCAGGATCCATTTCCTGTTGTGAATTAACGGATACGAACAGCACCGGCAACTCCGCATTGGGAAGCAGTTCTACCGGCAATTGCTTATACGACACATACCCCAACAGGGTAGATGCAATAAACAACATACTGATTGTTACTCTTCTATTTAAAAGAAAGTTCATCCTATTCTTTCGTTAGCCTTCGCTTCATTTGTTCAAAAACATAATATACACACGGGATAACAACCAGGCTCATCAACGTGGAAGTGACGAGTCCGCCTATCACAGCCACCGCCATTGACGAACGCATCGATCCGCCTTCCCCGAAATTAAATGTCATGGGCAGCAATACCAAAATCGTGGTGAGAGATGTCATGATGATCGGCCGTATGCGCTGTTGCCCGGCTTGCACGATTGCCTCTGTCAGGTCCATCGTGGTCTTCAGCTGATTGATGCGCCCGACCAATAGGATTGAATTGTTGATGGCTATCCCGGCCAACATAATAATACCCATCACTCCCATGATATTAAGGGGGATCCCGGTTATTAAGAAAATCATGACGGCACCCACCAGGCCAAACGGTATGGTCAGTAATATTGTGAACGGATGCAATAATGATTCGTATTGAGAAGCCAGAACCATGTATACCAAAACTACGGAAAGCAACAAAGCAAACAAAAGACCTTCCATCGACTCCTTACGTTTTTCTTCTTCCCCCGTTACCGTGATGGAATAATTCGGGGGAAGCTCGATATCCCGGACAGCCGCATGAATTTCCTGGGCAACCTTGTCAAGGGACCGGCCCGCATGCATATTGGTCACAATCTTGTTGATGCGGCTTTGGTTACGGCGGAATATCTCTTTCGGCGCTTGCGAACCGGTAATGGTCGCTATTTCATTCAACCGGAATTCCTGGCTTCCGCTTCTTACCACCAAATTCCCTAATTCGCCCGTAGTAATATCCGGCACTTTGATGACGATACCACGCATCTCGCCCCGGTAATCCATTTTTCCGACCTCGCGACCCTGTAGTTGCTGCCCGATCTGCTGGATCACAGTGGCAACCGAAATGTCATTAATTCCTGCGATGGTACGGTTGATATAGACGTTAAGTTCGGGCGCTCCATCTGCCATGGACGATTTTATATTATAAATACCGTCTATGGATGCCATTTGCACTAAAACTTCATCCGTCAAAAAAGCGATCTCTTCCAGGTCTTCTCCTTTGACCTCCACCACAATGGGGGCTTCTTCGCTTCCCAAAAACTCGCTCAATGACTGGTCATCTTGCTTGAATGAGAGTTCCAACCCATCGATATCATTCGTTGCTTCCACGAAACGCGAGATCACATATTCGGGCGAGGTCGTGCTTTCTTTGGACAAAATAACTTTCATCATGGCCGTATGTTCGCCTTCGAATATTTCATTTTCCGAAGATCCTCTACCGATATGGCTATATATCGTAGCCAAACTGTCTTCACTTATCGTATGCAGCAGGAATTCCAGATTATTCACCACGGCATCGGTTCGTTCCAACCGGGTACCTTCCGGCAATTTGACGGATATCGTAAAATCTTTCCCTTCCGTACGCGGCAGAAACTCGGTACCGATAAACGGAAGCAGGAATATGGAAATAACCAATACAACCGCCGAAACGCCAATCACCCACCAACGATGGTCGAGCAAACCACGAAGCTGATTACTATACCCTTTGAATTGCACGGACTTTGTCTCGGTTTTAACATTTTTCCGCCCCGACAGCCTATCATATAACATGGGGATTACCAGTAAGGCGACAAACAGCGATGACAACAACGAAAACGTTACGGTCCATGCCTGATCTTTGAAGAGTTCCCCCGAGGTGCCATGCAAATAGACAATGGGGATAAATACAACGATGGTTGTCAAGGTAGAGGCAATGACAGCACCGGATATTTCGGTCGTTCCGTCGATAATCGATTTTTCACGATCCAGGCCTTGTTCCCGATTCCGGAATATACTCTCTATCACCACAATGGCATTGTCGATAAGCATCCCGGCACCCAAAGCCAAACCACTTAACGTCATTACATTAAGCGTCAATCCATTGAAATACATCATGCTGAATGTGGCGATGATGGATATCGGTATGGACAAGCTGACAATGAGCGTGGTCCCTATCCGGCGAAGAAAGTAAAACAAGACCAATACGGCAAGCAACATGCCCAGCAAAGCGCTGTTTTTCACCTCATCGATCGCTTGCTTGATAAAGGTTCCCTGATTGCCGATGACCTGAAACTTATATCCCGGCAACGCCTGCTCGATGACAGCCAACCGGTTGGTAATCAAATCAACGGCCTTCACCGTATTAAATTGCGTCTCTTTATATACGGACAGTCCGATACAACGCTCCCCGTTTATGCGTACAATATTATCGGGACGTGCATTTTCGAACTTGATGGTGGCCACTTCGCGTAAAAACAACGGTGCCCTTTCTACATTGGTACCTGTATTTTGCGAAGCCGATCCTCCTGTGGTTACCTCCGTAGGCTTGTAGCTGATGATCAGGTTCTCGAAATCCGATTCGGAAGTAAACAACGACGAACTCTTCACTAAATATTGTAGTCCCAGTTCACTCACCCGTCCCCCGGAAATACTTTGATTATTTGTTTCGATTCTCGAAGCGATCTCTTCCATAGTGATACCGAAAGCACTTAATTTATACGGATCGGTTTCGATGGTCAACACAGGTATTTCTTCACCCGACAAAGCCACTTCGGCCACCCCTTCAAGACGGATGAGCTCGTTACGTATATAACTATCCGCCATTTTTCGCAACTCCGACATATCCGTTATCGAATGGTGAGACATGGCGATCAGCATCACCGGTGCCGTATTCGGATCATGTTGAGTGATATTGAGGGATTCAATATCCGCATTCTGAGAAAACGGGGTCATGGCCTTCTGAAGATCAAGGAAAGCCTCATCCATATCTTTATTTTGTACGTACTCGACCGTTATGCGGGCAGATCCTGCCTTGACAACAGAAGATACCTGCGTCACATCGCTTTGCCGGATCGCCATCGACTCCATGCTTTCGACAAACATTTTTTCGATCTCTTCAGGCGGACGCTCACCGGCTTCAAACTCCACAAAGAGGCGCGGTGTATTCATATCAGGCAACAAATCCACATTTAGCCGGTCGTACGAGATCTTACCTAACAGCAAGATCGTCAATACGATCATGCTGATGGTAACGGGATTTTTTAACGCAAATCTGAGTATATTCCTCATTTACTATGACATGTTAAAAATATATCTACTCTATTGACCACGCTATTTCAATACTTTGACGCGGCTATTTTCACGCAAGGTCTCGTATCCCCTGATGATCAGGTTATCATTTTCTCTCAGCCCTTCAGTAACCTCTAGGTTATCTTCATCTTCAAGACCCGTTTGGATATCCCGCACAATCGCAGTGTTTCTTTCTACGATATACACATATTTCCTGTTCCTTCTTGAAAGGACAACGTCTTTCGGAATAATAATCGCACTATCCGCCTGATCTACCACAATATCGGCTTTTACAAACATACCGGGACGCAGTTTCAACTGGTTGTTATTAATCAATATTTTCCCTTTGAATGTACGGGTTTCCGTGCTGATAGCCGGTGACAACTCACTTATCTCGCCCCGAAGCGTATCAGGCAACGTATAATGCGTGATATAGACAGGTTGATTTGATTTTACATATTCAATCGCACTTTCCGGAAGATTGATATCCATATACATGCGATTATACGCCATCAACCCGACCATCGGACTTCCTTGTGTCACGCGACTTTGCGGCGTATAATGCGGCAGGGATACGATGATTCCGTCAAATGGCGCCCTCACACTCATTTTCTCAAGATTTAAAGTCGCATTTTCAAGGTCGTAACGGGCATTGGTAACCCTTACCTCGGTATTGCGCATTTCACTTAATGTAACGCCTCCTTTTTCGTACAGAGCCGTTTGTTTATTTTGCTCTTGTTCTGCTATTTCAAGACTAAGCTTTCTGGACTCCAACGCGATTCCGTTTTCATATTCCTTATCTTCAAGACGGATGATCAACTGATCTTTTTTAACCGCATCGCCCAACTTATAAGGTTTGCCGGTGGAAGGATTTGTCTGAAGGCCGTAAAATCCGCTCATCTCGGCATTAAGTTCCACACTATAAGTCGCCAGGGCCGTTCCCGTCGTATTAACCAACTTGCTGATCGAACCTTTTTTAAGCTCCTGCACAGAGACAGGTGTCTCGATGTCGCTTTGACCGCCTTGGGGTTGATTTCCACATGCCGTAAGTAAAGCAACCATTACCGTAGATAATAAGATTCTGTACTTCATCCGATTATTTGTTTTTATATTAAAAATGATTTATTATTTTATTTACAAATCAGCCCATTTCAATAATTAACATCTATCAATTCCCTGATCGGTACAATAGGTTTTTCTTTTTCAAAGTCATACAAAGTTAAAATTTTAAGGTTGAGCAGCTCAATTTTATAGTTGATGAGCGATTGTGCATACGCTATTTTCCTGTTAGACAACTGGGTTTGGAACTGGCTGATTTCCATCCCTGTAAGATCGCCTTCATGATATCTCGTCAGGTTAATATCGTACGTCAGCTGTGCATTACGGACACTTTTTTCTGCAATATCAATTTGAGTACGAAGATTTTCAAGTCTTCTCCATACTTGCCTGACATCAAGCTCAATATCGATTCGCAGATTTTCCTGCTCGAGTTTTGCAATAGTTTGCGCTACTTTCTGCGCCCTTACCCGCGCTTTTTTTTCTCCCCAATCAAAAAGGGGAACGGCAAGACTTATTGCTACACGGGGATTTTGGGTAGGATTCTCATAAATATTGCCGAGTTTTTCGTTGTCCCCAATGATCCCTACCGATAGCGAAATATCTCCCCTGAACTCGTTTAGACTTTTGGTCTGAATCATCTGAAGTTCGGCCAGTTCAATATCAATCTCACGCTGACGGAGTTCCATTCTCGAATTCAGTCCGCTCTGAACAGCCTGGACCAGGTCAACGGCTATCGGGCTCACCTCAACTTCAGCAGTCACTTCAATATTTTCACTCAATGCGATCCCTAATATTTGTTTCAACTGATCCTTCGCATTTTCAAGTGAAACGGTGCGTTCTTCAACAGCAGATTGTGCATTGGCAAGATTCAATTCCGCCTGATAAAGCTCTTCTCTTGCCGATAAGTCGGCTTCTACCTTATTTCTGATGATATCAAAACTCTGTTCCGTATTTTCAAGCTCTTCCTTACTGATGGCTAAGTTATTTTGGGCCATATACACGGTATAAAATTGATTGGTAATGCTTCTTTCCGTATTTAACCGTTGCAAAGCGTATCGTATACCCGCATTTTCATAATCAAACTCAATCTGTTGCAATTCCATTTTTCGGCGATTGTAAGTAAAAATCGGCTGTGTCAGTCGCAAATAAAGATCATTGCTGAATGCCCTGTTACTATTATCCACGCCTTCCACCGTCGATTTGTTGTCCTGCCAGCCAAACGTGTTGATGAGCGAAACTTCACCATCGGTCAACAAAATCGGTTGGGATATCATAAAGGTACCGCTCGTATTCAGGGTTTCATTGGTATACCACTGAGACAGCCTGTTGTCAAACCTTCTCGACCTGCTGTAATTGACCGGATTAAGATCCAATGAGAATTTCGACTTTAGCGACGCGCGTTGTGCAACAAGATTCTGTTGATATCTTTCAAGGTTGAGCTTCGACGCTTTCAGATCCGGATTATTCTCTTCTGCGATATCCAGTGCCTGTTCAATGGTTAACGGCGTCTGGGCATAGGTGAATGAGAGCAATGATACCACCGCAAAAAACATCGGGAAGCAGATAAATTTTATCCTTAACCGTTTATTATCCATAATTATTTAATATTAAACTTTCACTAAAGTTAGACTATTTCCAGTTTTATTGCACTATTTGAGCCGCCTTCGCTCCTCGATTGATAATTCTACGCTCACCATAGTCAAAACAAGTTTTGCCTCTGTATTCGCTTAACGAAATAGTTCGCATATATTATGATTACAGCTAAATCTTCGATACGTCTTATATTTAGCTATATACGCATTATCTCCTGACAATCTTAACGGCATCGGCCGTTACGGTACGTAATTTACAATTATTGCTCAAAATTACCTGTACCGTATCATTACTAAAAAAGTAAGTTCCTAATATACTCCAGCCCTCTTCCGAACGCTGCAAATTAATGTATGCATTTTCTTCGTCATCGTCATATCGTACTTTAAAGTGATATTCGGCATCTCCCGCGGAACGGCCACGACCACCTCCGCCCGGTCCTCTGCCGCGACCCCTGCGAAACTCATCCGGCTTGTAGACATAATAATATAAATCGTACTGTCCGGCGTCCGCAACAGGAATTTTCCATGTTGCGGTCTGGCTTCCGCTTCCGCTTTTGATCACATAAGCGGAACGGACATGCGTGCCGTAATATTTATCATTCGTAGTCAATGTCCACTGCAACGGCGGACGCCAGCCGGATACGCCCGAATACCGGAACGAATTGTCATCCACCCGATCAAGCCACTGCGGCAAAAGACCCACGACATCAGGTAGCGACAACACAAACAGGGTAGAGTCTTCATTGTCGACAATCACCTCACCGGATATCTTGTAAGAAGCGTTTTCCACGACGAAATCCCCTTCTTCATCTATAGGTTTGTTTCGTTCACGAATGATATTGTTTACCGGAAGGTTGATCAAGCTGGGTAAGTTTGCCGAAATCAATGTATTGATATTGATATTACGCGGCGCTTCGTCCCATACGGACACCAGGTTTTTCGTTTCATGCGCCTTGAGCGTCACTTTCCGTTTTGCACGCGGGTCATATAGCCCCCCACCCATATTTATCTCTATATTGACCACCCCATCGTGATCCGAATCATTTGTAATCAGCAACTTTACAACAAATACTTCTTTATCCCGATTCATAATCCGGATGACTTCCGGCGTTCCGACGATATAGACGGGAAGAGGAGTAGGATGATACCACGCTTCAAGAGGTGCGCGCAGATCTACCCCGGCAATCATCCCCATGGTATCCAACAGGTTCTCAAACCTCAGATTGGTAAAAATATTACGTTGCAAAACAGCACGTAACGAATCCCTGTATTCTTCATATCCGACATTTCGCTCTGCAGGGGCGAACAGGTAATTGGCTTTCAATGCAGTGACATTATCAAGTAAATTCCGCTGCTCCGCATCGGCAAGTAGTTCTTTGAATGGTGATTGTTCCATCAGCAGGTTTGCTTTTTCATCATTGCTGATTCCGTTCATCTGCCTGACCCAGTCATTATTATCCACTTTATCCTGCAGGTATAGTTCGATTAAGCGATTGGCAACAGGCCACTCGGAAGAAAAAACATTGTATCTGAAATTATATAATTGCGGAAAAACAAAATAAGCATTCGGTTTTACGGAAACATTCAACGAACCCCGATCCTGTGACCAGTTAAAATTACTTTCCGTTCGTTCAAACAACCGCATAAAGCGGTTCAGGACACGTATAGCCGCTTCTTCATCACTGATCTCCTGTCCGTCTCTTTTTGCCCGGTTTTTTTCATTCTGCACCCCTTTCACTACATCCGCATCATTGATCAGGCTGCCCCTTTCCGGGAACAACACCATTTCGGGCTGCATGACTTCCTGTGCTTGCGTCCATGTGCGCACATAATTGTAGAACTGCACAGGCACTTCGACAAGAGAAAAGCGACTGAACGAATAATCAAGATAATAAGCGCTTTCGACCGAGCGTCTGCGCTCCCTGATTTGTGCCGGGATCGTATCGGCGACCGCGTTGAACACAGTGGAAAAATAATCGTGACCTTTCAAATGCCATATGCTGAAAAGCGTCTTATCCACATCGATACTTTTCTGTTCATAATCACCGATGATAAGCGTGATGGATGGGGTTAGAAAATCAGTTTCATAAATAAAAATACTGTCGTATGAGACTTCCGTAATCACTTTCGGACTTATTTTCGCTAACGCCTTATCTCTCTCCGCGGCTGAATCTCGCGGTACACCCCTTTCGCCACTTTGCCTGGATCCCCCTCCTTCGCCTCTTACTGAGCCTCTTTCCCCACGGGAACCCCTTCCTTCGGCACCTCTCTCCGTAACCCTTTCCCGACGCGGACCGCCGCCTTCATCCGTATTTCTATTGGCTCTTTGTCCACGATTTTGGGCCACTCCGTCACCCGAAGCATCGCCGGCATCCCTTTCCCGGCTTCGATCACTTCCAGCATCTCTATTTCTGCCTGGCCTCCGTTCACGGTTTCCACCCGGCCTCCGTTCCGAATCCCGACCGGAGACTCCGGTTGAATCTTTTCCGGGAACCCTGTCTGCCCGATTATCTTCTGCCGGAGCGGTTAATTCCCTGTTACCTTTCTCTGCTTCATCGGGATCAACCGTAATCCTTTTCACGACCGGCCATTTCATGGTTCCCTGCGACAACGCTTTCAAATCATTTATCGTCTTCACTTTCAACCGGAAATGACTAAAATAAGCCTGTTGCCAATCCGGGTTTTCACTGCTGTATGACGTGCCCGGACGTGGATACCAATACGTTTCAGGCGTGAAAAGCAAATAGTTTTTATCCTGAAAACTGTATTTTTTATCTATCTTGAACATTTCACTTGCATATTCCTCCTGTAATATTTCGGCAGGAATATCCAAATAACAAAAGCCTTCATCGATAGAGCCGGCATATTTCAGCTTAAAGCGGACCGAATCTCCCGACTCTATTTCACGTCCAAAATCAATCAACAGGATCTGATGATCCCGCGTAAATGACAACGCTTTATTATTTTCTGTTACTTCACTCACTTTCAATCCGGGATTCAGGCAAAATGTAAATACGGCAGCTTCTTCCAATGCTACCGCACGCATCTCCACTTCCGAAGAGATCGTTTGGGGGTGCTGATCCAGACTGATATCGTAATGGTCGATCACCATTTTCGGCGTATTCACATATTGATTGTTCACTTCGGTATAGATTTGACGCATTTTTGCCGCTTTCATGATGGTGACAACATGATTGTAGGAAGCCCATATCCCCGCAGAAACAAAGACCAACGACAGGAAAAGCCAACGATAACTTCCGTATTTTGTATTGGGAAGTCGCCTGAACAAGAAAATAGACAGACAAATAAACCCTGATCCGAGTAAAAGGTAAATCATGCGGTGATTAATCAACGCCCCCCAGTTCGAAAATCCAATGATCGTAGATTTTACCAAAGGCAGATTATACACCATATAATCAAACAGGTAATAAAACTTATCACCTATATAAAACAGCGTGAGTGCAATGTATCCTAATAAAAGGACAAAAGTAATGGCCTGGCTTTTAAGGACAAGCATAAGTCCGATGGACAAGCCGAAAATATAAATTAAGGTGGGGATACAAATCAGCAAAAAATAAACGAGATAAGCCATCCAGTCAATGGATACGCCGGAAATAAGATTGAAAGCAACAACCAACACAATGATAAAGAGGTCTAAACGAATAAAAACCCCCATATTCCCCCAGATCTTACCGGTCACATATTCTGCATTGCTAAGGGGATGCACATAGAAAACCTCCGAAGTATCAAGTTTTTTATCCGATTTCAAAAATTCGGACGACAGAAATACGGCTATGATAGCCTGGCCGGTATTCAAAAACATCAGGTTAACGTAGGGGATATTGGCAGGTAATGCCTTCATCAGCCAAAATCCACCGCCTTCAGCCACCAATGCTGCAAAATTAAATATGCACAAAAATAAGATCGCCAACACGAGAAAGATCCGGTAAAACCAGCTCCTCATCAGAAGCTTACTCTCGTATTTGGCAACAGACTGTATATTATGCAATTTGGGCATGCTTTATATCTTAATTTCAAAAAAAATATTCCTCTTCAACTTAATCAGACCTTGTTTCAATTCTTCTCTTCAGACGTTATTTAGCTTCAACCTTACTAATCATCAACCCATCGATCCAACTTTTTCTCCATATAATAAACATACGCATGTTCGAGATTCGGCGGATAAGGTTCCGCATCGTAACCTTCTATTTCGTCGGCAACGACCTGAATTTCCCATCCTGTTCCCGATGGGATTGTAGTAATTACCGGATATTTTTTATCTACCAGGGGCAAGTCATCACCACTGATTTGCATACGCCAGACTTTCCCTTCCGCTTCCTTACGCATATCTTCCGGCGAACCGAAAAAAGCAATTTCGCCTTTGTTCATTAAGGCCATGCAATTACAGGTACTGGATATATCACCTACAATATGCGTCGATAAAATGATCGTTACATCCTGTTCGCTGATTTTAGCAAGCAGGTTACGGAAACGGATCCGCTCTTCCGGGTCTAATCCTGTTGTGGGTTCATCCACAATAATCAATTTCGGATTGTGGATCAACGCCTGGGCAATACCCAAACGACGTTTCATCCCACCCGATAATCTACCGGCATAGCGTTCCCGCACATCAAACAATCCGACACTTTCCAACATCTCATCCACCGCTTGACGACGCTTTTTCCCGTTGTTCATGCCGGACAAGCGTGCGGCATAGTCTAAAAACTCATACGTTTTATATTTGGCAAAAAAGCGGAAATCCTGGGGTAAATAGCCGAGGATACCGCGCACTTCTTTGCGCTCCTTCAGCAGGTTATACCCGAATACATCGACTTCTCCGGACGATGGCTCCATAAGGGCCACGAGGATCCGCATAAGCGTGGATTTGCCGGCTCCGTTAGGCCCCAACAGTCCAAACATACCTGTCGGAATCTCCATATTGATATTTTTCAATGCGTGGTTACCATTCGGGTAAACCTTATTCAGCGACCGTATTGATATGCTCATCGTTTATTTTTCAAAAGTACTACTCTATGACGCATTTTTTCACCAAGATTTAAAAAAATAATCTATTTTTATTTTTTCAAGAAGATTGTGAATTGCTTTGTCTTAATCGCTACAAATATAACATAAGCTGAAGGGAATACAAAAAGTTTACATATTTTTATTTCTGCTCAGGAAATTGTTACGAAATAAATTATATTTTTCAGTAGCGGCAAGGATGCTTCGCTCTATTTATTTTAACTCAATTTACGTCGTCTTTACTCCTCATACAGTTTTATCCAACTGAAAAATGGGGAAGTTGTAAAAAAGAGGTAGGATATTCTTTTCAACCGGCATGGATAAAGTAACCTGTTAAAAGTAGTGTTTCCCGGCATGGGGCTAAAAAGTAAAAGCCCCCGG
>NZ_CALNAT010000182.1 GCF_937873925.1 uncultured Proteiniphilum sp. | reverse complement strand
TGGTAGGGTTGCTCGCCCGATGCCGAGGGGTAGGCCGCTAAAGGAGGGTGGAGACATTCTTCCGTAGATAAATGACAAACATCCGATTCGTCGGTATACAGAACCCGGCTTACAGACCGGCTGCTTTTTTTTTGAAATGAAGTCATGGCGAAAAAGAGAAAGAGATACGAACCGGAAGAGGAAAGACCGGACAGGCTTGAGCGGTTGAGGATCAGAGTGAAAGATCTGATCCATTTCCTGTCGTACGAGATTTGGCGCCAGAATCCCGAAACGCTCTCCGGCAAAAGGAATATCCTGTATGATGCCATAAAGACAGTCATGCTCACCGTCAGGAACGTGCAGGAACTGGATATCGCCGCCAGCGCCCGTTCACTCACATACAGGACCCTTCTCTCCATCGTGCCGCTTTTGGCCATCATCTTCGCCATTGCCCGCGGGTTCGGAATCGAGAATATCATGGAGAGCAGTATCTTCAGCTTTATGCTGGGGAACAGGCCTTCGGAGGAGATAGTTGTGGCAGGGCCCGGATCGGGATCCGATAGTACGGCTGCTATCGTCACGGAGATGAGAACCGTGGATACGATTTATGAATTATATGAAGCGGAGACGGCACTTCCGGCCCTGTCTTCAGATATAACCGTCGGTGAGGATGTTTCGGCAGAAGGCAGGACGCGCGAATTTCTCGATCTCCTGTTCCAGATAATTGACAACTCTCTTGAGGAGGCAAAAGGGGGAGGTGTATTTGCCGGAATAGGTATTTTGTTGTTTCTCTACACCATCCTGATCCTTTTTAACGACATCGAGAACAACCTGAATAAAATATGGCAGGTAGGCAAAGGGAGGGGTATCGGACGGAAAGTAACCGATTACACCGCCATGGTGCTCTTTATGCCTGTCTTCTTTATCCTGGTCAATGCGCTGAACATTTTCAGCTACCCGCAAAACGATACGCTGAAGATCATTTATATACTGTATCCCTTTATTCCCCGCTTACTGGATATTGTTCCTTTTGTGGTAATAATATTACTGTTCACGGCGCTCTACAAATTCCTGCCCAATACTAAAGTGAAGTTCATGAATGCGTTGATAGCGGGAATTGTGGCCGGAACGGCATTCCAGTTCTTCCAGATGCTCTACCTGAGCGGACAGATGTGGATTACCCGTTATAATACTATTTACGGTACCTTTGCTGCTATTCCCCTGATGCTGCTGTGGATACAGATGTCCTGGTTCATTGTGCTGATCGGCGCGGAGATCTCCTATGCAGCGCAGAATGTGCGGAAGTTCTCATTCGAAAAGGAGACGCGCAATATCAGCCGGCGGTACAGGGATTTCTTCACGTTGATGATCGCTGCGGAAATTGTACAACGCTTTGCCGATGAGAAGCCGCCTCTCACCGCCGATCAGATCTCAGTCAGATGTAAGGTGCCCGGTCGGCTTACCAACGACATCCTGAGTCAACTGCTTGATCTGAAGATTATTTCCGTGACCCCCTCTGCCGCCGACGAGCGTGTGCCGGCCTTCCAGCCCGCTATGGATATTAATCTGATCACGGTAGACCGGTTGATCTCCCAATTGGATGAACAGGGATCGGAAGATTTCATGATCGATATCGACGGGGATTTTCAGGAACACTGGGAAGCATTGATGAACACCCGTATGGGGCTTCGCCAAGGAAACAGTGATCTCTTGTTGAAAGATCTCTGAACCGTCGCGGACGGAAAAAAATAAAATAACTATCTTTGCATCAAATAAAGCCACATGAGTTTTATCCGTTCCATAGAAAGTGTCGGGGAGTATGCATTGCTGATGAAGAAGGTGCTTACCATTCCGGACAGGATGAGTGAATTTATGAAGGAATTCATAAAGGGAATCTATTTTTTGGGAGTGAACTCTATCTGGATCGTAGTGATCATCTCTTTTTTCATTGGCGCCGTCATCGTGCTACAGATCGCCTTGAACATCGATTCCCCGATGCTGCCCCGCTTTACGGTAGGTGTTGTTTCGCGTGAGATCATCCTGTTGGAGTTCTCATCGACCATTATGTGTCTCATTCTGGCCGGTAAAGTAGGGTCGAACGTGGCTTCGGAAATAGGGACGATGCGTATTACCGAACAGATCGATGCTTTGGATATTATGGGTGTGAATTCCGCCAATTATCTGATATTTCCCAAGATATCCTCGTTTGTGACATTCATGCCGGTACTGGTTATCTTCAGCATGTTTACGGGTCTGTTCGGCGGATATATTATCTGCCTGGTGCTGGGAACACCGTCCGTAGAGACCTATGTATATGGTATCCAGGCTTTCTTCAGGGAATCGTTTATCTGGTATTCGATCACCAAATCGATGATGTTCGGTTTCATTATCGCCTCCGTTGCCGCTTATTTCGGATATACCGCGAAAGGAGGGGCCTTGGAGGTGGGACAGGCCAGCACTAATTCCGTAGTGATCAACAGTGTGTTGATACTGGTATGCGATTTGGTGTTCACTCAGCTGGCAATGGGATAAAGAAGTAGGGCCGTTATGATAGAAGTGAAGAATCTGAGGAAGGAGTTTGACGGAGAGGTTGTCCTCGACAATATTAATGCCGCTTTTGAAAAGGGAGTGGTGAATATGATCATCGGCAAGAGCGGCTCAGGAAAGACTGTCTTGCTGAAATGCCTTGTCGGGCTGATCTCTCCTACTTCGGGCGAGATCCGGTACGACGGCAGGAATTTCATCGGGCTCAGATCGAGGGAGGTACGGCGGCTGCGGCGCGACATAGGAATGCTTTTTCAGGGAGCAGCACTTTTTGACTCAAGGACAGTCCTCGAGAATGTGATGTTCCCTCTGGATATGTTTTCACGGAAAAATCGGCGGGAACGCAAGAAACGGGCCGAGTTCTGCCTGGAAAGGGTGAACCTGTTGGAGGCAGCCAATCTTTACCCTTCGGAGATCAGTGGCGGTATGAAAAAAAGAGCGGCTATCGCGAGAGCCATCGCCCTGAATCCGAAATATCTCTTCTGCGACGAACCCAATTCGGGCCTCGATCCGAAGACATCCCAACTCATCGACGAGTTGATCTACGACCTGACAAAAGATTTTTCCATGACGACGATAGTGGTCTCGCACGATATGAATTCGGTAATCAACATCGGCGACAAGGTGATCTTTATCAATGAAGGAATCAAAGAGTGGGAGGGAAACAAATCGGAAGTAATGGGAACGGATAACGAGAAACTGAATGATTTCGTGTTCGCTTCAGATCTCTTCAAAAAGATCAAGGAGGCGGAAGAGGAAAAGGGATAAGACAAGGAGAGAACAATTTCACAGAAAGAGTTGTTATTCGATAGTAATTCAATGGAAATTCAGTGGTTATTCAAAGTGAGTGAATAACGTGCGCAGCACGAATTATTGCATTACTAAATCGTTAAATCATCAAATTTTTATATACAATAATCAGTTTTCCAGGCGGCCGGATAAAAACAGCCGCTGGTTAATATTTATAAAATATCAAATATGCTAAAGATAAAGAACCTGCACGCAGTTGTAGAAGAACAGGAGATACTGAAAGGGATCGATCTGGAAGTGAATGCCGGAGAAGTGCATGCGGTCATGGGACCGAACGGATCCGGAAAAAGCACGCTGGCTTCTGTGTTGGCAGGCAACCCGAAATTCGAAGTTACACGGGGCAACATTCTCTTTAAGGGAAAGGAGTTGCTTGAGATGGAACCTGAAGACCGGGCCCGTGAGGGGATATTCCTCAGCTTTCAGTACCCGGTAGAGATCCCGGGTGTGAGTATGGTCAACTTCATGCGTGCCGCAGTCAATGAGCAGCGAAAATACAGGAACGAGGCACCTATCTCGGCCACCGATTTCCTGAAATTGATGCGTGATAAACGGGAACTGTTGGGCATAGATAGCCAGTTGGTAAGCCGTTCGGTGAACGAAGGTTTTTCGGGAGGTGAAAAGAAGAAAAACGAGATCTTTCAGATGGCGATGATCAATCCGCTGTTGTCTATCCTCGATGAAACCGATTCAGGACTCGATATCGACGCACTGAGAGTGGTGGCTGCAGGGGTAAATAAACTGCAGACCCAAGAGAATGCCACTATTCTCATCACGCACTATCAGCGTCTGCTGGAATATATCAAGCCCGATTTCGTGCATGTTCTGTACGCGGGTAAGATTGTTAAATCGGACGGGCCGGAACTCGCGTTGGAACTCGAAAAGAAAGGATACGACTGGCTGGTAAAGCCGTAACCCCTGAATAAAAATGATTGAACAACAATATATAGACCTGTTTGAACAGTATCGCGGTGAACTGGATGCCAATTCCACAGAAGGATTGAACAGGCATCGGGATGCAGCTTTCGCTATTTTTAAACAGATAGGATTTCCTTCTTCCAAACAGGAAGATTACAAGCACTCGAATATAGTACGCAGTTTTGATGCAGACCTGGGATTGAACCTCCGGAATATTCCCATCCCGGTTAATCCTTACGATGCTTTCAAATGTGACGTGCCCAACCTTTCCACACATACCTATTTCCTTATTAACGACAGGTATTACGATAAAACAGGGCAAACAGAAGGTTTACCCGACGGTGTTTTCGCAGGTAGTTTACAGCAGTTCTCGAAAGAGTATCCTGCACAGTTTGAGGCGCATTATGCCAGGATTGCTGATATCACCGATAACGGCGTGGTGGCTTACAATACCATGTTTGCCCAGGACGGTTTCGTGGTGTATGTACCTGAAAATGTAGAGATCGGAAAACCATTACAGCTGATCAATATCCTGCGTGGCGGTGTGGATCTGAACGTGAACCGGAGAATCCTGATCATCGCCGAAGAGAATGCTCATGTGAAATTGCTTGCCTGTGACCATGCTGTGGATGATGTTCATTTCGTGGTGACCCAGGTAACTGAGATCTCTGCGGGTGCTTCGGCTCAGGTCGATTTCTACGAGCTTGAGGAAAATTCGGAGAAGGTAACGCGCCTGAGTAATCTCTTCAGTGACCAAAGAGAGAATTCAAATGTGGTGACGAGCGGGATTACCCTTCACAACGGCTATACGCGCAATAACTACCGGTTTCGTTTGCTCGGTGAGCATGCTGAAGCACATGCGGGGGGATTGGCTATCTGCGATAAAACGCAGCATATCGATAACTTTGCCTTTCTGGACCATGCGGTACCCCATTGTACCAGCAATGAACTATTTAAGAATGTGTTGAAGGATAAGGCAACCGGTATTTTCTGCGGGAAGATACGGGTTGAGAAGGATGCGCAAAAAACGCAGGCATATCAGACAAACCGTAACCTGGTCTCGTCCGACACGGCGCAGATGTTCTCCAAACCGCAACTTGAAATATACGCCGATGATGTAAAATGCTCCCACGGACTCACCACCGGGCAACTCGATGAGGATGCCCTGTTCTATATGCGTGCGCGGGGTATCGACAAGGATGAGGCCCGCCTGTTGCTGATGGTAGCATTTACGCGCGACGTGGTGGACATGATCCGCATCCCTGTGCTGCAGGAGCGGTTGGTCACCCTTATCGACAAGCGTTTCCGCGGCGAACTGATGCGTTGCGGGAATTGTGCGGTATGCAAGTGATAGGTAGCAAGGTGGTTGAGTGATTAGGTGATGATTAATAGGTGCCAATGTGCTAATGAGAATAATAGGATAATTGGAATAGCAGATTTTTCACTTTTAGATTTTAGTTTTTAGTTTACTAAAGTTCCCACATCCCAAATCCGAGATAGAATTGAAAGAATTAGATATACATAAGATACGTGCCGATTTTCCGATACTTTCACGGGAAGTATATGGAAAGCCGCTTGTCTATTTGGATAATGCCGCCACTACACAGAAACCCCAATGTGTGATGGATAAGATTAATGAGATGTACACGACGGTGAATGCCAATGTACACAGGGGGGTGCATTTCCTTAGCCAGGCGGCCACCGATGAGCATGAGGCTTCGCGAAGAGCGGTGCAGGAATTTATCAATGCGGCGTCTCCCAATGAGATCGTCTTTACGCGGGGCGCCACGGAGTCGATCAATTTAGTAGCGTCGTCGTTTTGCAGGAACTTCTGCCGGGAGGGTGACGAGTTGTTGATCACAGCCATGGAGCACCATTCCAATATTGTTCCCTGGCAATTGCAATGTGAATATTATGGACTGAAACTAAAAGTCGTTCCTATCAATGCCGACGGCGAACTGATCCTGGATGAGTTGGAGAAAAAAATCACTTCCCGTACCAGGATGATTGCCGTTACCCATATCTCCAATGTCCTGGGTACGGTCAATCCTGTCGGTAAGATCGTGGAAACAGCGCACCGGCATGATATCCCCGTCCTGATAGACGCGGCCCAAAGTGTACAGCACCGTAAAGTGGACGCGCGGGAGATCGGTTGCGATTTCCTGGTCTTCTCTTCCCATAAGGTGTATGGCCCGACCGGGGTTGGCGTATTGTATGGAAAAGAGAAATGGCTCAATGCCCTTCCCCCTTACCAGGGCGGTGGGGAGATGATTGCGAGTGTTTCTTTTCAGAAAACGACTTACAACAATTTACCGTTCAAGTTTGAAGCGGGAACTCCCGATTTTGTGGGAACAGCAGCGTTGGCCGCCGCACTTCGCTATATCTCTTCCATCGGATTGGAAAATATTGATCTCTATGAGCACGGGTTACTCCGGTATGCCACCGAAAAGTTGCTCTCCGTGCCGGGACTGCGTATTCTGGGAAATGCCGGGGATAAAAGCAGCGTGATCTCTTTTCTGGTGGATGGAATTCATCCCTACGATATGGGCACCTTGCTCGATAAGATGGGAATCGCCGTCCGTACCGGCCACCACTGTGCCGAACCCTTGATGCGTGAATTGGGCGTGGAAGGCACTGTCCGTGCTTCTTTCGCCTTCTACAATACCAAAGAGGAGGTCGACCTGCTGCTGAAAGGCATTGAGCGGATCGTTAAGATGTTTCATTAGAGTAAAGAACAAAGAATAGAGACCTGAAATATGGGATCTGGGATCTGGGATTTTCACCTGATTACTTTCCCACCCGATCATATCGGTAAAAGAGTAGCTTTATGCAAAAAGAGTTCCGGGGACAGGACAGAAATGAGGATCACGCTTTATTCATTTTATTAAAAAAAAGGGATAAAGAGGCTTTCTCCGTGATATATCAAAAATATCACCGCTACCTCTATTCGTTGTCGCTGAAATATCTTAAAAGCGTACAAATGGCGGAAGATGCCGTACAGCATGTGTTTGTGAAATTATGGGAGTCCACTGCAGATATTCATATAGAAATCAATCTGAAGAACTATCTCTATACGATGACGAAGAATTATATTCTGAATATGATTCGCGATCACAAGGACGCAGTCTCTCTTAACTATGTCAATGCGCAGATCGATCTTCCCGGATATGATGATATTTTAAATGAAGTGGAAGAAAAACAGATGTACGAAATGCTCTACAAAGGTATAGAGCAGCTTCCGCCCCAGAAAAGGGAGATCTGCATGCGGAAATTGAAAACGTCCGACAGCAACCAGCAGATTGCCGATCAGATGGGAATATCGATCCATACGGTAAAATCTCATTATCAGGAATCTTTGAAAATATTACGATCCTGGTTTCAGCAGATCAGGATGCTGTTGTTATAAAAACATACATGGGGACTCATTTCTTTTGCCCGGGTATGTGTCTATATAAAACAAGTGGTAAAGTGGAAAGGTGGGAAGGTTGATTTCATAATTTGGAGGAACTAAGAACTGAGAAATTAGAAGTCAGAAGTTCAGAAGTCAAGAAGTAAAAAGTGTGGATGATGAAATTCTAAAATTTTGAAATCCGAAATTCTAAAGTCTTCTTTATTCTAAATAGAAACGAGTTTGAATGCAATCATTGGGTAAAAATACTATTAACAGGGTTATAGCGGAGACCGCGTCGAAAGAGGAGGCCTTAGAGGTGATCGATTGGTTCTCTTCTACGATCGAAGGTCAGCAATGTTTGTCGGATCTGCTCGACAGGGATGCTTATCTGATGGAGGGTGATCCTGATCTCGGTAAATCATTCACCCCCTTGCAGTCCGATCTCCTGTACACAAGAATCAGTAAAAATATCCACCAAAACCGTATCAGGAAGAATTTGCTCAGGGTGGCCGCCATTCTTTTGCCGGTGTTGCTTATTTCCGGATTAGGTTTCTATCTGAACAGGCAGACTGATCTTTTCTCTGAGACAACCTACTCAGAGGTATATGTCCCCAGGGGAGAAGATGCCCGGATCTTTTTCCAGGACGGTACTGAAGTATTCCTCAATGCAGATACGCGAATCCGTTATCCGAACAAATTCGGGTTACGAAAAAGAGAGGTCTATCTCGACGGAGAAGCTTATTTTAATGTAGGATTCAATAAAAATCGGCCTTTCGTAGTCCACGCACAACATACGGAAACAGAGGTGTCGGGAACTTCTTTCAATGTAAATGCCTATAGCGATAACAATACAATAGAGGTGGTGCTCGATGAAGGGAGGACCTCTTTCCATGTGCATCAAAACAGCTATCCGATGCTACCGGGGCAGAAGATCGAATACGATAAGTCTACCGGGCGGACTACGTTGCGGAACCTGATCAACCCGTCCAACGCCTCATTGTGGAAGAAGAACATACTCCACTTCTATGATACCCCCCTTGCCGACGTGCTGAAGGTGCTGGAGAGGGAATTCAAGGTGCAGTTTCGTGTGCAAACGCCGGCGGCATTGGACTACAGCTATACCCTTACGACCAAACAGGCCGGTATTGAAAATGTGTTGAAGGAACTCCAAAAAATATCCCCGGTGAAATTTGTTAGCGAGGGTGATACGGTTACAGTCTCCCTTTGATCTTCAATTCCCTTAGGCTTATTTCAAGCTTTATCGGACTACTTCTATGCTTGTTTAACAAAAATATCCCGTAATTTTTGCAGAAGGGATCTTTGATTCCACTCATTCTCGGGCTGTTTATATCTCTTTTTATTTTCAACAGAATCATAATATATCAATATGTAATCTGTTTCCTGCGAAATAGATATCTTGTAAAAAAAAGGACTTTTGATGCGTTGATTTATTATCTTAATCGTTAAAAATAACGAAAAATGTTTTCAGTGCAAGCAACTGAAGCATTTGATTCGTAGAATATTTGATGAATTTAACCTTAGTTAAAAGCATAGAATAAATATTATCTATGTTAAATAGATAAAAATATTTGTCCTTTTTTTGTTATTTCAAAAAGTCAGTGTACCTTTGATCCGTTATTTAATATAATCTTGTGATAAGAATATAAACTATAGTATTTTACGTATACGAGTTGGGAATGCAGTTAACTTGTTGCAAAATGTTATCATCCGTTTTGTTCTGATCCTTTAGAAGGATAAAAAGATTCAGATTATTCGTTTCTTCGAATATTCCTGTTTCCTGGGTGCCGAATGAAGAGTCTTAAAAATAACAAAACATGTCTATTTCGTGTAATTAATAACGCTAAAGCAATAGATTAAGGAAGATTATGGAATAAAAATAATATCAAAAAAATTCAAACAACAACTTGATAAATAATTTACTAACAGGATGACATCCGAATTTACAACACGGCTTTTAAGGTGGCTACGCAATTGATAATATAGAATTAAACATTAAATAATTGTAATGATAATAAGAAAAATATTTTCCTTAATTTTAATTTTGGCATCCCTTGGGATCAGTTTGATATTACCGGGATGTGAAGTTGATTATTATCAACCATCCGAGGATAATCAAGGTACAGGGTCTTCATTGTTCGAAGACGGCGTTACCGTTCCTGCCGGTTTCGATTGGGCTACAATAAAAGCAGGAAAATTAACGGTAACAGTTGATGATAGGTTTAACGGGAAATACTACTACCAGGTGGAGGTCTTCGATACTAACCCTATATTTTCTCCACAGGCCCGACTTTTGGCGAAGGGGGTCGCAAAACAGGGACAGAATTGGGTTGGCGCCGTGGATTTCCCTTCGGACCTCGAGGCAGTTTACGTCCGCCAAACAAGTCCTACCGGTCAGGGAGTTGTAAAAACCGTGAGTATTTCCGGTGAAAATTTGTCCGTGGACTTCACTCCGAAGACGGGAGTACAAACAAGAGCGGCGTATCAATCCCAGGAAAGCAGCACAGTGAGTATGCGCTCTACAGAGGGCCCTTCCACCACTTACCCGACTCCCGCAATCAACGGTACTAGTGTTTTTGAACTATCGGGAGAGGGAAACAAGGCCCCCAGCCTCTGGACTTCTCACGCATATGTTATTCCCGCGGGAAAAACTTTCAGGGGAAGTTTTGATTTCAACTGGACGAACTCTTTCATATACATCGAAGGAACTTGGGAAAACACCTCAGCAAACATAGAGCTTCGCGGTTGGACGGTAATCGTTCAAAACGGGGGCAAGTTTATCAACAACGCGGACGGGGGAACTTTTAAGTTGAACAGCAGCAGCGGCAGTCAATTAATTGTCGCGGCTGGAGGAGAATTCGGCAAGGAAGGGAAACTCATGACGCTTTCCCAGGATGGGGACAATGACAAAATCATCAATAGCGGAACGATCCAAACATCCGGCATGTCCAATATCCGTTATCTGTATAATTACGGGGACATCAACCTGAGTGGGAAGATGAACACGTATAGTAGCAGCACGATGGTGAACAAGGGCAACTTTATCATCAACAACGGTACCGGGGATGCCAACGCGCTTTCGCTTCAGGGAAACTTCCAGAACGAAGGGACCGTGAAAATTTCGGGAACCTTGAATTTCCCGAGCAATACTTTTGTCCTCACCAACACGGGCTTTTTCGAAGTGCATACTTTGGGTCTTTCTACTCCTCCCGGTGCCCAGGGTACGATTAACAATGACGGACAGTTCCTTATTACCAACGAAGCGGCCTTTGAGCTCACGTTTAACATAGGCGCCGGGGGACTGCTGGAAGCCAGGAACCTGACGATGCTAAACAGTACGATAACTCTCGCGGATAATGCCATGCTTACCGTCACAGGTAGACTTACCGTTTCGACCTCCGGAGTGGCGAAAATCATCCGGGGACCGGCTGCCGGAAATGCTCTGGCAAAAATAAATGAAGTTGCCGTTCCTGATTACACGAATTTTGAACTTCAGGGAGAATTGGAAGTGGAATGTTCCAATTACCAAGAACTTCCGGGAAGCGGGACATCTGATAAAGGCAGAACTACGGGAGAGGACGTGAGGTTCGTGAAGGTAGGGGAATCAACAGTGATCATCCCCGCCTCCGAGTATAACAAAGGGGGGAACGACACCTCTATCCCCGACACTCCTCCGGCAAGCCCGCGGTTTCCGATTATCTCCGAGGGCTTGGGTCTCACCTATTTGTTCGAAGACAACTGGCCTTATCTGGGCGACTATGATATGAACGACGTGGTATTGGATGTACAGCCTATTTACGAGACCAATGAACAAAATAAAGTAATCCAATTAACATTGCAAGTAACCTTACGGGCAGCGGGGGCATCCAAAAGGCTGGCAGTAGGCATACAGTTAGACGGGATCACCCCGGGGATGATAAGCAGTATTACACGAAGTAATACCGCGGGCATAAACGGGAATGTGTTTACCCAAAGCAATGGGCTCGAAACCGGGCAAACCTACGCGGTCATTCCCGCTTTTGATGACGCGCATGAGGCACTGGGACATTCTTCCCCTTTAATGACCAATACGGTAAAAGGATCGGAGAATAATGTGTCCCCGAGGCAGGTCGACTTTACCATTCACTTCACTACTCCTTTAGACCAGGCAAGCATCTCCATCGATAAACTCAATGCCTTTATTATAAACGGGGGATACAAGGTCAAAAGGCAGGAAGTTCACATGGCCGGGTTTCAACCTACCGACAAAGCGGATAAAAGTAAGTTTGGCTTAGCCGACGATAACTCCACCGAGAAACCTTATACGTCAAAAAGCAACATGATCTGGGGATTGGCTATTCCTGGCCCAGCTAAATATCCTTTAGAATGGACATCTATCAAGGTTGCTTATTCCGGATTGGAAAATTGGGCAACCAGTGGGGGCGCCTTGGAGAAAGATTGGTATAAGAATCCCAACCAAAATATAGTATACGACAAATGACAGGATTTACAGCCACTATTGCAGAGATTACAAAAAGGATAGATACCTACGCAGGAGGAGGAATGAAGAAACAAATTCTGATACTTGACGATAAAATCGCTATAGCTAAGATTATCTCCGTTTATTTATCCAATGAATTTGATATAACATATTTCGATACGCCGGTTAAAGGGATAGAGTGGTTGTATGAGGGGCATACACCTGATTTGATTATTCTGGATATTCGCATGCCTGAAATGAATGGGGATGAATTTCTTTCATATATCAAAAAGAACGGGTTATTTAAAACTATACCCGTCATTGTTCTCTCGGGAGAGGAAAGCAGCGCTACCCGGATCCGGATGTTAGAAGAAGGGGCAGACGACTATATTCTGAAACCATTTAACCCGATGGAACTGAAGATCAGGATCAGGAAGGTACTAAAGTGAACCCCGCGGTTATTTATATAGGGAAGAATGAACAATTGACTACGTACATTTCCCGGAAACTGGAAAATGTACTTTCGGAAACTCCGTTTGTCTTCAAAGATCATGAGCAGGCGGCACAATGGCTGATCACCCACCCCGGGGAAAAATTCACGATTATCCTTTATGAACGAAACAGACCGGATGCAGATATTGAAAATATACACTATTTTCGGAGAAATTTTCCGTATGTATATATATTGTTGGTAACGGAAGAACTGAATCCCGACGAGCGGTTGCAATATATCCGTAGCGGGGTGAATGATACATGCCCGCCTACGGTTCAACCTGAAGCACTACGTCAGTTTTTTCATTTTATCAGGAAATACCAACCGGAGCTGCAAAGGAAAAGAGTATCCAAAAAAACGCCTGTTACTTCTTATAAAATACCGGCAACAAAAAGAGTTTTTGATGTTATCGTATCCCTGTTCGCACTAATTATACTCTCGCCATTGATGATTATTCTCTCTGTAGCTATCTGGATGGAGAATAAGGGGCCTGTATTGTATAAATCAAAGCGGGTAGGCAGCAACTACCGTATTTTCGATTTCTGGAAATTCAGGTCGATGTATACGGATGCTGATAGAAGGTTGAAAGAGGTGGAAAAGTTCAATCAATATACTGCTGATTCACCGGAAACGGAATATCATATCCATACCCCTGAAGTTCCGGATGGTAATCTTCTCAGGCAGGTAAATCAAACGTTCCTGGTTGGTGATGATTGTATTGTGCCGGAAAAAGAATATATTTCCAAAAGCCGGAAAAAGAATGGAAATGCGTTCATTAAAATTGAAAGGGATCCGAGAATTACCAAAGTAGGTCATTTTATTCGCAAATACAGTTTGGACGAGCTTCCACAATTATTTAATATTTTAAAGGGTGATATGTCTGTCGTGGGCAACCGCCCGTTGCCGTTGTATGAGGCCGAACTGCTCACACAAGACCAGAGTATAGAGCGATTTATCGCTCCGGCGGGATTGACCGGGCTGTGGCAGGTAGAAAAAAGGGGGAGTTCGGGAAAACTATCGGCCGAAGAACGCAAGCAACTGGATATTTATTATGCACAGCACTATTCGCTCTGGTTGGATATTCGGATAATATTCCGTACATTTACTGCGTTTATTCAGAAAGAAGATGTTTAATAATACGAGCAATAAAACAAGATGAACAAGATCTCCGGATATTTCTTTTGGCTGTGGATTCTGTTCCCCGCCTTTTCCGGAATGGCCCAGGAAGGAATTGAGTCGTTAAGTCCCAAGGACTATTTAAATTTACGGTTACCCCCCCTGGATGTCTTGTTTGAAAATGCCAAAAACAGCGCCGCGGTCGACTTTTATAAGGTGAAAATGGAAGAAGAAGCCAGCGCATTAAAAACCGAAAGAAGGAGTTGGTTAAAATATTTCAGGTTCAATTCTACTTATCAATGGGGGTTGATGGGGATTAACTCCTCTTTTTCCGATATCGATACGCCCCTGTTTTATCAATATTCCGGCGCCAGACAAAACTGGTATAATATCGGCGTATCGGTGGGGATTCCTTTCGATGATTTTTTTGACCGGAAAAACCGGATCACCCGTCAGCAACTGAAAACCAAAGCGACGCAAGTGGAGATGGAAAAGTGGCATGACGAACAGAAACTAAGGATTATCGAAATGTACACCAAAGCCGTAAAAGAACTATCCGTGTTAAGGTTAAAAGCGGAATCACTCTCTTTTGCCAATACCCAATTCGAGTTGGCGCAGCAGGATTTCCTGAACGGAAATATCGAGGCCGGGGAATTGAGCCAGATCAAAAGTATCCAAATGAGTGCCCTTGAGTCATACGAGCAAACCCGGTCGGAATTAAACCGGGCGCTACTGCAACTGGAAGTTTTGTCCAAAACAAAAATTCTCAACCGATAGGTTCTATGGAATTTTTACAATATATCTTTCGTTTTTTATACCGGATACGGTGGTGGCTGATCATAGCCCCTTTATTGGTTGCATTGATGGTTACTCTCGCCACGCGCAATATGGAGCGTTCCTATCCGGTGGATATGACCATTTATACCGGTATCGTATCGGGATATGCCATGGAAACGGGAGAGACTAATGTCCAGAGTTCCACCGTTGTCAATAATACGATCGATAACATTATCAATATTATCCTTTCCAAGGAGACCCTGCATGAGGTTTCCCTGCATCTATACGCCCGGCATATGATCTATGGGGATCCTGATGAAGACAATGAATATATCCGGGCAGTCAATTACCGGCATTTGCAACGAATCACTCCCCCGGACGTGAAAAAACTGATTGACAAAACATCGGAAGACAAGACCGTGGAAAATTTAAAGGGATATGAAAAAGCATCCCCCCACAATTTTGTGTACGGTTTATTTAACTGGAATCATCCGCACTATTCTTATGGGGCCCTGAGTAAGATCAGGGTCGTACGTTTGGGAAACAGCGATATGCTCAGGGTGTTTTATGCGGCCAACGACCCCGGTGTAGCTTATCAGACCCTGCTTTTATTAGATAAACTTTATGCAAAAGAATACCAGATCCTGCAATTCGGATCTACAAGTAATGCCATTCGTTATTTCGAAGAAGAGTTGGCAAGAGTAGGTAAAGAATTAGAAGAAGGCGAAGATTCTTTGACTAATTATAATATCCGAAACCGGATTATCAATTATAATGAACAAACCAAACAGGTGGCGGCTTTAGATAAAGATTTAAATCTGATTTACCAGGATGTGCTATTGCGATACAACAGTGCCAATGCTTCTATTCGTTATCTGGAAACACAATTGGATGAGAATATGCAACATCTTAAGGGAAATGCCGAATTTCTGACGAAACTGAACCGGGTATCCGACCTGAATACCCGGGTGGCGGAAATGGAGGCTTTTTATACCGATTCCACTTCTTCCACTTATACGCAACAACAGTTAAATAGCTATAAGCAACAATTGGGACAGGCGGAAAAGGAACTGATGGATTTCTCCCAAAGTTTCAGTAACCGCAAATATACCCGCGAAGGGTATCCGACCTCTAATTTTGTGACTCAATGGTTGGAGGAATTGTTGAAACTGGAAAAATCCAAAGCGGAGATACAAGTTATAGAAACCCATAAGCAGGAGTTAGACAAGCAATACTCCCATTTTTCACCGATCGGATCTACTATCAAAAGGCAGGAAAGGAGTATCGATTTTATCGAACGCAATTATTTGTCTATTTTAGCCAGTTTGAATGCTGCCCGACTCAGGCTTAAAAGCTTAGAGATGAACTCCGCTTCCCTGAAATTGATCAACCCGCCTGTTTTTCCGTTGAATGCGGAGCCCTCCAAACGAAAAAAACTGGTAATGGTGGCTTATGCCGGAAGCCTGATTTTTCTACTCGGTTTCTTCTTATTGGTAGATCTATTGGACCGTACCCTCAGGGATCGGATCCGGACGGAATACCTTACCGGGGCAAAAGTGCTGGGGGCTTTGCCGGGAAAAGGGAAACTGCGGCAACGGAGATATACAAAAACCTATCAGGAGAAAGCTATACAATATATGGCCAATGGATTGCAGGATTACTTTAAGCCGGGAGATCCCGGGCCGATTGTGAATGTCATTAGCACGGAAAGCGGTACGGGTAAAAGCTTCCTGATCGATTTACTGAGTGACTATTGGAGTAATCATGGAATTAAAGTTCAATCCGTACGGTATGAAAGGGACTTCGATCCGGCTTCACCGGAGTTTCTGTTTGCCGGAAGTATCCGTGAATTGGTCAGACAGGAGGTAGGATTTGAACGGACTATTTTTCTCGTAGAACATGCACCGATAGGCGTTTATTCTATCCCGAAAGCCTTGTTACAGGAAGCGTCTCTTAATTTAATGGTCGCCCGGGCCGACAGGGTATGGAAAGACAATGACAAGCAGTTATTCGTCCGTTTGCAGCAACAATCCGGAACAACACCGGTACTCATTTGCCTTGACCGGGCGGAAAGAGAAGTGGTGGAAAGTTTTACCGGCATGTTACCCCCTTACACCTATTGGCAACGTCTTTTTTACCGTTATACGCAATTCGGTTTTACGGCATCCGGTAAATCATAGCGTATGGGAGTCCGGCCTGACATATCGGCGTTCTGGGGAAAACCCTTATTGTATTCCCTGATCGGATTTTCTCTTTGGGCATTGTCGGCTCTTATCCTGAAGGCAGGGTTGGTTCCTGCAATGGTTTTAGCGGTTACGCCTTTAGTCGGCTACCTGTTGATACGGTTATTGGAGCGGCCGATACTTGCTTTTTTCTGCGTAATTACGGTCAATTATTTTATTATGGGTTCAATCCGTTATATACCCAGCCTCCCGGCTGGAATTATAATGGACGGACTGTTACTGCTTACGCTTATTTTCTCCCTGTTCCGCAGCCGCGACAGGGTTATTGACTGGACCGGCGCACGCAATCTGCTGACCTTATTGAGTGGAATATGGTTGGTATATTGTATCCTTTTGGTTTTCAATCCGGCAACCACACTGGACGATTGGGCTGCCGGCGTACGGGGGCTGGCCGTTTATCTCTTTATTTTCCCTTTGCTTACGGCTGTTTTATTAAACCGGTACAAATACCTGAAGATATTTTTGCTTCTATGGTCGGTTCTGACGCTATTGGCTGTGTTCAAAGCTTTGATGCAGAAATATATCGGTTTTGATCCGGCAGAGCAATACTGGTTATATGTAACAGGAGGCAGCAGCACCCATATCATTTTTTCGGGTATTCGCTATTTTTCTTTTTTTACCGATGCTGCCAGCTTCGGATGCGGAATGGGGATGTCTATGGTGGTTTTCTCCATCACGGCCTTGTATATTCGTTCAAAATCACTTCGCTTTTACTATATAGCAGTAGCCTTGCTGGCCGGATACGGTATGATGATCTCCGGTACCCGCGCCGCTATAGCAGTTCCTTTTGTCGGCTATGCTTTCTTTATTCTGCTTTCTAAACAATGGAAGATCATTATTCCCGGCATTGTTCTGGTCGCTTGTGCTTTTGTATTTTTTAAATATACCTATATCGGCCATGGAAATACTGAAATCCGCCGGATGCGATCGGCTTTCAATGTTACCCAGGATGCTTCTTATCAACTTCGGAAGGCCAATCAGGCAGAGATGCGGGTTTTTATGAAAAACCAACCTTTCGGGATAGGTATCGGGAAAGCCAAACGGGCCGAACCGGGCGATTATATGTATAAATTGCCGACCGATACTTCGTTGGTCTATGTCTGGGTAGAAACCGGAGTAGTGGGTTTAGCTCTTTTTTTACTTATTTTTTTGATTACTTTTGTCAAAGGTTTGTATGATGTCTGGTTTCAAATACGTAATAAGGAATTAAGGGGAACCCTGTGCGCTTTGCTGGCCGGACTGGCCGGTATGCTGGCTTGTGCTTACGGCAATGAAATGTTGCAGCAATTCCCTAACGGGCCGATTGTCTATATGTGCATGGCGTTTATATTTATAGGCCGGAAACTTGATAAAGCAATCAGTGATGAAGCAATCAATTGAGATATCCATTATTACGGTTAATTACAACGGAATCAAAGATACCGCGAAAATGATTGAATCCGTTCAATCCAATCTTTCCATCCCTTATGAGATTATTGTTGTAGATAATGGATCTAAAAGAGATGAATCCTTATTGCTAGAGAAAGGATACCCATTTATCAAGACGATCCGTTCTGAAAAGAACCTGGGATTTGCAGGAGGGAATAATTTAGGTATCCGGCAAGCCGTCGGAAACTATCTTTTCTTCCTGAATAACGATACTGTTTTAAGAGACAATTCCCTTCACTACTTGGTAGAGACCATGCAAATGGACCCCAAAATTGGCGGTGCCTCTCCTAAGATACTCTTTAATGATGCTTGCGGCCATATTCAATTTGCCGGATATACCCCTCTTAGTGAAATTACCATCCGCAACCAAACAATAGGATTTAACGAGTCGGACAACGGACAATACGATACTCTTTCCCGCACACCCTATTTACATGGAGCGGCTATGCTTGTTAAAAGAGAGGTAATTGAGAAAGTCGGACTAATGCCGGAATGTTATTTTTTGTATTATGAAGAATTGGATTGGAGTACACAAATCACAAAAGCCGGTTATGAACTGGTTTATGAACCGCGGGCGTGCATCTATCATAGTGAAAGCAACAGTACGGGCAAAGAGAGTCCGCTTAAAATCTATTACTTGACCCGTAATCGGTTGTTGTATACCCAAAGAAACAGGACCAGAAAAAGTCGTACATTATCTATCGCTTATCAAGTGTTGGTTGCATACCCCAAGAATGTACTCAAATTTGTAATCAGATTAAAGATCCCTTTAGCAAAAGCTTGTATAAAAGGGTGTATGGATTTTTTCAGGATACAGAATGTAAAACCGGATTAATATGAAAGAAAGTATTATTATCCTGGATTGGATTCTATTTACGTATGTAGCTTTGTCTGTTGTTTATCTTTGTTTTTTCGCGTTCTTATCTTTATTCAAACGTTCGGAATCCTATCCGCAATCGGATAAAAAGAACCGTATTTTGGTACTATTTCCGGCCTATAAAGAAGATAAAGTGATAGAATCTTCCGTTCAATCAATTCTTACACAGAATTACCCAAAGGAGTATTTTCATATAGTGGTTATTTCCGATCAGATGCAAGATACTACTATCAGGCAACTGTCGGAGCTCCCTGTACAAGTTTTGCCTATCGTTAATGAACGCCAAACCAAAGCAAGGGCGCTTCAATTAGCCATACAGGATATTGATAGAAATGCTTATGAGATCGTCGTTATTTTAGATGCCGATAATACAGTAGAACCTGATTTCCTTTCTCAGGTCAATAATGCCTATCAATCCGGTATCTATGCGATGCAAGCGCAACGAATCGCCAAAAATCCACAAACGGATACCGCTTTATTAGACGCAGCCAGTGAAGCCATGAATAATTCCTTTTTCCGGAAAGGGCAAACACAGATCGGACTATCGGCGGCGCTCAGTGGTTCCGGTATGGCTTTCGATTTTATCTGGTTTAAAGAACAAATTCCTAAAGTTTCGTCTGCCGGTGAAGATAAAGAGTTGGAAGTCTTATTGTTAAAAGAAGGAGTGTATATTGAATATTTGGAGAATGTACTCATCTATGACGAAAAAATAGTGGATCCTGAGAGTTTTTCCCGTCAACGCCGGCGTTGGATGGCTGCTCAATACGGTACATTAAAGCAAGCGATTAAAGAACTACCCGGTGCAATTATTACACTCAACTGGGATTATTGTAATAAACTCTTTCAATGGATGATGCTTCCTCGTGTGCTGTTATTAGGGACTATTACCCTTTTAGCATTTGTCTTTACTTTTTTCCATTGGCAGTGGTCTTTGAAATGGTGGGGTCTTTTATTTTGTTTAATTGTAGCATTCAGTATGGCTCTTCCGGACGAATTATTTGATAAACGGTTAAAAAAGGCATTGAGGAAAATCCCCTTGTTATTTTTTCTTATGTTTATAAACCTGTTCAGGCTGAAAGGAGTCAACCGGAAATTTATTCACACCCGGCACGGAAACTAAAGAAGAGAATGATATGGCAAAACTCACTGAAAGAATCAGACAAACACCCCGGTTAAAAAAAAATGTATTGCATTTAATGATGCATCCGGTAAAGACCCGTCCCCGTTTTTGGTTGCGCTGTTTGCAGTTCCTATACATGAAAAAAGGAAAAAGATCCGTTATTTACCGAAGCGTCAGGAAAGATATCGTTCCGTTCAATATCTTTTTAATGGGCGACTACTCCGTGATAGAAGATTATACCGTTATCAATAATGCCGTTGGAAATATCGTGATTGGAAGCCATACCCGGATCGGTTTGGGGAATACGGTTATCGGGCCGGTAACGATCGGGGATAAAGTCAATCTGGCGCAAAATGTGGTTATATCGGGATTAGATCATAATTTTGAAGATATAGGTAAAGCGATCGCAGAGCAGGGAGTGAGTACAAAACACATTATAATTGATGATGATGTATGGATAGGTGCCAACTGTGTTATATTGGCAGGGATCCGGATCGGGAAGCATGTTGTTATCGGTGCAGGGAGTGTCGTAACAAAAGATGTTCCGTCTTATAGTGTTGCGTTGGGAAATCCGGCAAAAGTGGTAAGGCAATATGATGTTGAAAAAAAACAATGGATCAAAGTAAGTCAATAAACAAACCTAAAGTTAGCGTTATTATTCCCGTTTATAATACGGAAGCTTACGTGGAAGAAGCGGTGCGGTCTATTATGAACCAAACGTTAAGGGATATTGAAATCATCATTATCAATGACGGATCAACCGATCATAGTTTGTCCGTCATAAAAAAGTTAGCGTTTGAGGATAACCGGATACAATATTTCTCACAGGTCAATAAAGGACAATCTGTAGCCCGGAATAGGGGAATAGGAAAAGCCGTAGGTGAATATATCTACTTTATGGATAGCGATGATTTTTTAGAAGAAGATGCTCTGTTGCATTGTTATATAAAAGCAGAGAAAGATAAATTGGATTTTGTGCTTTTCAATGCTGCTATTCTAAATAAAGATAATAACTTTACTATTTCTTTTGATTACAAACAACCTGTTCTCAACGAAGAACAGGTTTATTCCGGAAAATCCATGCTTTCAACTATGTTAATCCAAAAATCATATCGATGCTCGCCTTGTATTCATCTTATCCGTCTTAAATTAATCGAACTTTGTCATTTACGATTTTATCCGGGGATTATCCACGAAGACGAGCTATTTTCGGCTCTTCTTTATATGCAAGCACAGCGAGGTGGGTATATTAATACAACATTCTTCAAACGTCGGTTACGTGCCGGCTCTGTTATGACAAAACAATATGCAATGAAGAATGTCGATTCCTATTTAGTTGTGACGGAGCAATTACTTCTATTTGCACAGGGGAAGGATATTCAATCAAAACAATTAATAAACAAACTTATAGCTTATATATTGGATCCTAATATATACAGAGCCAATATTCTTACATTCAAAGAAAGGTTCCGTATCTTTGGACGATGTTTCTACAAACGATATTTAAAATTTATATCTTTTAAAACAATGATCGTACTTCTTTTTCCGTGTACAATCAAATTAAAAGGAATAATATTGAAAAAGATCGACCTATGAGTCAGAGGAAAACGGGTGTCACGCTTTCTTATCTATCCATCATCCTTGCCAATTTGATAGGGTTGGTTTATACTCCGTTTTTATTGAGGATGATGGGACAATCTGAATACGGTCTGTATGCATTAGCCGCATCCATAATTTCGTATCTTTCCGTGATTGATTTTGGATTCGGAAACGCCACCATACGTTATACCGCCTTATACCGGGGCAAAGGAGAAGAAAAAAAACTACCCGGACTTTGGGGAATGTTATTCACCCTATATGGATTTATCAGTTTAATTTCATTGGCTGCGGGAATATTTTTTAGTTTCCACTCCGACATTTTGTTCAGTAAATCCATGACAGTTGAAGAACTAATGCGTATACGGATACTACTTTTATTGATGACTTTCAATATAGCAGTATCTTTTCCATTGTCCGTATTTGAATCGATTATGATTGCATATGAGCGGTTTAAATTTCAACGGGGATTACAGGTCATGCGAACCCTGTTACAACCGATTATCATGATACCGCTTTTGTTGTTGGGATATAAATCAATCGCATTGGTTGTGCTTATCACAATACTTAATATTTCCTATTTATCAGCGAACTTGTGGTATTGCTTGCGAAAAATACGAATCCAAATTAAGTTTCAGCGATTTAATATACCATTATTTAAGGAAATTATGCAATATTCTTTTTGGGTATTTCTGATTA
This sequence comes from uncultured Proteiniphilum sp., assembly GCF_937873925.1. Taxonomy (GTDB): domain Bacteria; phylum Bacteroidota; class Bacteroidia; order Bacteroidales; family Dysgonomonadaceae; genus Proteiniphilum. Next base: position 4,173 of record NZ_CALNAT010000182.1, on the reverse strand, counting down.
TGGTTGTAGATCGTCTATATTGGAGCAGTGGGCAGATTATATTAGGAACATTCGTCGGGACTTCTGCGGTTGCCGTATTCGCTGTTGCACTCCAGTTTAAAAACTATTTGAGCAGTTTTTCCACGGCTATTTCAAGTGTATTCCTTCCGAAAATTACAACAGTAAATTCAACGAGCGAACTTGACTATCTATTCATAAAGATCGGCAGGATACAATTCATTATTATTGCTTTTATCCTCTCCGGATTTATTCTTTTTGGAAAAACATTTATCATTTTATGGGCCGGACATGATTATAGCGACGCCTACCTGATTGCGCTGATCATTTTGATTCCTCTGGCGGTTCCGCTTATACAAACACTTGGAATGTCCATCCTTCAAGCACAAAATAAATTAAAATTCAGATCATATACTTATTTACTCATGGCCATTGTATGTTGCCTTACCAGCATACCTTTGGCAAAGTTATACGGAGGTCTCGGCTGTGCTATCAGCATATCTTTTTCACTCATTCTGTGCAATATACTCATTATGAATATCTATTATTACAAGGCAATCCATTTAAATATTCCCAAATTTTGGAGAGAAATTGTAACAATGTCACTCCCGATTTTAATTATCGATGGGATTGTTTATTTGATTGTCGAACAAATAACCATTGCCCAAACATGGGGCTACTTTTTATTACAAGTTATAGTCTTCTCTATTCTTTATTTATTCGTAATATATAAATGGGGTATTAACCGGTACGAGAAATCAATTTTATCTAATGTATTGCCTAAATTTATTAAACATTAGAATGATGAATCAAATAAAAAAACTGACCGATAAAATACGGAGATTTCTAAAACGGAAACAATTCCAGCTATATTATATTTTGATGGATATTATCCCCGGAAATAAAATTACTGTGAATTACTGGATTCCTCCTAAGTCGGATCCTGAATTTTATAATTTGGGGGATGATCTTAATCGTATCTTGATGGGACTTATATCCGGAAAAAAGGTTATTCCTTATAAATACAGCTATGTTTCCAGATTCAGGAAAAAGATAAATTATTTGTGCATCGGTAGTGTCATCAGCCAGTTAACGAATGAACAAACCATTATTTGGGGAAGTGGAGTATTGTCACCTGATCTTCCTTTAGTACATAAACCTTGGCAAGTATTAGCCGTTCGTGGACCATTAAGCAGGAAATATCTTTTAAAGCATGGGGTCGACTGCCCGGAAGTGTACGGAGATCCTGCACTTTTACTTCCACGGTATTACCAGCCCCGTTCAACAGGAAAAAAATATAGAGTCGGTATAATACCACATTATACCGATAAAAAGAATGCATTATTGGACTTATATCGTCAAGAGGATGGGGTATATATTTTTGATGTTCAGCATTACGGAAATTATAAACTATTTATAGATACTGTTTGTTCCTGCGAATTTATCATCTCCAGTTCATTGCATGGGCTTATTATTTCCGACTCATACGGGATACCGAATGTATGGGTTGAATTTTCTTCCGGAATTATAGGAGGACGTTTTAAATTTGAGGATTATTTCTTATCCGTGCAACGCTCTTTAACTAATTTCCCTATAGAATTAAAATCATTCAAACCGATACATGAATTGCAGGGCTTTCAGCAGGAATGGAGAGCTCCTCTACTGGACATCAATGAATTAATAAAATGCTGTCCTTTTAAATAAAAAGATTATTTTTGTATTATTCATTCGCAATTTATATTCATGGACTTTCCAAGTATAAATCATATTACAAAAAATGTTTTATTTTTGTCTTTTAGCGGCTATTCCGAATATAATGGCATCAGTAAGAAAAAATTAGCTCAGGTTAAGGGGTTCAAAGAATGCGGTTGTAATGTCGTCAATTGCTATTATTGCATTGATCCGGATAGTGGGCATCGTTTATGGATGACGGATGACAAAATATTGGCCGATTTAGGGACGGGAATCTCTGCCAAAATAAAAAAAAGGATCGATTATGCGCCTATTCTGGCTTATATAAAAGAGGAGCAGATCTCTTTCATCTATATGAGATCCGAGCATAACGCCAATCCGTTTTTAATTTCTTTTGTGAAGCAATTAAGGAATAGAGGCATAAAAGTAGTGATGGAAATCCCCACCTACCCTTATGATCAGGAATATATCACATTCGCGAGTAAATGCTCATTGTTTGTTGATAAATTATTCAGAAAAAGCCTGGCGAAGCAATTGAATGCGATTGTTACTTTTTCGAATCAAACTGAAATATTCGGACAACGTACCATTCGTATTTCTAACGGAATAGATTTTTCTTCCATCAAATTAAAACAGAATAATCACAAACAATCGGAATTACATTTGATCGGGGTTGCGGAAATACACTACTGGCATGGGTTTGACAGGGTCGTTGCCGGGATGAGGGATTATTACAAAGGCAAAGTCGAGGGTTGCAAAGTATTCTTTCATATCGTAGGGGAATTTAGCGGAGAAAGGGAGAGGACTGAAATACTTCCTTTGATTACGGAAAATCAATTGGAAAATTATGTAATTTTATACGGGCAATTATTCGGAACTGCTTTGGATGAAATATTCGACCGTGCAGATATAGGCATTGGCAGTTTAGCCCGGCATCGTAGCAATATTACTTATATTAAAACGCTCAAGAACAGGGAATATGCAGCCCGTGGAATTCCGTTTATATATTCTGAAACAGATGAGGATTTTGAAGAAATGCCTTATGTAATGAAAGTTCCTGCGGATGAAAGTCCAATCAATATTGAATTCTTAATTGAATTTTATCAGGAGAACACATGGGCTTCACTTGAAATTAGAGAATCTGTTGCATATTTATCATGGAAAAATCAGATGCAGAAAGTTTTAGACGCGATTATATAAGAAAGGGAAGGAAGATGAAATATTCAATGAAAACAATTGCAGATAAGGTAAACTACAATTTAATCGTAGAATTTTATAATATGCTTTACCTGCTTTTGAGAAAAAAACAGCGGATTATTCCGACTATCTTCTCTATAGAAGAAAGCATTGAAAAAATAATCGCAGACCGGTATTCTGTCAGCCGATTTGGCGATGGAGAAATGCTTTTAATCGGTAAGAAGCCCATTCGGTTCCAACAACAATCGGATATGCTTTCTCGTCGGTTAATCGAAGTTATACAGAGTCAAAACGAGAACCATTTAGTCTGCATTTCAGATTCATTCCAGGGGTTAGAAAGATATACCCGAAGAGCAAGGCGATTTTGGAGAACACACTTTTACTTATATGGAACTCTTTGGGATACGTATTTAGTCCCCGGTCGTAGTTATTACAATACATTTATTACCAGACCTTATATAGACTTTAAGTCGAAAACGGTTAGTACCCGTTGGTTTAATTTACTAAAACGAATTTGGAATCAACGTTCAATTATTTTTATCGAAGGGGAAAAAAGTCGTTTAGGAGTTGGAAATGATTTATTCGACAACGCGTCATCTATCCAACGTATTCTTTGTCCTCCAATAAATGCATACGATAAGTATGATGCTATTTTGGAAAAAGCATTGGAACAAAATAAAAACGTATTATTCCTTATTGCTTTAGGTCCAACGGCTACGGTTTTAGCTTATGATTTATATCAGGCCGGTTATCAGGCCATTGATATTGGACACGTAGACATCGAATACGAATGGTTCAGGATGGGAGCTACGCACAAAGTAAGCGTGCCGTCTAAATATGTCAATGAAGCCTTGACCGGAAAAGAGATTGCTTTAACAACGGAAGAGGATTATCATCGCCAAATTATTTGTTCTATATGAAAATCGTTTATTATTTACCTTCGCTTTACATTTCCGGAGGATTGGAACGGGTAATTACGGAAAAAGCCAATTATTTTGCCGATAAATTGGGCTATGATGTAACCATTTTAACGTCTGAGCAGCAAAGAAAAAATATTTATTATCCGTTATCATCCAAAGTTCATCATTATGATCTGAATGTTATTTTTGATGCGGAAAAGCATCATTCATTCATATTAAAATTGATAATTTACCCTTTTAAATACTACCTGTTCAAATCCCGCTTCTCTAACTTTCTAAATAAAACCAGACCGGATATTACAATTTCTACGTTGAGGAGGGAAATTAATTTTATCAACTCGTTACAAGACGGAAGCATCAAAATCGG
>NZ_CALNAT010000181.1 GCF_937873925.1 uncultured Proteiniphilum sp. | reverse complement strand
GGCACGGGAAAGACCACGTTCCTGCATCGTCTGAAAGAGATTTCCGGGAAGCAGATGGCGGTAGTTGCGCCTACCGGTGTAGCGGCCATCAATGCCGGGGGTACTACAATCCATTCTTTTTTTCAATTGCCGCTTACGCCATTCTTACCCACACCTGAAGGGAGGAAGAAACTGATCGGTCAGACAAGGATGCGGGGATATCGCCGGCGGGTATTACAAGAACTGGAATTGCTGGTGATCGATGAGATAAGTATGGTGCGTGCTGATCTGCTGGACGCGATCGACGCCTCGCTGCGTCATTTCCGATACAGGGGAGACCAGCTTTTCGGTGGTGTGCAGGTCGTTTTTATTGGTGACATGTTCCAGCTCTCTCCGGTAGCGAAAGAAGAGGAGTGGCGTTTGCTATCGGAATATTATCAAAGTCCTTATTTCTTCCATAGCCGGGCGATTATGCAGGCTTCGCCTGTCTATATCGAATTTGAAAAAATTTACCGTCAGACAAACAACGATTTTATACGGGTGTTGAACGAGATCCGGAATGATTGTCTTTCACCGGAGAGTTTCCGGATGCTTGAAAACCGATATAATCCGCTGTTTACACCCAAGGATGAGGATGATTATATTGTCCTCACCACCCATAATTACAAAGCGGATCAGATTAACAGTCGGGAGTTGGATAAATTAGAGGGTGAGATCTCCAGATTTACTGCCAAGATTGAGGGAGAGTATTCCGAGAGGAACTATCCTACCGAGCCGCTACTGGAGCTGAAACCTGGTGCAAAGGTGATGTTCCTTAGAAATGATACCGAGGCAGCACGTTTCTATAATGGGAAAACAGGTGTAGTCGATAAAATTGAGGGAGACCGTATTATCGTGTGTTGTGATGGTGATGAATATATCGAGGTGGAGCGCACCATGTGGGAAAATATCGGTTACTCGGCCAATCCTGAGACAAAACAGATAGAAGAAAACATACTGGGACGTTTTATACAGTATCCCTTACGTCTGGCATGGGCTATCACTATTCATAAAAGCCAGGGGCTTACCTTTGACAAAGCGGTGATAGATGCCGGACAAGCCTTTGCTCCCGGACAGGTATATGTGGCATTGAGCCGGTGCCGCTCGTTGGAGGGTGTCGTATTGTTAAGCAAGATTCATCCGGAAAGTATTCGTAATGACCGTCAGATTATAGACTATGAAAGGAATAAGCAAACCGTTGATATGCTTGAAAAGCAGTTGGAAGAGTCGCGTAATGCTTATCGTTCCCATCTTTTGTTGTCGGTTTTCGATTTTACAGGTATCTTGTCTCAAATCAAGCGTTTATCATCGCAGATCAAGGAATTGGGAGAGTCGTTCAATGATGAAACGCTGCCCTATTTACAAAATATCCGGCAAAAACTGGAGGAGATGGAGCGGGTGGCAGCAAAATTTCAGGTACAGTTGAATTCGATCATTCATCAGCATCCTGTCAGGGAAGAGCATTTAAGAAACCGATTAAGTGCTGCCGGTGTTTTTTTTGTGGAAAAGATGGATCTATTGATAGCCGATCTGCGACAGTCGCCGGCTTCGACCGATAGTCGTGCACACGCAGCCGGATATAACGAGGCGATTCTGGATATTTTTTCCGATCTGGCCTTGAAAAGGTATCTCCTGGGTAAATTAAAATCCGATACAACTATTGAGGCCTATTTTGAGGCGAAAAACAGTTTTAAACTTCCTTCTTTTAGCGTCAATGCTTATGCCGCCTCGGTATCTGCGAAATCCGACCTGTCGCATCCCGGTTTATACCGTCTTCTGGTGGAGGAGCGGAATAATATCTGCGGACCGCGGGATTTACCGATTTATATGGTCGCCGGCAGTAAGACGCTCTATGAGATGGCGGAGTATTTGCCCCAAAACAAAAAGGAGTTGCTTCAAATCACCGGATTCGGACCGGCCAAAGTAGAAAAATACGGACAAATCTTCTTAGCGATCATCAGAGATTACTGTGAAAGGCACGGACTGGAGTCTTGTCTGCCGGAGAAGGAAGTATCCAAAAGAAAAAGGAAAGAAAAGAAAGAGAAAAAAGAAAAAAAGCAAAAAGGGGATACCCGGCGTCTGAGTTTGGAAATGTTCCGGTCGGGAAAGACGATTGAAGAGATAGCCGAAGAGCGGAATCTGGCTGTTTCTACTATTGGTACCCATCTGGCAAAATATGTGGAGAAGGGTGAACTGGTCATTACCGATTTTGTTCCACGCGAGCGGCTCCGTCTGGCCGAAGAAAAGCTGAGGGACGGTTCGCCCGACGACCCTGTCTATTATACCTTGCATCCTGATTTTTCGAACATTGAGATTATGATGATCCTTGCACATAAAAGAGGGCATACATCCGATTTATCAGATATTATTATAAAACGTTGATAATACCATGCGTATATTGTCGGGGATGTCCAATTATTATCGTCGGTAGGCAGATTGAAAATATCCATATTGAGAATGCGCGATACACTAATTATAACCCTTGTCCACCACCCAAATTTCGGCTATTTGCTTCAGCCGGTGTTTGCCTTGTACCGGGCTGATATAGAATCGCATGTCATTGCCGAAACGGCACGCACGACCTCTGCTACCTATAAAGATTTAACGGAAAATGAACAAACTGTCGTGCGACTGGCAGACCGATATTCCGACAAGGAACTGATGAGATCATTTTCGCACGAGAAGAGTGAGGCTGATTTTCTGCGAAAGATTTCTTCGACCGATATTGAAATCTACATTCGGCCCTTTATCGAAAAGAAACAGGAAAAACTGATTGAAATTATCCGAAAAATAAACACGCCGGTTTTTTTGCGTGAAAAAATCAGTATCCGTGATTTCAGGGCCGGCCAGGCATTGGATGTGCTGAAAGAACCATCAAGGATGGTTTTCCGTTTTTGCCATGCGGAGACATTTACATACAACGCTACGGTACGGAACGGAACTTCAAACGTGGAGCTTTACGGGCAATTCTTTGCCCCGCTTGTCTCGGATCCGGCTGTTGCAGTGATTGGCAGGCAGCTACATTATTTTAACGATGTGGATGAAAAAAAACTGAGGCCGTTTTTCAGGAAAAAACAGATTGAAGTGCCGTCACGAAGTGTTCCCGGCTATATCCGCAGTTTCGTGGTGCAGTGTGTGAAAAACTATGAGGTAAAGGGTGAGGGTATTTCCATTTTCGAACAAGCATACAATCCTGTTGCCGTGCTAACTCTCGAAACGGATTTTGATTTGCAGCCCATACTCAATTTACAGTTTCACTATGGCATGCATCGCTTTGCCATCGACCGGCCATACAAAAAGGAAGTGGAAGTAGCGGAAGAAACCGGGGATCTGTCCATCGGTTGGTTTTTTCGCGATGAAGTATGGGAGAAAGAACATATCTCGATGCTTGAGAACGGAGGGTTAAGCAGGTCGCGTACCGGCCAGTTTTACCTGGCATCCGGGAATAAAAAGCAAGGCACCGATTCGCTTGGATTGGTCGAGTGGATTAACCGGAATGGTAAATTGTTGGAAAACTTCGAGTTGAAACAATCGCTTGGTAAATTGGTGTATTATACGGGTGAAATTGATTTACAGCTTACCGTCAGCGACACTAACGATTGGTTCGACATCCATTGCGTTGCCTGTTTCGGCGATGTGGAAATTCCTTTTATCCAATTTAGAGAACATATACTAAACAATATCCGGGAATATCTCCTTCCGGACGGTTGTATTGCCGTATTACCGATGGAGTGGTTTTCTCGTTTTGGTGAGATGTTCCGATACGGAACCGTTTCCGGCAACATCCTATGCCTCAGTAATTTCCATTTTAAGGTAAAAGAACTGGCAGAAAACGGCTTTTTTTCTGAAGAGAAAGTGGAACTAAAACATTATTCAGTCGATATCCCTGCAGCATTGAACGTCACATTGAGGCCATACCAGGAGAACGGGTTTCGCTGGTTGGCTTATCTACAACAAAACGGTTTCGGTGGATGCCTTGCGGACGATATGGGGCTGGGTAAAACATTGCAGACCATCACATTATTGTTGCATATATATGCCGGAACATCAGAAATACCAAAATGGAAGAACGGAAGGCCCCGTCAGCTTTCGCTTTTTGATGATTTTACCACGGATGGGACGGACGACAGGGAGATCATCGTAAAAAACGAGCTGCCTCCTACGCTTATCGTGATGCCTACATCGCTTATTCATAATTGGCTGAGTGAGTTGAAAAAATTTGCACCGGTTTTGGAAGTGTACGTTCATACCGGGGGTAACCGTCTTCAAAACGATGACTTCAAAAGAGAGATAAGCCGTTACCAGGTTGTTTTGACAAGTTACGGAATAGTAAGGCAGGATATAGATTTATTGCGTAACTGTTATTTCCATTATCTTGTGCTGGATGAGAGCCAGTATATCAAAAATCCGGATTCGCAGATTTTCGATTGCATAAAGCAATTACATTCAACCTATAAACTTGCATTGACCGGAACACCCGTGGAAAATTCCCTTTCCGATTTATGGTCGCAGATGGACTTCTTGAATGACGGTATCCTCGGTAAACATAGAGAATTCAAAGCACGTTTCACTGAGGCCGATGTGATCAACGACGACGATGCACGACAAAAACTGCTCAAAATTATCGATCCGTTTATCCTTCGCCGTAGCAAAGAAGAGGTTGCGCCTGAACTTCCACCTTTAACGGAAGAGATCATGTATTGTGAAATGGATGCTGAGCAGGCCGCACTTTACAATAAAGAGAAAAACATGATCCGAAACGATTTACTGGAACAACTTACCGAATCAAATAAATCATATGCCGCGGCAACATTGAGCAGTCTTATGCGCCTGCGGTTGCTTGCCAACCATCCGGCTATCTTCCTGCCCGATTATGAAGGAGGATCGGCTAAATTCGAACAAATTGTCGCGCAAGCCGAAATAATCTTTGCCGGGCAACACAAAGTGTTGGTATTTTCATCTTTTGTGAAGCATCTTCAATTGTTTGCCGACTATTTCGATAACCGTGGGTGGCGGTACGCATGGCTTACTGGTAGTACGACCGACCGGAAAGGTGAAATTGACAAGTTCAACGCTGACAAAAATGTCAGGGCATTTTTCATTTCTCTTAAAGCCGGTGGGACAGGACTGAATCTGACAGCAGCCGACTATGTTTTCATCATCGACCCATGGTGGAATCCTGCTGCGGAAATGCAGGCGGTAAGCCGGGCTCACCGTATCGGGCAGAACAAAAAAGTGACCCTTTACCGATTTATAGTAAAAGGGACGGTAGAAGAAAAAATTCAACGACTGCAACGGTATAAAACAACATTGACAGATGCGTTCGTCAGGCCGCAACTGTCAATGAAAGAAATACAGGATCTGTTGGATTGATATCTCAATACCCTCTTATCGCCTTTACTCCCGGGAGTACTTTGCCTTCGATCATTTCGAGTAATGCGCCACCGCCGGTGGAAACGTATGATACATCATCGGCCTGGCCGAATTTGTTGACGCAGGCTACCGAGTCGCCGCCGCCTACGAGCGAGAAAGCTCCTTTTTTGGTAGCTTCCACAATAGCATTGGAAACAGCTCGTGACCCCTGGTCGAAATTGTCGAATTCGAATACGCCTACCGGTCCGTTCCACAGGATGGTCTTGGAGTTTTTGATCACGTCGGCGAAAGCGTTTTCCGATTCCGGACCGATGTCGAGGCCTTCCCATCCGTCGGGTATTTCGTTCACAGGAGCAAAATCGGTCCTGGCGTCATTGCTGAAGCTGTCTGCGATTTTTGCGTCGGTGGCCAGTACTAAGTTTACACCTTTCTCTTTTGCCAGTTCCACAAGCTCTTTTGCCAGCTCCAGCTTATCGTCCTCCACGATGGAATCGCCAATCTTTCCGCCGAATGCTTTGGCAAACGTGTAGGTCATTCCTCCTGCAAGGATCAGGTTGTCCACCTTATCCAGCAGGTTCTGGATGATCTCTATTTTAGTAGATACCTTTGAGCCGCCCATAATGGCGGTAAAGGGGCGTTGTGTATCGTGCATCACTTTTTCCACGGCCGTGATCTCATTTTGGAGCAGATAGCCGAACAATTTATTGCCGGCGTCGAAATGATCGGCAATCAGCGCTGTGGAAGCATGTGCACGATGGGCTGTTCCGAAAGCGTCATTCACATATACATCGGCATAAGAGGCCAGTTTTTTTGTGAATTCCTTCTGTGATTCTTTCACCTCTTTTTTCGCTTTGGCAGTTTCTTCCTCAGTGGCATCGGCAGCCAGACGGGGTTTACCTTCTTCTTCCGCGTAAAAACGAAGATTTTCGAGCAACAGTGCTTCTCCCGGACGTAGTGCAGCTGCTTTGGCTTCGGTCTCTTCTCCTATACAGTCGTTGGCAAACTGCACATCAACGCCTAACAGTTCCGATACACGGGGAAGAATATGCTTGAGTGAAAATTTATCGGTTGGGCCTTTCGGTCTGCCTAAATGCGATCCTATGATTACGCTGCCACCGTCTTTCAGAATTTTTTTCAGCGTGGGGATGGCTGCGCGGATACGTGTATCGTCCGTGATGTTGAAATTCTCATCGAGAGGAACATTGAAATCCACACGCACGAATGCCTTTTTACCGGCAAAATTAAAAGTGTCCATTGTTTGCATAGTTGAGTATATTTTATAAAAAGTTTTTCAAATTTACTTCTTCTTTCTTCACGCCTCACCAAAGACAAACTTGTTTGGTTTTATTTCGGTTTATCGTCAGTTGTCCTTTACTTTCGCTTATCTCAAACATTCAAAAGTCACGCATAAGTGGACTAAGAGCAAATAACACCATAAGCTGAATGAAGCGCAAAGTTACGAAAAATATGGAAAATTTTCCGTAATGGGCCAGGAAAAGTTTATCCATTCTTTATGGCAACCTCATAGGTTACAGGAACTGCTTTTTTGTACATAGCCAATACGCCGCAATATTTATCGAACGAAAGCTCACACGCTCTCTCCAATTTATTTTCCGGAAGACCATCGCCTTCAAATTCGTAGATCACCTTCATGGATGTATATTGTTTGGGGTGCTCTTCTGCCACTTCGGCATCAATGCGGATATCAAAATTTTTCAGATCGATACGCATTTTGCGGGCCATCGCCACAATATCTAATCCGGAGCAGGTTGCGGCCGCTACCAGTTGTAGCTTTTTTGGACCGGGGCCCGCTGTGTCATTTCCGGTCTCTCCCGGCATATCGAGGGTGATGGTATGGCCGTCGATATCTGTGTCAAAAATATTATTTTCTCTCCAAACGGTTTTAATTGAATGTATTGCCATATTGCTTGTAATAAAGTTGTTAGCCGTGATCTATTAGATAACAATTTAATTCCGGTTTGGTTCGGTTCTGTAAAAAGCAATTTATCAGGTATTTTAGCTGAATGTTTGGCTTTTAAACCTTACCTTTCAATTAGGACAGAGGTAAGATTTTTTGTATTTTTGTCCTTGTCTTATTTCTTTCGGATTTTTGAATTTAGGTTCGGAAAAGCGAAAAACAAGTAATTCCATACATGAACTGCCTGGTCGGTTTGCCGGCCTCTAACGAATTAACAACCAAAAAATGAGTGGAAAAATAGAATATATTAACCCTGACGGACTTTCAAAAAATCCGGCATTTTCACAGATTGTGACTACACAGGGGGGTGGAAAGACTATCTACATTGGCGGACAAGACGCCGTAAACGCACAAGGAGAGATAGTGGGTAAGGGAGATATTGGCCAACAGACAGAACAGGTGATGAGAAATTTACAGACGGCGCTTTCAGTTTGTGGGGCAACAGCTGACAATCTTGTAAAACTCACTATACATATTGTTCAGGGACAGGATTTATATCGTGGTTTTCAGGCTTCGCAAAAGTATTTGGATAACATGAAAAATCCTCCTGCGATTACCGGTTTTTTTGTTTCTGCACTGGCTCATCCGGATTTTTTGGTTGAAATAGATGCTATTGCATTTATTCCTGAAGAATAAAGGTGGATAAGATTGAAAATCAGAAAAAGTAAAGCTATTGAATATAGATATCTTGCTTTCAAGATAAAATTTCTATCAAAAAGATAAGCAATACATTGCAAATTGCTATATTTGCATAAAAATATGGTGATATGATCGATAGAAATGCAAAAGTACTCCTTATCTATACGGGAGGGACCATCGGGATGGTGGAGAACGCCGAAACCGGGGCTTTGGAGCCGTTTAACTTCAGCCATCTCCGCTCCAATATGCCGGAGATAAAACGATTGAATTTCAACGTAGAGACCTATCTGTTTGATCCTCCTATCGATTCTTCGGATATGTCGCTTTCTGTCTGGCAGCAGATGACACAGGTAATTGAAGAACATTACGACGAATACGATGGATTTGTTATTCTTCACGGTACTGATACCATGGCCTATACGGCTTCGGTGCTCGGGTTAATGCTGGGGAATCTCACCAAACCGGTGATCCTGACCGGATCACAGCTTCCCATCGGCAAACTCCGGACGGATGGGAAGGAAAACCTTATCACCGCCCTTGAGATTGCGGCCGATAAAGATGCGGCAGGTCGTCCTATTGTACCGGAACTGTGTGTTTATATGCAAAACCTGCTGATGCGCGGAAACCGTACCACGAAGATCAATGCCAATAACTTCAGCGCATTCACCAGTCCTAATTATCCTTATCTGGGCGAGGCCGGTCTGAATATCCGGTATAATGACCAGTTCATCCTCAAGCCCGATTACGGAAAGCCGGTATATTTCAATTACGCGATGGATCCCCATATGGTGATCCTGAAACTGTTTCCCGGTATTTCCGAGGAAGTGGTGCGGGCACATCTTGGAATTCCCGGCCTGAAAGGGGTTGTGTTGGAAACTTACGGAACCGGTAACTCACCTATCTATCCGTGGTTTACAGACTTATTACACAATGCAATAGAGCGGGGAATTGTGATCGTCAACGTTACGCAGTGCCTCTACGGGGGGGTGGAGATGCATCGTTATGAGAACGGGCAACGTCTAGAGAAACTGGGTGTGGTGAGCGGATATGACATCACCACCGAAGCTGCCCTGGCCAAACTGATGATCCTGTTCGGTGAAGGGAGAACGCCGGCGGAAGTAAACCGGCTTATGCCGGTCTCCCTACGCGGTGAGTTGACGGTGAGGGTATAGGGTATAAAAAATGTACATAGGCTATCCCAATGCCACATCTAATGTCATCATCACGATAAAACCGACGATAAATCCAATCGTAGCGATGTCGGAACTTTTGTTTTGCTGCGCTTCGGGTATCACCTCTTCCACTACCACGAAAATCATTGCTCCTGCAGCGAATGCCAAAGCATAAGGCAATATGGGTGTAAATGTGGCAACCGCCAAAGCGCCCAATACGCCGGCGATGGGTTCTACAACGGCTGATGCCTGTCCGTACATAAAACTTTTACGTCTGCTCATTCCCATTCTTCGTAAAGGCATCGCTACAGCAATACCTTCGGGAAAGTTCTGCAGGCCAATTCCAAGCGCCAATGCGACTGCTCCCCCTATGGTGGCTTCGGGTATTCCTGCGGCTACACCTCCGAATAATACGCCCACAGCCAATCCTTCGGGTATATTATGCAGGGTTATTGCCAAAGTCAGCAGAGTGGTTTTCTGCCAGGGCGTTTTTATGCCTTCTGGTGTTTTGAAATTGACATGGAGATGCGGTAGTACTTTGTCTATCCCATACAGAAATGCCGTACCGGTTAAAAATCCTACAACTGTAGGAATGACTTTTATAAAACCTGTTCCCTCACTCATATCAATGGCAGGAATGATTAAGCTCCAAACGCTCGCGGCTACCATCACGCCTCCGGTAAAACCAAGCATACCGTCGAGGATATTTTTATCCATCTTTTTGAATAAAAACACAAATGATGCACCCAAAGCTGTTACCAGCCAGGTGAAAATAGTAGCATAAAGTGCAGCCCAAACCGGATTGATGCTTTCAAAAAATTGTATAACGTTGTCTAACATGAATTTCGTCTATGCTTTGTTTAACTGGTTACTTTACCCGAAACCCTATGGCTGTGTTGTGCAAATGTCGCCGTATAAACCAATGATAGTGCTGATGCTATCAGTATTTTTGAGATGCAGTTCTTTATACTCATAAATTTTTAGATTAATAATACATTGAATATTTTATTTGCAAAAATAATAAATTAGAACGATCTAACAAAATATTTTTTTCTTAAAATGATATTGGTGTTTTTCTTGTTAGTTTAATCTAATTTTTATAATTAATTTTGTAGCATGATATCACAAGCGGAAGAAAATTATCTGAAAGTATTACGCTTATTGTCAGATGCTAACGGTGTGGCAAGCGTGAATGAGATCGGTAAGGAACTGAATATCAAAATGCCGACGGTGAACAGTATGATGAAAAAACTGTCAGAAAAAGGACTGGTATTTTATGAAAGCTATAAGCCCATTAAGCTGACACCAAAAGGCAAAAAAGAGGCGGCACTCATTATCAGAAAGCACCGCCTTACGGAGATGTATCTGGTAGAGAAAATGGGGTTTGGTTGGGAGCAGGTGCACAGCATAGCCGAACAGATTGAGCATATCCAATCCCCTGAATTTTTCGCCAAGATGGATGAGTTGTTAGGTTATCCGAAAATTGACCCGCACGGCTCACCCATTCCGGATATTGACGGTAAAATGGATTGGAAAGAGTCCAGAAAATTGAGTGAATGCAAAGAGGGCGAAATGATCAAAGTTGTAGCTGTTATCAATAGTTCGGACGAGTTCCTGAAATTTCTCAACGGCAGGGAAATACATTTAGGGTTAAAAATAAAGATAAAGTCTGTAGAACCGTTTGACAAATCAATGGTCGTGAGTTACGATAAACATTTGGCAGAAACTCTGAGCCATACGGTTTGTGAAAGGTTGTTGGTTGAAATGTTATAGGGTTCTCAGTTGATTAATATTCTGGTTAGTCGGTAGAGGGCGGCTCTTTTTTGCATTATAATCTATCCGCGTCCTTTACTTGCGGAACTTATATAATAAATAAATTACAGTTTACAACATGGAGTATTGGCATAATTGAGTAACACACTATAAAGATTAGGCAAAACCTGCGAAGCCTTAAGAACAGGACTAAAATTTTAAGACAACCATGGCACGCCCGACAACAAAACAGCAACTCTTAGAACAGAGCGAAGACAATTTCAACAAATTATTCTTCCTTATCAATTCGATGACTATTGAGGAACAGGAAAAATCCTTCTCTTTCGAAGATAGGGATAAAAACATTCGGGATGTATTGGCGCATTTGTATGAGTGGCATCAACTATTATTGAAGTGGATAAACTCAAATCAGTCAGGAAAGAAATTAAATTTTTTACCTGAACCATACAATTTGAAAACATATCCGCAACTGAACATCGAATTCTGGGAAAAACACCAAGCCACGTCATATCAAGAGTCAATATTATTTTTACAAGCGAGTCATGCAGAAGTGATGCAGCTTATAGAGACCTTCACCACTGAAGAACTTTTTACCAAGGGGTTATTTTCGTGGACAGGTACAACAAGTTTGGGGAGTTACTGTGTTTCGGCTACTTCAAGTCATTACGATTGGGCGATGAAAAAAATTAAAAAGCATAAGAAAGATTTAACTGGAGAGTAATCAGTAACAAATGACAGTAACACCATTATTTAAGAAATTGAATTTCAAGCAACACCTGCCAGCCGCTAACCTGTAAAAAGCAGAAAGATGGAACAATTACAAATGATTGATACTGTAAAATCAATAGCTCAAAAAGATGAAAACGTTTCTGCTGTTTTAATGTATGGTTCATTTACCAAAGGGGAAGGAGACCGTTATTCTGATATTGAATTTTATATCTTCTTAAAAGAAAAAGAGACTTTCCCGGCTGAGGATTGGGTGAGTCAAATCCATCCTGTAGCGATGTATTTCACAAACGAGTATGGGAGCGAAGTGGCTGTCTTCGAGAATATGATCAGAGGTGAATTTCATTTTCTGACGACGGATGAAATTAAAATTATCAAATCTTGGGAAGGATTTGTAGCATTCAGTGATTTTGACACGATGAGTTTAGTCGACAAAGACGGACTTTTAGCGGATACGCTTCATCAGATAAAAATCAAATCACCCGATAGAACAACCAACAATAATATTTTGTGGTTGAGCCAGTCTCTCCTGAACGTACTGTTGACGACAAATAGCCTGATTAAAAGAGAGGAATTTGCTCACGCTTACCATAGTTTGGTAGCTGTGCAAAGGTATTTGCTCTGGTTGATCCGTATCGCAACCAAACAAATCCAGCATTGGGAAAGTTCTACAAAAAGTTTGGAAAAAGATATTGACAAAGATTGGTACTTGGAATTTAAACGGACCACATCTGATTTGGATCCGGAAAATATGAAAACGGCCTTTCAAAGTTCATTGGTACTATCGGAAAAACTATTTGACAATCTAAACGTTGAATTAAAACTGAAGCAGTTATTAAAAAGAATTGAACGTTTTCGTTAAGCTAAATGAGTAGAGACCGAACTTGTTCGGGCTATGCCATAGCGAGAAAACGACTAATGAAATGAATAAGTAAGGCAATAAATGAGTTGATCCTTGAAGATATAAATGAATAAAAAACTGTTGACAATGAAATATTTATTTTTAGCAATAGCACTATTAATGGCAAACTCGACTTTTGGGCAATCCAACCCTCAAAAGAAAGGTGAAGTTATATCGGAAAGAGACACAACTATCTCGAATCCCAATTATGACAAAGTATTAGCCGAGAAATTGAGAGGAGATGACTACGGGATGAAAAATTACTTTTTCGTTATTCTGAAAACAGGGACGAATACAACTGCAGAGAAGGAACTGATTAACGAAAGTTTTAGGGGGCATTTAGAAAATATTCAAGAGCTGGTGCAAGAAGGGAAACTAATTGTGGCAGGGCCTCTAGGAAAGAATGAAAATAATTACAGGGGAATTTTTATTCTGAATAATATCAACTCTGCAGATGATGCTCGAGAATTGTTATTCACCGATCCTGCCATAAAAAACGGATTATTGGATTTTGAAATTTTTACTTGGTACGGTTCGGCCGCATTGCCCGAATATTTACCTGTTTCCGATAAAATTTGGAAATTAAAACCCTGAAATCAAAAGAAACTGAAATGGATAATACCGGAATTTATAAAATATCTTTTGCAAGCGTTTATCTTTCGTAAAAACCTCATTGTTTATATGAATTGATTGATAAATTGGCTAAAGGGAAGCAATAGAGAAGATTGGAAGGAATTAACTATAAACATGATCCTATGGCAGAGTTAAAAACAAAACAGCATAATGCAGATGTTCACGAATTTATCAACTCGTTTGCAGATACTGAACAGAAGAAAAAGGATAGTTTTGAGATCCTGGAATTAATGCAGGATTGTACGGGTTATGAACCCAAAATGTGGGGAGATTCCATTATCGGATATGGAAGTTATCATTACAAATCAGAAAGAAGCCGTCAGGAGGGAGATTGGCCGCTTGTCGGATTTTCGCCGCGAAAGACAGCTATTTCATTGTATGTTTATACGGGATGTCCTGGACAGGAAGATTTACTGAAAGAGTTGGGGAAATTCAAAATGGGTAAAGCCTGTATTTATGTCAAAAAACTGTCCGGCATTAATCAGGAAACCCTGAAAAAAATGATCAAATCAACTATTGACTTTTTACAATCGAAATACGGATAATGCTGACGTGAAAATCCTCAATTGACGTTTGCAGGAAAAAGGAACAAAAAATGAAACCGGTATTTTCTCCCAATCAGAACGAATTCCGAAAGGTGGTTGGGAAAACATCACCAAAGCCGAAAGTGAGCAGTAAAGGCAAATTAAATTTATATGATATGAACAAGAATGTAAATGAATACATTGCTGCATTTCCCGAAGAAGTGCAAAACAAGTTAGAACAGATCCGCACCATCGTAAAAGCGGCTGCACCTGAAGCGGAAGAAAGCATCTCTTACGGTATGCCTGCCTATAAGCTGAATAAAAGGCCTTTAGTGTATTTCGCAGGAAATAAAAATCATATCGGATTTTATGCCACACCCACAGGACATGCTGCATTTGTAAAAGAACTTTCCGGATATAAACAGGGAAAAGGTTCGGTTCAATTCCCATTAAATAAGCCTTTACCTTTGAAACTGATCGAACGGATTGTGCAGTTCAGAGTCGAAGAAAACAATCAGAAAAACAAATAAAAAATTTTAGAAAAAAACTATGAGAATAACAATCATGATGCTATTCCTGTTAATACTTACAGGAAGTCTACCGGCTCAAATCACCGGAGACCCAGTTACCCTTGAAACCGGAACAGGGAAAATAGAGGGAACATTACTCTGTCCGCCTGCATCCAAGAAGATTCCTGTTGTTTTACTTATTGCAGGTTCGGGGCCAACCGACAGGAATGGCAATAATCCCATGATGATCAATAACTCGTTGAAAATGCTAGCCGAAGGATTGTTTGAGAAGGGTATTGCCGTTGTAAGATATGATAAGCGGGGTATAGCTGAAAGTAAAAGTGCTGCTCTACAGGAAAGTGACCTGCGTTTCGAGGATTATGTGAAAGATGCGGAAGAGTGGGTGGATTGGCTGAAAAAAGATAGTCGGTTTTCAGAGATTCATATTCTTGGACATAGCGAAGGATCACTGATCGGTATGATTGCCGCCCAAAAAGGAGATGTCAGGAAATTTATTTCGGTTGCCGGTGTAGGAAGTCCGGCGGGAGAGATATTGCGGGAACAGTTAAAAGCACAACCGCCTATGGTCTTACAGATGGCATTACCTTACATTGAAAAGATGGAAAGAGGAGAGACCGATGAAAATGTGCCCCAGATACTATATACTCTTTTTCGCCCAAGCGTTCAACCCTACATCATCTCGTGGTTTAAGTATGACCCGCAAAAAGAGATCGCGAAATTGAATAAACCCATATTGATCCTACAAGGGACAACCGATATCCAGGTAACTGTGGCAGAGGCGGAGAAATTGGCAAACGCCAATAAACAGGCGAAAATAAATATTATAGAGGGAATGAACCATATCCTGAAAGAGGCGGAAATTGACAGGCAGAAAAACCTCCAAACTTATACAATACCAGACTTACCACTAAAAGAAGGCTTAATAGATACAATTACCGGATTTATTCATCAATGACCGCTAACAGGCTGTCCCGGTATATCGAAAGTAACAAGGCCTTATTTTATTATATCGGCAAACCGATGAATGAGAGGTGATGGAGAATGTTTTAAGGAAATAAGAGTTTTGAAGTAAAAAAATAAGTTGATAGTTTACGAACAAGCTTCAACAGTGTAATATCTTAAAGTTGGTGGAATATTGTCAGAGAATATGACAGAAGCATAAAAAGAAATTTTACAATCAAAATGCGTAAATTATGAAAGAAGAGAATAATCAAGCGGAAAAATATGTGGTATCTTCTGATGGATCAAAAATTCATTATAAAGAAACAGGAAAAGGAGACATTGCAATTGTATTTGTACATGGGTGGCTCGGTAATGTGAATTGGTGGAATGACCAACAAATTTATTTTAGGGACAGATATAATATTGTGCAGATTGACTTGGGCGGACACGGCAAATCAGATAAATCACGGCAAAATTGGACAAGTAAACAATATGCCGATGACATCAAGGCTGTAATCGGACAAATCGGTTCATCGGAAATCATACTCGTCGGTCATTCCATGTCGGGAGCTTATGTATTGGAAGCAACTATAAATTCGCCTGAAATAAAAGCGATTATTTTGGTGGATACACTAAAAGATTTAGAAGAGGTAATTACATACGAAGAAGCCGATCAATTTATTTTAACTCATTATCGGAAGGATTTCAAAGCAACAGTAAAGAATATTCTTCCACAATATCTTTTTGCGGAAACCACCCCGATTTCTATAAAAGAGAGGCTTCAAAATGAGTTTCTTCAAAATGAATCCGATTTGGCGGTGCAGACAATTGAACCCTTATATAAAATGGATATTCAGGAAACAGCAAAATCTATTCAAGTTCCTGTTAGAGCAATTAACTCCGATGCAACGCCTACAAATATTGAGAATAACCGAAAATATCTGAAAGATTATGATTATACAATAATAACAGGGACAGGTCATTACCCAATGCTTGAAAAACCTGATGAGTTCAATAGAATACTTGAAAATTTGATAAGCGAATTGACCGAATGATTTGTTTTAGTTTTGCGGTACCATTCACTTAAAACAAAATATATGCACATAATTGTAGGAGCAACAGGACAAGTAGGCTCACATCTTATTAATGAAATCAAAAAGAACGGCTTCCCTGTAAGGGCAGTCATGAGAGATCCCGGCAAACTTTCCGATAAAACCATTGAAACCCGAACCGCAGACTTATTCAATACAGCACAACCTACGGAAGCGTTTAAAAGTGGAACAACCGTTTTTGTTTTAACCCCTGAAAATCAATAATAGCAAAATGGATAATACAAGAATTTATAAGATATCTTTCGCAAGCGTCTATCCGTTGTATATACAAAAAGCGGAGAGGAAAGGACGTACAAAAGCAGAAGTGGATGAGATCATCTTTTGGCTGACAGGATATAATGAACAAACATTGCAACAGCATATTGACTATAAGACCGACTTTGAAACTTTTTTCACACAGGCGCCGCAAATTAATCCGAATGCTTCGAAAATTACAGGTGTTATTTGCGGTTATCGTGTGGAAGAGATCGAAGACAAACTAATGCAAAAGATTCGTTATTTAGATAAGTTGATCGATGAATTGGCTAAAGGAAAGGCAATGGAGAAGATCTTAAGGCAATAGCCATCTCGATTTTTCTTTTTTAAGTTGGAATTCCTATCTTTGCTGTTACACAGAAGATAGAAAACCACAAAATTGATTAGAATGAAGAACTTGGATTACGGAATAATCGGGAATTGCCGCACCGCGGCGCTGGTGTCGAAGACCGGGAGTATCGACTGGTTCTGTCTCCCTGATTTCGATTCCCCTTCTGTCTTTGCAAAATTGTTGGATGAAGAAAAAGGGGGCAGCTTTCATTTTGAGGTGTCGGATGAATATACCATCTCTCAAAATTACCACGGCCATACCAATATGCTACTGACAAGGTTTGAGTCGCCTGAGAACGGATTTATCGTATTCGACTACATGCCCCGCTATCGTACAGAAGAGACTCTCTATTACATGCCGCCGGAGATACACCGTTATATACGTGTCACCAAAGGTCGTCCCGTTATCAGGGTAATATATGATCCGAAGATGAACTACGCCCGCGAAGAGGTACGCCACGAAATAGTGGGCGGTTATATCAGAACCCATTCTGCAGAGGATCCGGAGGATAAAGTGTATCTCTATACCAGCCTGGATCCGGAGATGGTGATCAGCCGCGAAGAGATTGAACTGACCGGTCATCATTTTTTTCTTTTATCTTACAACCAGAAATTGGTAACTGTGGATATCAACCGCATTCTGTTGGAATACGAACGGACAAAAGTGTATTGGCTGAATTTTGTGAATCGCTCCAGAGGCTATCTGCAGTACGATGATATGATCAAGCGTAGCCTGCTCGTGCTGAAACTGCTGTCGTACCAGCATTCGGGCGCCATGCTGGCAGCGGTGACCACCAGCCTGCCCGAGAGCCTCGGGGAGAACAGGAACTGGGACTACCGTTTTTGCTGGTTGCGTGATGCCTCCATGTCGATAGATACCTTGTTGTTTATGAAACAGAGGACAGCTGCGGAACGCTTTATCGGCTTTGTGAAACGTATCCTGAAATCGTCGCGTAACGAAACAATCCAGATCATGTACGGCATCCGGGGCGAGCGTGAGCTGACGGAAGAAGAACAGCCCCATTTAAGCGGTTATGAAGGCTCACGTCCCGTAAGGATCGGGAATGCCGCTTATTATCAGGAGCAGAACGACTCTATCGGCTATCTGCTGGATGTGATATACAAATATTATCTTTATTTCCCGGGAACATTAGACGAAGTAGAGGAAATATGGGAGATCATCAAAAATCTGGTGCGTTCGGTATTGGCCTCCTGGCGCAAGCCGGACAGGAGCATCTGGGAATTCCGTACAAGAAAGATGCATTTTGTCTTTTCGAAAGTGATGAGCTGGGTGGCCGTGGACAGGGCATCACTGATTGCCGAACTGTTGCAGAGAGAGTATTACGCTGAGTTATGGCGTCGTGAAGCGGATATCATTAAGACAGAAGTGCATGAAAAGGGATGGAACGAGGAATTGCAGTGTTTCACGCAGGCCTATGATAATACCGATTACGATTCTTCGCTGCTGCTTATGCAGTTTTATGATTTTATCGAGCCCGACAATGAACGGTATATAAAGACCGTAAAGGCAATCAGGGAAAATCTCTATCATGAGGGACTCATGTATCGATACAAGGCGGAAGATGATTTCGGGATACCTACCTCTTCCTTTACCATTTGTACGTTCTGGTTGGTCGAGGCGCTTTTTAAGATCGGTGAAACAGAGGAGGCACGCGAAATATTTGAGAAAATGATCTCCTATTCCAACCATCTGGGACTCTATAGTGAAGATCTCGACTTTAAGAGCAAGCGCCAGTTGGGTAACTTCCCGCAGGCCTATTCACACCTCGCTCTTATCAATACCGCCGTACTGTTTTCCGAAGAGAAAAGGCTCTCGCAATTTATTCGTCCGTAGCCGCGGAAATCTCTTTTTGTCCGGCACCCATAGAGTTGATTTTTGCAAACGAACCGGGATAGTGTTCATTGATAAAATCGATCAGTTTTTCGCGGACAGCTACCCGCAGATCCCAGTTCCTGGATGAGTTGTTGCTGCTGACCAGCATCCGTAGCTCTTTATACCATTGTTTGCTATCGGTAACCTGGACATTCTGGACGCGTCCGTCCCAGTTGGGATCGTCTTTTACGATGCGTGACAGTTCTTCGCGCAGCGGCTCCACAGGCAGATCGTAGGAGACATACAGAAAGACCGTGCCCAGTATATCGGAAGTCGTTCGTGTCCAGTTTTGGATGGGGTTATTCAGGAAATAATCGATCGGCACGATCAACCGCCGTTCATCCCAGATCTTTACTACTGCATAAGTAATGTTAATCTCTTCAATCCGTCCCCATTCTCCCTCGATCACCACTACATCATCCAATCTGACGGGCTGCGTAAAAGCAATCTGGATGCCGGAGAATATCTGTCCGAAACTGCGTTGGGCCGCGAACCCGATAATGATCCCTGCCACCCCGGCCGAAGCGAGCAGGCTCACTCCCAGTTGGCGCACGGAATCAATAGTCATCAACGCTATCGAAAGAAAGAGAAAAGCCACGAAAATGATCGTGATCCGTTCAATCATACTCATCTGGGTGAGTCTCTTCCTTGCTTCAAGGTTGTTGGAGTTGTTGATATCGAGTTTGTTCTGCCAATAATGGAATGTCGCCCTGATCACCTGTACAATCATCCATCCGAGGGTGAGGATCAGCAATATCCTGCTTATTTTCTGTAAGGCGGCGAATGTGCGGGCATCTTCCTGTAACAGGGCACTGAATATGTTTAACAATACCGCGAAAATAATCCATATACCCGGAACCCGGAAAATGCGGACAATAAAATCATCGATGTGGCTTCTGCTTTTCCGTGCACGGATCCTCCATTTTTTGATGATAAAATTAAAAATGAGGACCAGTATAACGAACAGTACTACAAAAAGCAAAGAGATGAATAGATATCTCAGTGGACTGTCGGAAACGAAACGATTGATAAAATCCATAGGGAATACTATTATTGAATGAGGTTTGACAAAAACGGAATTACGGATGACTGTAAAGGAATACGGTATTTCGCCGCGGGGGAGAAATTACCTACCTTTATGGTGATACCTTCCGGCGGCAACGCCCGGAACATGTCTTCGTCGGTAGTATCATCGCCGATAGCCAGTACAAAATCATACGTCCTCTGGGCCAGCCTGCGCAATACTTCGCTGCCTTTGTTGAAATCGGGGGGTTTGATCTCCACGATCTTATTTCCCGGAACAATCTGAAGATTTAATCTGGAGCAGGGCCCCATAAGCGCGTTGATCAGTTGTTGCGCGCGCAGATCAGCAAGCCATACGTCCACCTTACGATAGTGCCATACCAGCGAGGTATCCTTTTTTTCCAAATGAGAACGGGGCGTTTTATCTATCGTATGCTGAATGATGCCGGTGATCTCATCATCCCATTCCATTTTCTCCTCCATGTTTTTATGTTTATGCCATTGGCCGTTCTCTTTGTAAAATATTCCATGTTCGGCGGCAAAATCAAGACCAAGCCCCTGAAACCATTGATCGAGTACCCCGCGATTTCTTCCGCTGTTGATCACCACCTTGTTTCTTTTATCCGCAGTCATCTTTTGTAAAAGGTCCAGCAGCTTATCGGAAGGAACGGCGTCTTCCGGTTTTTTTACGAACGGGGCAAGGGTGCCGTCATAATCAAGCAGGATCAGGCGGGAGGCAGCATCGTCATAGGCGCTCTTGATCTGATTGAATTGCCTTTTCCCCACGATCTTTTGCAGTATCTCCCTGTTTTGTGTCTTGATCGATTGTAGTTCTTCCACAAAATCGTTTGCCCATTTTTTCACGTTCTGCGTGGAAATGTGTTCCTGCATTTTCCGTAACCGCTCTTTTTTCTCTTCTTCGGGCATACTTAGTGCTTCCACAATGGCCTGCTCAATTTCAACCGCATCATTCGGATTGATAGTGATGGCATCCTGCAATTCGATGGCAGCACCCGCCATCTCGCTGAGGATAAGTACTCCGCTGTTTTCGCCTTTGCATGCCAGATACTCTTTGGCCACTAAATTCATCCCGTCGCGCAGAGGAGTTACCAAGGCAATTCCGGCGATATCATACATGGTGATCAGTTCTTCGAACGAAAAACTGCGGTAAAAATAGTAGATGGGTGTCCATCCCAATCTGGAGTATTGGCCGTTGATCTCACTGATAGACTGATCGATCTTCGTTTTCAGGTCTGCGTAGATATCCACGCTGTCGCGCGATGGAACCACGATCATGGCCAGCGATACCTTCTCGTGATATTCGGGATGATGTTGCAGGAACTGTTTAAAACCTTGCAGACGGTGCAGTATACCTTTGCTGTAATCCAGACGGTCGACAGAGAGGATCACGGTCTTATCACCCAACTCCTGCCGAAGGAGTTCAGATTTCTCCTTTACCTCCGGTAGTGAGGGTGCACTGTGATATTGTTCGTAATTGATCCCCATCGGAAAAGCATCCACATGTACGATCCGATCCTGCAGATTGATCTCGTCGAGGTTACAGTTCAGATCGAGTACACGATAGATGGCGCTGATAAAATGCCGCATATAATCATGTGTATGGAAGCCGATAAGATCGGCGCCGAGCAGTCCTTCCAACACAGCCTCTCTTTCCGGAAGCACCCTGAAAAGTTCGTAAGAAGGAAAAGGAATATGGTGGAAATAGCCGATATTTGCATCCGGTTTTTCCGTGCGGATCATTTTTGGCAATAGCATCAGTTGGTAATCCTGTACCCATACCATGTCATCTTTCCCGATAAAAGGGACGGTTTCCCGGCAGAACAGCCTGTTCACCTCCTGGTATGCTTCCCAATATTCCGTCTTGTATTCGATGTAGGAGAAGAAGTAATGGCACAGCGGCCAGATAGTGCTGTTGCTGTAACCCTCATAGTAATTCTCGATCTGGTCGGCAGACAAGAAAACAGGATGAAAATTCATCTCATGCAAATTCTTCGTGATCTCCTGTTTTTCGTCTTCATCCTCCGTATAAATACCCGGCCAACCCACCCAGTATATTTCGGATTCTATCTCTAATGATCCGAGGCCGGTAGCAAGTCCTCCTTCGCTTCTGACAATGGAGAATCCTTCCTCATCCCTCTCAATTTTAACAGGTAATCTGTTGGCAATAATGATTATCTTCATAATTTTTTTAAACTAAAAACGAAATCCAGGTTTCCACTTTTTACTTTGATTTCAAATCAGCAAATGGGCCATTATTCACATTATTCACATTATTCACATTATTCACATTAGCACATCGGCATATCGGCAAATTGACGCATTAATTATAACATCACAATCCCTTGAAAGATTAAATTTTAACCTATTTTTGTTTTTGTAGGGCTTTTTTTGTGTGGTTACGGGTGAACAAAAAATTACTATGGTTTGTTGCTTCCACTTTTTTGTAGTAATTTCGTAGGTCTGATCACACATATCTAACAATATATTAACTAAGATTGCAATTTTTTAGTAATATCATCATATAATTATGGCAAAACAAAAAACTTACTTAACCTGCGACGGTAATCAGGCCGCCGCTCACATCGCGTATATGTTCAGCGAGGTGGCTGCGATTTACCCTATCACCCCTTCTTCCACCATGGCCGAATATGTGGATGAATGGGCGGCTGCCGGAAGAAAAAATATTTTCGGACAGCCGGTGCTGGTGCAGGAGATGCAATCGGAAGCCGGAGCTGCCGGAGCTTTACATGGCTCTTTACAGGCAGGCGCGCTTACATCCACATTCACCGCATCACAAGGGCTGTTACTGATGCTTCCCAACATGTACAAAATAGCGGGAGAGTTGCTCCCGGGCGTATTTCATGTATCGGCACGTGCATTGGCCTCGCATGCCCTGTCTATCTTTGGCGATCACCAGGATGTGATGGCCGCGAGGCCTACGGGGTTTGCGCTTTTTGCTACCGGATCGGTGCAGGAGGTGATGGACCTGGCAGCTGTGGCGCATATGGCAGCGATTGAAAGCCGCATTCCTTTTCTCCATTTCTTCGACGGATTCCGTACATCCCACGAGATCCAGAAGATAGAGGCTTTATCGAACGACGATCTGGCTCCGCTCCTCAATCGGGAAGCGTTGAAAGCATTCCGTGATAAGGCATTGAATCCCGATAGCCCTGTTACACGGGGAACGGCCCAGAACGACGATATCTATTTTCAGGCGCGTGAAGCTTCCAACCCATTTTACAATGCCGTACCCGGTATTGTGGAGAAATACCTTGAAAAACTGGCTGCGGTGACCGGCCGCAAATACGGACTGTTCGACTATTACGGAGATCCGCAGGCCGGGAGGGTCGTTATTGCCATGGGTTCGGTTACTGAGACCATCCGCGAAGCGGTAGACTACCTCAATGAAAGAGGGGAAAGAGTGGGCATGGTAGCCGTTCACCTTTATCGTCCCTTCAAAGCCGAAGCATTCCTGTCGGCAATCCCCGAAACGGCGAAACGCATAGCCGTACTCGATCGCACCAAAGAGCCGGGTGCTGCCGGACAACCACTCTATCTTGATGTGAAAGATAGTTTCTACGGAAAAGAGGAAGCCCCCGAGATTGTAGGAGGAATTTACGGTCTTTCCTCCAAGGATACAACCCCGGCGCAGATCATATCGGTTTTCGAGAATCTCTCCATGAATATGCCGAAAAACGATTTCACTATCGGTATTGTGGATGATGTGACATTCAAATCGCTTCCCTTGAAGGAAGAGATCTCGACAGATGAGACGACCTACGAAGCCAAATTCTACGGATTAGGGTCGGATGGGACGGTGGGGGCCAATAAGAATTCCATCAAGATCATCGGTGATAACACGAATAAATATGTACAGGCCTATTTCGCCTACGACTCCAAGAAATCGGGAGGATTTACCTGTTCGCACCTTCGTTTTGGCGACAATCCCATTCGTTCCACTTATTTAGTGAATACGCCCAATTTTGTGGCATGCCATGTGCCGGCCTATCTGCATCTGTATGATGTGACCAGAGGGCTGAAAAAGAACGGAACATTCCTGCTTAACTCAGTGTGGCCCAAAGAGGAGGTAGGCAATCACCTGCCGGATCAAGTGAAGAGATATTTCGCCGAAAACAATATCAGGCTTTACATTATTAATGCCACAAAAATTGCTGAAGAGATCGGACTGGGCAACCGCACCAATACTATCCTGCAATCGGCATTCTTTAAAATATCCAACGTAATTCCCTACGAGCTTGCCGTGGAACAGATGAAGAAATTCATTGTGAAATCCTACGGCAGGAAAGGTGAAGAAGTAGTGAAAATGAACTACGCTGCTGTCGACCGCGGAGGCGACGTGGAAGAAGTGGAAGTCCCCATGGAATGGGCCGGTATCCGGATAGCTGCCGATACCTCCGACGATGCCCCCGAATTTATCCGGAAAGTGGTACGCCCGGTGAATGCCCAGCGCGGTTACGGTCTGCCCGTATCTGCTTTCAGCGGCCGTGAGGACGGTACCTGGGAGATGGGTACGACCACCTACGAGAAACGCGGGGTAGCGGTGAGCGTACCGGTATGGAAGCCCGAAGCATGCATCCAGTGTAACCAGTGCGCCTATGTGTGTCCCCATGCTACCATCCGCCCGTTCATGCTCGATGAGGAAGAGCAGAAGGGAGTGGGGGAAAATGTGGAGATCCTGAAAGCACAGGGTAAACAGTTTGCCGATATGGGATTCCGTATTCAGGTCGACGTGCTCGATTGCCTGGGTTGCGAAAATTGTGTGGATGTATGCCCTGGCAAGAAAGGGGAAAAGGCGCTCGAAATGGTGCCTATCGCCACACAGTATGACAATCAGAAAAACTGGGATTACATGGTGGATCATGTGACCAGTAAAGCCCATTTGGTGGATGTGAAGCTGAATGTGAAGAACTCCCAGTTTGCCATGCCGCTGTTTGAGTTCTCCGGCGCCTGCTCGGGCTGCGGGGAAACACCCTATGTGAAGCTGGTTACACAACTCTATGGCGACAGGATGATGATCGCCAATGCCACCGGTTGTTCTTCTATTTATGGCGCCTCTGCCCCGGCTACGCCTTATACCAAAAACGAAGAAGGTAAAGGACCGGCATGGGCCAATTCACTCTTTGAAGACAATGCCGAATACGGATACGGATTCGCTATCGCCCACATGAGCATGCGTAACCGCCTCCGCGATCTGATGCGGAAAGGCCTTGCCTCCGGAGACTTCACGGAAGAGCAGAAAGAGTTGTTCCGTCAATGGATCGAAAATGGAGACGATGCCGACTTGTCGAAAGAGTTAGCTCCTAAAATAGTAACTTCTTTCACCGGGGTGGGTAACCCTATCGCAACAGAGATCCTTTCGCTTGAAAAATACCTGTCTAAAAAATCGATCTGGGTATTCGGCGGCGACGGATGGGCCTACGATATCGGATTCGGCGGGCTTGACCATGTGCTGGCAAGCGGACAGAATATCAACGTATTGGTGCTCGATACAGAGGTCTATTCCAATACCGGAGGACAATCATCCAAGTCGACGCCTATTGCCGCGGTTGCCAAATTTGCCGCTGCCGGAAAACGGATCCGTAAAAAAGATCTTGGTATGATCGCCGCTACCTACGGATATGTATATGTGGCACAGGTAGCAATGGGTGCCAACCAGGCACAGACCCTGAAGGCGATCAAAGAGGCGGAGTCTTACAATGGTCCTTCTATTGTGATTGCCTATTCACCCTGTATCAGCCACGGGCTGAAAAGAGGGATGGGATACGCCCAATCCGAACAGAAGGCCGCTGTAGAATGCGGTTACTGGCATTTGTGGCGCTACGACCCGCGCCTTGAAGAAGAGGGCAAGAATCCGTTCCAACTCGACAGTAAAGAGCCGGACTGGAATAAATTCAAGGACTTCCTGCTCGGGGAGGTGCGTTACACCCAGTTGATGAAATCGTTCCCACGGGAAGCCGATGAGCTTTTTGCCGCTGCAAAAGAGAATGCACAATGGCGATACCGTTCTTACAGACGTATGGCTGAGGCATCGTTTGCTGCGCCGGTAACGGAAGCGGCTGAGGAAGCGAACTAAATAGTAACATTGCTGTTATATTTCCGGGGGTATCACTTATAGTGATGCCCCCGGTTGTTTCAGAATAATAATGTATCTTTGCTGTCTAAAAACAGATGAACAGTTATGAAAATTCAAATCATCAACGGCCCTAACCTCAACCTGCTGGGTGTCAGGGAGCCGGAGGTTTACGGAGGTCAATCATTCGTCGACTATCTGGAGCGGTTACGGGTTAACAATCCCGGCATTGAGATCGGCTATTTCCAGTCGAATGTGGAGGGAGAGATCATCAATAAGATACAGGAAGCAGGCTTTGAAAGTGACGGTATCATCCTCAATGCGGGCGGGTATACCCACACCTCTGTGGCCATTCGCGATGCCATCAAGGCGGTTACCGCCCCAGTGGTGGAGGTGCATATCTCTAATGTACATGCGCGGGAAGAGTTTCGTCATCACTCGCTGCTGTCGGCCGTGTGCCTCGGCGTGATAGCGGGCTTCGGCACCGATTCTTACCGTCTGGCGCTGAATGCGTTGGTTGGGGCAAAAGAATAATGTGCCAATGAGATTAATGGGATAATGTGCCAATGTGTGAATGTGCGAATGGATCAATGTGTTGATTCGTGCTACGCATGTAATGCTATGTTATTCACTTCGTGTTATTCGCTTACGCATTATCAGAAATAACAACCGAATAATTATCTCGTCAAGTCTTTACTCTTTGTTCTTTATTCTTTCTTTATTCTAATTATAAAATCATTAGTGGGCACTTAAATAAAAAAATAGTTCTTTGAAATCTTTTGTAGACCG
>NZ_CALNAT010000180.1 GCF_937873925.1 uncultured Proteiniphilum sp. | reverse complement strand
GCACGGGTTCCTTTATGAAATGATAGAGGGTGGATGACATCATACAGGCAATCATTCCGAAACCAAAAAGAGCATACGCGAGAATTGCCCAGCCGTCACCGGCAATCACCGCTTTACGAAGCAGGAGAACCGTAGCCACGATGCTCATCACCACTCCAATGCCATGGGTAAGATAGTTGACACTTTCTTCCCGTGAAGTATAAAATTTTTCGTTTGCCACGGAGATATTATAATTCAAAAGGTAATATTACTTTCCTGTTTACTTCTGACCAGGGCGGAGAGCCGAGCAGAAGCCTTTTTATTTCAATTTCCAGTGCGGGGCAGGAGTTTTCTTTGATTTCAATATTTCCCGGTCGTCCCATCGGATCGATAAAAAATTCTACAATAAAAGCAATTTTTTGCCCTGCACAGCTATCTTTATCGTAATTTTCGGTGAAATAGTTCCTAAACTCTTTTTCACCGAATGCCGCTATATCTTTTACACCCGAAACGGAATCCGTTATCGCTATGTCTTTCACCACAGAAACAGCACCCACTACCGATTCTTTTTTTTGTTTTCCAAAAGCCACGACAACAACTTCGTTCAACGCCATGTCATCGGCTTTCATCTTAATATCTCCCACGTTTTCTTTCAATGGAATTTTGGAACTTTTCATGCCGATAAAAGAAGCAATCAGCGTCCCTTGTTCGTCTTTCGGAACAGTCAGTTGAAAATTGCCCGCTGTGTCGCTAATGGTTCTTGTTTGAGTATCAGCGAGACTGATCGTAACGCCCGGAATCGGGTCTCCGGTTTCATCCACTATCCGCCCGGAGACAAATATTTTATCCGGTTGAGCTACTGAAGAAGATCTCCCCCTGATTCGTATCTTCGTGCCTTGTTTTTCCTCTGAAACAACAATCCCCGCAGCATGGCCACTCACTGCTTGCGTAACGTTATTTTGTGGTTCTTTGATAAGCGTTTTTTCCGTTTTGTGCTGAGCGGTGGACAGCCGCACCTCTTTATCCGAAACACTCTCTATTTCTTCAGAGACTTCAATATTCTCAGCAACCAGCTCGATCGTTTCGGGGGATGCTTCGACGGAAAGGGGAGGGGAGATTGTCTGTTTTGCCCTTGGCGGCTTGTCTTCCTCTTTTTTCGATTCGAAATGATCGGCGGTCAATACCGTATCTTTTTGAAGTAAAGGAGTCGTGATTTCTTTTTCCTGTTGAATGATATCAGAAGATACAACGGGTATTTCCTCCTTCGTATAGGGTTTGTAAAGCAGAAGAGGAGTGCTGATAAGTAATATGATCACAGCCGCAGCAGCCCATATCCACATCCGTTTATGGATGCGTTTCTTCGGTAAAGAGAGCCGTTTTTCTAAATCTTCGATCACAGATATATGGTCTCCTTCCACCGAATCATACCCGTCGATGGCGTCTTGCAGAAAAGGATCATCTATAGCCCTGCGTTCCAGCCGGTTGGCTTCCTTCCCTTGTCGTTGTCCCCGTATGTAATCTTTTAAATTCACATTGCTTATCGTTATCTCCCGCAGTTTTTATTTATCACGACTGCGAGTCTTCATGCATTGTAACTGAGTAATCATTGGAAAACTACTGCATCTTCAATACCCGCGTAATGCAATTCTTTAAATTCCGCTTTCCGTTCTGAATATAACTTTTCACCTTTTCGAGCGTGTATCCCGTAATAGAAACGATGTCGGCATACGATTTGTTTTCGTAATAAAAGTATTCGATGCTCTTTCGCTGTTCTTCGCCCAATTCGTTCATGCACAACATCAACGCCGATTCTTCTTCACTTGACTTCTCCTTATCTAATAGAGTAAAAAAATCGCCGTTTTCCATAATTGTATCATCCATATTTACAAAAAACGACTGTTTCGCTTTCCGCAGACGCAGCAGACAATGGTTTTTCACTACACTGTAAAGCCATGTGTGAAAATTCTGTATATCATACCGTTTAATTTTTTGTGAGACCTCTTCAAACAGATCCATCACAGCATCCTGCGCATCGGTCTTGTCGGCAAGATATTTCAGGCATAACCCATATATCATTGGGATATAACGGCGATATAGCTCGCCGAAACAGACCGGTTGTTCTTCTTTTTTGCAAAGAGAAAACAATTCTTCGTTTGATAATGTAGGTATGTCCCGTCTGTTTTTCAATTCGTTGCGTATTCATTCATAAAAAATACCTTACAAAATTAAAAAATTATTCGTTCGGTTATGGAATTCCGGGCACAATTGTATCTATAAGGTAAAAGATGATTTGTGAATTAGTAAATCAATAAAAGGTATGAAGACAACAATTAAAAAAATCAGTTTGATGTTCCTCGTAGCGGTAATGTCGTTATCGGTTTTAGCACAGGAAATGGTAGTGAAGGGAAAAGTATATGATGTGCAAGGCAAAGCACCGTTACCCGGCGTAACCGTTATGGAGAAAAAGACAAACAATGGTGTGGTTACGGATATGAACGGTGAATTCAGCATCAAGACCCGAAAAGGTAAGATACTGCAATTTCAGTACATCGGGTATAAATCAGAAGAGGTAAAAGTGGAGAATGAATGGATAGAAGTCGGTTTGCAGCAAGAGGTAGCGATATTGGAAGAGGTGACGGTCGTGGCTTTTGGAAAACAGAAAAAGGAAAGCCTGATTGGAGCAGTTACATCAGTACAAGGCCGGGCTGCCGGTGTCCGGATACGGGGATCGGTTCAGGATGCCGCGTACAATTTCCCCATGCAAACATTTATCGTGCATGAAGGAAATACCGAAGAGTATGAATCATTCAAAGAAAACCGGTTCCTACCGGCTGTGAAACAACCGCTTTCTACTTTTTCGCTCGATGTGGATGCCGCTTCATACGGCAATATCCGCCGCATGATCAATCAGGGACAAATGCCGCCTAAAGATGCGGTACGTATCGAGGAAATGATCAACTATTTCAGTTATAACTATCCACAACCTACGGATGGACATCCGGTGAAAATCGTTACCGAAACGACGGTTTGTCCGTGGAGTAAAAAACATCAATTACTGAGAATCGGTGTGAAAGCAAAGGAAATTCCTTCGGAAACGCTGCCGGCAAGTAATTTTGTTTTTCTGATCGATGTGTCCGGATCGATGTACAGCGCTGATAAATTGCCGCTGGTGAAGTCGGCGATGAAGCTCCTCGTGAATAATTTGCGACCCGAAGATCGCGTGGCAATTGTTACCTATGCCGGAGCGGCGGGTGAAGCATTAGCGTCGACAAGCGGCGCTGATAAGCAGAAAATCATGGATGCGTTGGAGAGCCTGCAGGCAGGAGGTTCTACTG
Source organism: uncultured Proteiniphilum sp. (assembly GCF_937873925.1). Lineage (GTDB taxonomy): Bacteria > Bacteroidota > Bacteroidia > Bacteroidales > Dysgonomonadaceae > Proteiniphilum. Next base: position 23,368 of record NZ_CALNAT010000180.1, on the reverse strand, counting down.
CCGGGGGAGCAGGTATTCAACTGGCCTACAAGATTGCTGAAAAGAATTTTGTGAAGGGCGGGAATAATCGTGTGATCTTATGCACCGACGGCGATTTTAACGTGGGCGTTTCAACCACGGAAGGATTGGAATCATTGATCGAGACCAAACGGAAAAGCGGTATTTTTTTGACGGTTCTCGGATATGGAATGGGTAACTACAAAGACAACAAGCTACAAATTCTGGCGCAGAAGGGGAATGGAAACCACGCATATATCGATAATTTGCAAGAGGCCAATAAAGTAATTGTGAACGAGTTCGGCAGCACGATGCATACCATTGCAAAGGACGTGAAGATTCAGGTGGAATTCAATCCTGCGTTTGTAAATGCTTACCGACTTCTGGGCTATGAAAGCAGGCTACTCGACGATGAAGATTTTAATGACGACCTGAAGGATGCGGGAGAATTGGGTCCCGGTCACATCGTGACGGTCCTCTACGAGATTGTACCTGTGGGGGTGGAAGTTCCGTTGGGTAAGGTAGATCCCTTGAAATACCAGTCATCGGAAAAAGAGATATCTGCCCTTCAATTCAGCAACAGCAACGAATTATTGACCGTGAAGCTTCGCTATAAGAAACCGGACGAAGAGGTGAGTCGTAAACTGGAAGTGCCCGTGTTGGCAAGCGTGGTGAATACGAATGCACCGGGGGAACTGAACTTCATTATGTCGGTCGCCATGTTCGGACAATTGCTGCGCGATTCCGATTTCAAGGGAGATGCCTCTTACGCGAAAGTCCTTGAATTGGCCCGCAAAGGTTTGAATGATGATCCGAACGGCTACCGCCGCGAATTTATCCGGTTGGTGGAAGCCGTGGAACAGTTGGAGAAGTGAGAAGGAAGCAGGTGTTCCGATAGCAATAATCAATTACATATGCAGCCAATGGAAACATAACACGTATCCAAGGCCTCGGTGGGGATGCATATTCTGCACCAGCAGTATATGTAAAAAAAGCGGGGAATTGGAAATTTATTATATTTGCCGTGATTATCTGTTTATCGAAGAGGACACTTTCTATGGCCAAAGTCAGCGGGAATGACAATTCTTTTTGATAGATATTTTCATTATTTTCTTCCCTCTCTTTTATTAACCTTCCTATTGAATCCGCGCAGGGACGCGCGGCCTTCGCATACGACTTCGTATAACGGCAAAATTACGCGATAAATATACAACATTCGTAAATATATAATATTTATTCATTCCAGGGAAAAAATATAATTTACTGTCAAAAAGTCATATTTAACATTATGGCAAAGATTTTGACCTTTTTGGTTGTAATTGCATGGATCAGTATTGTAAGGTGTTCATCGTTTCGAATGTCGTCATTGTGAGAACTTTGTTCCTGGTATTTTTGTTTTTTGAATAAAGGCTTGGTTTCCCGTATGGCGGGATTTTCGATTCGCTGCAACCCATTTGATTCTAACTTTAAAACTATTTCGATAAGCAAGAGCAGAGACAAAGCTTGCTTTGGATATGCCGAGTGTAGAAATAGTCTGATGAAATCGAACTTAAAAAATAAGGAATATGAATTTTAATAACTTTACAATAAAAGCGCAGGAGGCGGTACAGAAAGCCATAGATCTGGCAAAGGGAAATAATCAACAGATGATCGAGCCGGCGCATCTGCTCAAAGGGGTGATGCTGGTGGGTGAGAATGTAACTGGTTTTCTGTTCCAGAAACTGGGGGTAAATCCCCAAACCGTTGAGAAGGTGCTCGACAGGGAGATCGAATCGTTCCCGCGCGTGTCGGGCGGCGATCCGATGCTGAGTCGTGAAACCAATGCTGTTTTTCAAAAAGCGGCGGACTTCACGAGCAGGATGGGCGACCAGTTTGTATCTATCGAACATCTGTTGCTGGCTATCCTGAGTGAAAAGAACTCAGCCTCGCAGATGATGAAAGATGCCGGCATTTCACTGAACCAGTTGGAGGCAGCTATCCAGGATCTGCGCAAAGGGGAAAAGGTGACCAGCCAGTCGGCGGAAGATACCTACCAGTCGCTGGGCAAATATGCTGTGAACCTTACGGAACGTGCCCGCAACGGCAAGCTTGATCCCGTCATCGGAAGGGATGAAGAGATCCGCCGTGTATTGCAGATACTGAGCCGGCGTACCAAGAACAATCCCATCCTTATCGGCGAGCCCGGGACAGGCAAGACAGCCATTGCCGAAGGGCTGGCATACCGTATCGTTCGTGGCGATGTGCCGGAGAACCTTAAAAGCAAGCAGATATACTCTCTGGATATGGGAGCGTTGATTGCCGGGGCAAAATACAAGGGAGAGTTCGAGGAACGGTTGAAATCGGTGATCAACGAAGTGGTTAAAGCGGAAGGGGAGATCATCCTCTTCATCGATGAGATCCATACCCTGGTAGGTGCCGGAAAAAGCGAAGGGGCGATGGATGCGGCTAATATTCTCAAGCCGGCATTGGCACGTGGTGAATTGCGCGCTATCGGGGCTACCACGCTGGATGAATACCAGAAGTATTTCGAAAAAGACAAAGCGTTGGAACGCCGTTTCCAGACGGTGATGGTGGATGAACCGAGTGAATCGGATACTATATCTATCCTTCGCGGTCTGAAAGAGAGGTATGAAAATCACCATAAGGTACGTATCAAAGACGAGGCGATTATTGCTGCCGTACAGCTTTCGAGCCGTTATATTACGGACCGTTTCCTGCCTGACAAGGCGATCGACCTGATGGACGAGGCGGCGGCCAAACTGCGTATGGAGGTGGACTCCGTGCCCGAAGAGCTGGATGAGATCATGCGGAAGATCAAACAATTGGAGATCGAGCGTGAAGCTATCCGTCGTGAAAATGATAGGCAGAAAGGGGAATTGCTTACTAAGCAGATTGAAGACCTGAAGGCCGAAGAGTCGGAATACAAAGCCAAGTGGCAGTCCGAAAAAGAGATAATCAATAAGATACAACAGGATAAGATCGACATTGAAAATGCCAAATTCGAGGCAGAGCGTGCCGAACGTGAGGGCGATTACGGTAAGGTGGCCGAACTGCGCTACGGTACGATCAAGGAGAAGGAAAATGAGATAGAAGAACTGCAAAGGCAGTTGCACGAGCGTCAGGGTGGCCGTGCCATGATCAAGGAGGAGGTGGATGCCGAAGATATTGCCGACGTGGTATCGCGGTGGACGGGTATCCCGGTAAATAAGATGTTGCAGAGTGAACGCGAAAAACTGCTTCACCTTGAAGAGGAACTTCATAGACGCGTGATCGGCCAGGATGAAGCGATCACTGCTGTAGCTGATGCGGTACGCCGTAATCGTGCCGGATTGAGCGATCCGAAACGGCCTGTTGGTTCTTTTATTTTCCTGGGTACTACGGGGGTGGGTAAAACGGAGTTGGCGAAAGCACTGGCCGAATATCTGTTCGATGATGAGAACATGATGACCCGCATCGATATGAGCGAATACCAGGAAAAATTCAGCGCCACACGACTGATTGGTGCCCCTCCGGGATATGTGGGGTATGATGAAGGTGGACAACTCACCGAGGCCATCCGCCGCAAGCCCTATTCGGTGGTGTTGTTCGACGAGATCGAGAAAGCCCATCCCGACGTATTCAATATCCTCCTGCAGGTGCTGGACGACGGGCGGTTGACGGATAACAAGGGTAGGGTGGTAAACTTCAAGAATACCATCATCATCATGACCTCTAACATGGGGTCGAACCTTATCCGCGAGAATTTCGAAAGGATCACGCCTTCGAACCGGGAGGAGATTATCGAAAACACCCGCAACCTGGTGATGGATATGCTGAAAAGAACTATCCGTCCGGAATTTTTGAACCGGATCGATGATATTATTATGTTTGCTCCGTTAAAAGAGGACGAGATTGAACAGATTGTCCGCTTGCAGTTCGATGCTGTCGGGAAAATGCTGTCGGAGAACGGTATCGAACTGAAGTACACCGAAGAGGCGGTCAGAAGTATTTCCATAGCCGGTTTTGATCCCGAGTTCGGAGCCCGCCCGGTGAAAAGGTTGATCCAGCGAAAGGTGCTGAACCAGCTTTCGAAAGATCTGCTGGCCGGGAAGGTGGATAAAACAAAACCGATCATTATCGATGCGATCGATGATACGGTCTTCTTTAGGAATTGACCGTCTGAACCGGATCTTATGTTCTATTAATTCTTCTTCAACTACATCTTCTTGCCGACCCGTTTTCGATTCACAGACTAACTGATAAGAACTCGCTTCGCTCAAACAACTTATCAGTTTACGTCTGTTTCATCGAACGGGTGCCCCGGCCATAAGCTGAGGCTTTGAAGAATTAATTAAGTCATTTTAAGTTCAAATTATCTTTTCCAAAATCCCGGGATGAAGAGGGAGAGTACGGTAAATATTTCAAGGCGCCCTACCAACATGAGGAAACTGAGATAATATTTCATGAAAGGTGTGGCTGATTCAAACGTGCCACTGGGCCCGTATGAGCCTAATCCGAAGCCGTAGTTGCTGATGGTTGAAAGTGAAACACCGATCGACTCTTCGAAATTCATCCCGGTAAGGCCCAGTATTGCGGCGCTGATCACCGTGAGGGTGACATACAGGAAGACAAAGGCGAACAGCCGGGACAGGGTTTCGCCGGTAATCACTTTCCGGTTCATTTTCACCACGTAGAGTGCATTAGGGTGTACCTGGCGTTTGAAAACCAACAGCGCGTTTTTGGAAAGCACTATCAGGCGCGAGATCTTCATACCACCCGAAGTGGAACCTTCACTACCGCAAAAGAGAATCATCGCCAGGAAAAGAAGCCAGTAACCGGAACCCCACAACTGGAAATCGGCTGTGGCAAATCCTGTGGTGGTGACTGCCGCCACGACCTGGAAAAGCACTATCCGGAAAGTTTGTTCTACGTCGTTCATCTGTCCGGAAGCCAAAAGAGCCACTGTGATCCCCAAGGTGAAAAGGACGGTAATCAACAGATACCATTTGAATTCTTCATCCCTGAGAATAGTGGCCTTGAACCGGGTGATAAGCGTCGAAATAAGTAAAAAATTGGTACCCCCCAGAAACATAAGCAGGGTGATCACATATTCTGTATAAGGGGAATTGAAAAAGGCGATGCTTGCCTGCTTCGTGGAAAAACCGCCTGTAGAAATGGCCGTGAGTGTGTGGCAGGCTGCATCGAACGCATCCATCGGGCCTGCCCAGAGAAAGAGAAACCCCAGAACGGTGAGGCCGAGATAGGTGAATGACATTTGTTTCGTGATCTCGCTGATGCGGGGGCGGAACTGGTCTTCGGCTATACCGGTGGCTTCTGCCTCATAGAACTGGCCTGAGATCCCTCCGAAGACTGGCATAAATGAGAGGACGAAGATGATGATCCCGATCCCTCCGATCCACTGCGTGAAGCTGCGCCAGAAATGGAGTGATTTTGGAAACGCTTCAATATTGACCAGGGTAGAGCTGCCGGTGGTGGTGAAACCGCATATGCTCTCAAAAAATGCATTCGTGAAAGAGGGAATGGCACCGCTGAACAGGTAAGGGAGTGTACCGAACAGCGCCATCATCAACCATGAGAGCGTGACGGTAAGGAAAACCTCCCGTTTGGTAAGGTTACCCGCTGTCCGCTTCCGTTTTCTTCCCAGAAAGGAAAGGAGCGCTCCGGAGCCGAAGCTGATGAGCGCCGAGAGGTAAATACTCCTTACGGCCGTTTCGTTGTAATACTCACCTACGAATGCGGAAAAGAGCATGGAGATCGCTTCAATTATCAGGAGCAGACCTACGGTATTCAATACAAACTGATAGTTAAATCTCTGCATGCGTCGTAGTTTGTCCGGGGGCATATGCGTTTACGGTTTGCAAAACCCGCCCCGGTACAAATTTAATTAAATAGTTTTTCGATACTTTTCAGCGATTTATTGAGGAAAAACACCACTACCTGATCGTAGGGCTCAATCAACGTATCTCCATCCACCAGCATGGGTTCTCCGTTTCTGATAAGCGCTCCGAAAGTGATGTCGTCAGGGAGATTCAGGTTCCTGATCAGTTTTTTCGTCACTTTGGAATTGGGTTTGGCGATGACTTCCCCTACATTGGCCTCGGCAATGGTAAGGCTCTTTATATTGGAAGCATCGGCCTTCAGCAACAGTTCGTAGATCTTGCTGGCGGCGATCAGTTTTTTGTTGATTACTGTGCCGATATCGAACCGTTCCGCCATCGAGATGTAATCGATATTCTCGACTTCAGCCACTGTCCTTTTTACGCCATACTGTTTTGCCATCATACATCCCAGGATATTGGCTTCGGAGTTACCGGTAAGGGCAAGAAATGCATCGGACTCAGTGATGCCCTCCCGCAGGAGAAATTCGGCGTTCCGGCCGTCTTCCACGAAAACGGTGACGTTGGGGGGGGCCATCTCCACCAGCTTCTCCGCACGTTCCCTGTCCTGTTCAATGATCTTTATATTGATATTCGACGGGAGTTGTTGTATGGTACGCATGGTGATGCGGCTGCCGCCCATAAACATGATCTTTTTGGCTTCGAACGATTTTTTTCCGAACAGTTCGGGCAATGAATCGATATATTTTCTGAGGGTGGTGAAATAGAGAATATCGCCAGGAAGGACCTGATCGCTTCCTTTGGGGATCAGGGTATGCGAATTGCGTTTGATGGCCACCATATGGAACCGTTTGTTTTCCTGTGAAAGGTCATACAGGAATGTGTTCATGATAGGAGCGTTTTCTCTCACTTTGGCAGCGGCAAGGATCACGGTTCCGTTGCACAGTTCCCACCAGAATCGGGCCCACGGCGTTTTCAGCGACATCGCGATCTCCCGGGCTGCGATCAGTTCGGGATAGATCATAGAGTGAATACCCAGCTTCTCAAAGAATTCTTTGTTTTTGGGCAACAGGTACTCGTAATTATCTATGCGGGCCAGCGTCCTCTTTGCACCTAAATTGGAAGCGAGCATACAGGAGGTGATATTCTTAGACTCTTCGGGGGTTACACCTATATAGAGATCGGCATTGGCCGTCCCTGCTTCGGTGAGATCCTTGAGTGACATGCAATTGCCGATATAAGTAAGTATATCGGAGTTGTCGCGTATGAGGGCAAGCCTGTCCTTGTCGGCATCTATGAGTGTTATGTCGTGATTTTCCTGTCCGAGAAGTTTCGCCAGATGGGTTCCGACGGCGCCCGCACCTGCTATTAAAATCTTCATAGCATCTTTTGCAGTTAATGATTCTCTATCTCAACGGTTATGTGCCTGTGCAACGGGATTTATCCTGTGGTGCGACGGCTGTAAATGGGGGATAACTACCTCTGATCCCGTTGTACATACAAGTAATATGTTCCAGAATCCCTTTTTCATCAATTCCGGTGATCTGCTGGAGTTCGCTGACGGAGCCGTGAGTGATGAATTCATCGGGAATACCTATGCGGAGTACGTGGACATCGGAGTAACCGTTTTCCGCAAGGAATTCGAGAACGGCACTTCCAAAGCCACCCTTAACGACCCCATCTTCGACCGTAATTATATATTTGAATTTCCTTGCCACTTTATGCAGCAATTCTTCATCTATAGGCTTCAGGAAGACCATATCGTAATGTGCCACGCTGATGCCCGATTTCTCCGCCTCGTCGATCGCTTTTGCGGCATTGTTGCCGATAGTACCCATGGAGAGGAGGGCAATATCTTTCCCTTTTCTCAGTTTTCTACCTTTACCGATCGGAAGAATTTGGGGGACGTTCCGCCAGTCAGTCATCTCGCCCTGCCCACGGGGATACCGGATAGCGAAAGGCCCGTCGTTCCCGTATACGGCGGTATGCATCAGGTTACGCAATTCATGTTCGTCATATGGCGCTGAAATTACCAAATTAGGGATAGGGTGCAGATAGGCCAGGTCGAATACGCCATGGTGGGTGGGGCCGTCGGGTCCTACCAGTCCGGCCCTGTCGAGACAAAAGATCACCTTCAGTTTTTGTAGTGCCACATCGTGGATCACCTGATCATAAGCCCGTTGCATGAATGATGAGTAGATGTTGCAGAACGGGATCAATCCCTCTTTTGCCATACCGGCGGAAAAGGTAACCGCATGCGCTTCGGCGATGCCCACATCAAATGACCTGTCCGGAAACTTGTCGGCCATAAAGGTCATGGAACAGCCGGTAGGCATTGCGGGTGTTACCCCTACAATTTTCTCGTTCTTCTCTGCCATCTCCACCAGAGTATGTCCGAAAACATCCTGATAGAGCTGCGGCTGGTTCTCTTTATTCTTCAGGATACGTTCGCCGGTTTCTTTATTGAAAAGGCCGGGCGAGTGCCAGATAGTAGCCGATTTTTCAGCCGGCCTGAACCCTTTACCTTTGACTGTTTTTATATGAAGGATTCGCGGCCCCTGCATATCTTTGATGTTTCTGAGTACCCGGATGAGCTGTGGCAGGTCATGCCCGTCGATCGGTCCGAAATAACGGATATTGAACCCTTCGAACAGATTCTGCTCCTTGGTGATCAGGGATTTGACGCTGTTATTGAACCGTAACACGAGGTTCTTTTCCCTTTCCGAAATAAGCTTCCGTTTCTTGAACCCCTGGTAGAGATTGTTCCGTACTTTGTTGTATTTTGCCGAAGTAGTCAGTTTCACCAGGTAATCCTGTATTCCCCCCACATTATTGTCGATCGACATATCGTTGTCGTTGAGAATGATCAGGAGGTTGTTTGGCTGGGAACAGGCATTGTTGATCCCTTCGTAAGCCAGTCCGCCGGTCATGGATCCGTCGCCGATGATGGCCACTATATGCCGGTCTGTCTCCCCGCTAAGATTAGCAGCCACGGCCATACCCAGCGCTGCCGAGATAGAGGTGGAGGCATGGCCGGCAGCGAAAGTATCGTATTCGCTTTCATTGGGATTAGTGAATCCCGAAAGCCCTCCCAGTTTACGGTTGGTTGAAAACCGGTCGCGACGGCCGGTAAGGATCTTATGGCTGTAGGCCTGATGTCCTACATCCCAGACAAGCCGGTCATAGGGGGTATGATAGAGATAATGCAGTGCCACTGTAAGCTCCACCGTCCCCAGACTGGAGCCAAAATGACCCGGATTATGGGAGAGCTGTTCGATGATAAATTCCCTCAGTTCGGTACAAACTATTTCCAGTTGATCGATGCTGAGTTTTTTCAGATCGTCGGGGCTGTTTATATTTTGTAAATATTTCTTCATATTCTGCCTACCGTTTTCTTTTTAATAAACGGTATCGGTGTAAAATAGTTTATTTTTTCGTCTTGCTGTTATGCGTGCTTCACGCATTCAATTACTACTGAATTACCCAAATCATTCATTGTCAAATCGACACATCAAGACATCCGTACATTGGCATATGAGTACATCCGTACATTAGTTCGCCATGTCGGAGAAGAATTTGATGCGTACCAGGCGGATCTCAGTCTCGGTATAATCCGGTAATTCTTCCTGTGCCTTGTCCAGATCATCGGTCTCCGCTTCTTTGAAATAGGCGTACACATCCTGCAGTACATCCTGGTCCATCACTTCGTTGAGGAAATAATCGATATTGATCTTTGTGCCCGAATATACGATGGCCTCTACCTCCGACAACATCTCATTGAAATCTATCCCCTTTGATTCCGCCAGATCATCGAGCGCCACTTTCCGGTCGATGGCCTGTACAATGGATACTTTGAGTTTCGACTTGTTGGCGACCGTCTTTACGCGGAGATCTTCGGGGCGGGTAATATCGTTTTCCTCCACATGCTTCTTTATCAACTCCACGAATTCTTTACCGTAACGCTTTGCCTTTCCGGCACCCACTCCGGGAATATTTTGCAGCTCTTCGAAGGTAATAGGATAGGAAGTTGCCATCGCTTCGAGCGACGAAGGCTGGAAGATAACATAAGGAGGAACATTCAACTTTTTCGACAGTTTTTTCCTCAGGTCTTTCATCATGGAGAAAAGTACAGGGTCGGCGGCACCACCGCTTCCTCCGGCTGAATTCAGCACATCTGAATCCTCGCTTTCCGGATCCGACATACTGTCTTCCTCTTCATCGTCTTTTGTGATTTTAAAAGATACGGGATTCTTCAAAAATTCTTTCCCCTTTTTGGTGATCTTAAGAATACCGTAGTTCTCGATATCTTTCTTCAGATAGTTATCGAGCAATGCCTGGCGGATAAGTACTTCCCAGGTGCTTTCTTCTTCATCGGCACCCGATCCGAATTCTTCCAGTTCGTTGTGCCCGTAAGTCTCTATATCAGATGATTCTTTTCCAATAAGGAAATCTATGAGATAATCGGCTTTTTGTTTTTCTTTGAGAGCAATAATCGCTTCCAATACAGTAATAAGTAACTCTTTCGCTTCCACTTTCTTCTTGGGATTTAAACAATTGTCACAATGTTCACAATTCGGTTCGTTATATTCTTCGCCAAAGTAGTGCAGCAGCACTTTTCTCCGGCATACGGATGTTTCTGCGTAGGCGGCTGTTTCCAGCAGTAGCTGTTTCCCGATCTCCTGTTCTGAGACCGGTTTCCCCTGCATGAAACGCTCCAGCTTCTGCAGGTCTTTTTCGGAATAGAACGCGATACATTTACCTTCACCTCCGTCGCGTCCGGCGCGCCCCGTTTCCTGATAATACCCCTCGAGGCTTTTGGGTATGTCGTAATGGATCACATAGCGCACGTCAGGCTTATCGATCCCCATCCCGAAGGCAATGGTAGCTACGATCACATCCACCTTCTCCATGAGGAAAGCATCCTGGTTATTGCTGCGGGTGGCGGCATCCATTCCGGCGTGGTAGGGTAATGCCCTGATATCGTTTGCCTGCAGGATCTCCGCGAAATCATCCACTTTTTTTCTGCTCAGGCAATAGATGATGCCTGATTTTTTACCTTGGGAAAGAATATACCGGATGATCTCCCTGTCTATCTGTTCGGTCTTATTCCGTACTTCGTAATAAAGGTTAGGGCGGTTGAAAGACGATTTAAATACCGCCGCATCGGTCATACCGAGATTCTTTTGGATATCGTGCTGCACCTTCGGTGTGGCCGTGGCCGTCAGCGTGATGATAGGACGTATGCTGATCTCGCTGATGATGGGGCGGATACGCCGGTATTCCGGCCGGAAATCGTGCCCCCATTCTGAAATACAGTGTGCCTCGTCCACGGCGTAGAATGAAATGGGAATATTCCGGAGAAACTCTACGTTCTCGGCTTTGGTAAGTGATTCGGGCGCTACATAGAGCATCTTGGTCTTGCCTGAGAGGACATCTTTTTTCACCTCTTCGATCTCCTGTCTGTTGAGGGAGGAGTTCAGAAAGTGGGCAATACCGTCTTCTTCACTGTAATTGCGCATAGCGTCTACCTGATTCTTCATCAGTGCGATAAGCGGTGAAATGACAATCGCCGTTCCCTTCATCAGCAGTGCAGGGAGCTGGTAGCAGAGTGATTTCCCGCCACCGGTAGGCATCAATACAAAAGTATCTTTCCCGGATAAGATACAGTTAATAATGGCCTCCTGGTTGCCTTTAAAAGTATCGAATCCGAAATATTTTTTTAAACCTCTGTATAATAAATTTTGTTTTTCCATTGAGCAAATCACCCTGTAATGAAATCTTTGTTACCAAAAGGTAAACACAAAATTAGAAAAGTATTTTATATTTCCAAATAAGATTATTGTAATAGAAAATAAATATCTGTAACTCTGCCGTATAATTCCCTATATATTCATAAACGGGTGAACATATCACATGAAAAAAAAACGCAGGTTGAACATGCGTTTTTTTATTCATACGCAACCGGCTTCATCGGCCGATGGTTCTAAAAGCGTGGATGGAGGATGTATCAGGCCACTCTCAAATGGTGCAGATCCGAATTCTCCAACTGGTGGGAAGCATATTCGCGGGTGACGTGCAACTTTTTCTTCTCCTCAGAAGAGGGAAGGGTGAACATCGCCTCGATCATAATGGCTTCCACGATGGAACGCAAGCCGCGCGCGCCCAGTTTAAATTCAATGGCTTTATCAACGATGTATTCGTAAGCATCACGGTCGAAGGTGAGCGCTACGCCATCCATATCGATTAACTTCTGATACTGTTTGATGATGGAATTCTTCGGTTCCGTCAATATACGCAGCAGTGCGTTTCTGTCGAGCGGCTCCAGATAGGTGAGGACAGGAAGGCGCCCGATGATCTCCGGGATCAGTCCAAACGATTTGAGGTCGAGGGGAGTGATGTATTTCATCAGGTTGTTCCGGTCGATCACCGTATTTTCATTACTCGCCGCATAACCTACTACACGTGTGTTGAGGCGTTGGGCAATTTTTTTCTCTATTCCGTCGAAGGCACCACCGCAAATAAATAATATATTCTTGGTGTTTACGGCAATCATCCGCTGCTCCGGGTGTTTCCTGCCTCCCTGGGGCGGCACGTTCACTATGGAACCTTCGAGCAGTTTCAATAACCCCTGCTGTACACCTTCGCCGCTCACATCGCGGGTGATGGAAGGGTTGTCGCTCTTGCGGGCTATCTTATCGATCTCATCGATAAAGACGATCCCTCTTTCCGCGGCATTCACGTTGTAATCGGCTACCTGAAGCAAACGGGTGAGAATACTCTCTATATCTTCTCCCACGTACCCGGCTTCGGTGAGTACGGTGGCGTCCACAATAGTAAAAGGGACCTGCAGCATCTTCGCGATGGTCCTGGCCAGCAACGTTTTTCCCGTGCCGGTAGCTCCCACCATAATGATGTTCGATTTTTCGATCTCCACATCATCTTTCGTGTTTTTCTGCAAAATGCGTTTATAGTGGTTATAGACCGATACCGACAGAAAACGTTTCGCACTCTCCTGTTTGATCACGTACTGATCGAGGAACTCCTTGATCTGTGTAGGTTTAGGGAGTGAGGAGAGCGTAAGTCCGATATCTGACTTGGAATTGCTTTTGAATGAGTCATTCACAATTTCGTGGGCCTGCTCGGCACACATGTCGCAGATAAAGCCGGTCATCCCCGAAATGAGCAGATTCACTTCCTGCTCACTTCTTCCGCAAAAACTGCAGTGATTACTGCTATTCGCCTTTTTAGCCATTGTTATCGTTTATTTCTTTTTTGTCAGGACGTCATCTACCATGCCATATTCTTTGGCTTCTGCCGCAGTCATCCAGAAATCACGGTCGGAGTCCCTGGCCACATCTTCGACGGGTTTACCGGAATGCATGGATATGATGGCATAGAGCTCCTGTTTGATCTTTGCAATTTCACGGGCGGTAATTTCGATGTCCGAGGCTTGTCCCTGCACGCCTCCCAGCGGTTGATGGATCATAACCCGGGAGTGGTTGAGGGCGAACCGCTTTTTTTCGCTGCCGGCTACTAGCAGTACGGCAGCCATGGAAGCGGCAATACCGGTACAAATGGTAGATATGTCGCTTGATATGAACTGCATGGTGTCGTAGATACCCAGTCCTGCATAGACTGATCCGCCGGGAGAGTTGATGTAGATGGAGATATCTTTCCCCGGATCGGAGGAGTCGAGATAGAGCAACTGGGCCTGTATCACGTTAGCTGTATAATCATCGACGGCAGTACCGAGAAAGATGATACGGTCCATCATCAAACGGGAGAAGACATCCATTTGCGCTACGTTGAGCTGGCGTTCCTCAATGATGGTGGGAGAGATGTAACCGCCTCCCTGGCTGGTGATATTCATATAGCTGTCTAATCTGGAGCCGCTCATACCCAGATGCTTCACCGCATATTTCCTAAAATCGTTATGCATAAAAGTTTTTTTGTATGTTCAAAATTCGATTATCATTAGAACTACTGCAAACGGAGTGCCAAATTTGTATCTGAAGGCATTTCCCGGTTTTCAAATTATGCAACAAATTTATAACGAATTATCGAATTACAAAATAAAATACTGATAAACAATCTGTAGGTTGATCAGCGGATACTTATTTTTTCGCTGAAGTTTTCGCTTTTTTTGCCGGTTTTTCGGTTGTATCCGGGTCTTCTTTGGTGGCAGGAGCTTCGTCAGGTGCCGGTTTTTCTATGGCAGCCGATTCTTCCGGGACAGTAGTGTCTGAAATTTCATCTCCTGTATGTTCCCCGTGGCCGTGTTCACTGTGAACTTGCTCTTCTTCCGTATGTTCGCCGTCTGCATACTCGCCATGCTGGTGTGAATGGCTGCTCATCAGTTCGTTGAAATCTTTTGAAGAGATATTTTTCTCGATAACAGTCACGTTCTCTTTCAGCCAGTCGATGATCTTGTCTTCCGTAGCCCTGTCGTACAGGTTCCGGACGGTCTCTTCTTTTTCGAGCAGGCTTTTGGTATAATTCTGAAGCACGTCGGCCGGCAGGTTAGTCATTCCGTACTGTGCGAACTGGGCTCTCGCTACTTCTACAGCAAGCGCCTCTATATCCGTGAATTCAACCTTGATACCGTTCTCATCCACAATCTTCTGTCTTGCCACATGGAATTTCAGGTCTTCCAGGATTTTAGAAAAATCCTGCTCAATCTCTTCGACCGTACGCTTTTCATCTGCTTCGAGCAACCATCGTTTCAGCAGTTCATTGGGGAATGTTACCTCTTCCATCATCTTCACAATGAGATCCCTTGCTTCATGAATGAAAAGGTGGTCGGCATTGGGTTTATACTGCCTTATTAACCCGGATTCCACTTTTGTCCTGAATTCCTCTTCCGACGTAGCCACGCCTTCGCCCAGCACACGGTCGAACAACTCCTGATCCATTTCCGCCTCTTTATAGCGGGTAACTTCCCTGATATCGAACCGGAAATCGGACTCCATCTTTGCCGCTTCTTCTTTTACGGTTTGCAGCAGAGATGCGATTTCGGCTTCATTGTTATCATAAGCTTTCCTGGGATTGAATACCACGCTCTCACCTACTTTGGCGCCGATGAAACTGTTTTTGGTTTCCTCATCCTTCACATAGGAAGGCATCAGGATAGCATTCTCGATCACCTGACCGTTTTCTTTCTCTTTGTCTCCCTCCATTTCGGTAAGTGTACCTTTGATCAGGTCGGTATCTTTTGCTCCCTCTTCCACAGAGGCGTAAGTGCCGTAATTCTGTTTGTAGGCATCCATCTGCCGGTCGAGGAGTTCCGGTTCGAGTTGTACGTTGTGATAGGTCAGTTCAACACTTTTATCCAGTTTCAGATCGAATTCGGGAGTAAGCGCCACGTCGAACGAGAATTTGAGTACTTCGTCATTCTCCAGATCCAATTGTTCCTCTTCGTTATTAGCCGGAAGAGGTTCTCCCAGGATTTTAAGATTGTTCTCGCGGATGAAATTTCCTATTTCATCGGAGACTATCTTATTGATCTCGTCTACCAATATTGCTTTGCCGTATAATTTCCGGATCAGGCTTTTGGGTACTTTTCCCTGGCGGAAGCCGGGAATATTGGCCCTTTGACGGTATTGATTCAGAGACTTATCTACCTTCTCCTGATAATCTGCTTTTTCCAGTTCAATGACGATGGTTCCATTCACATCGTTCGTTTTATTCAGTGTTGACTTCATTATGATATGTGAAAATGATTGTTTTTTGTTGAAAGTCAGTAAAATTCAACCGATTGAAACATTTAAAAAAATAAGATTGCAAAATTAGTGTTATTCTTTTAAATTGCAAAAAATATTTTATTGAACCCGCTGCAATTCCGTTACCGGATTATTGTGCTACCTTTGCATTTAAAATGACAGCGGTAATGAGACCTGTTTTTTCATCCTTCACACCGGCTTATAAAATAGCCTATCTTTTTTTGTTTCTGCTGATGGGTGTAGTAACCGCCGGCATCCTGACAAAGCTTATCCTGATGATACCGGGATTGAGCAACGGAGGTAAAGTGACTGCAATTTACGTGGGTTCGGTAATGCAATCGGTGGTGGCGACCGCTTTGCCTGCATATCTTATCGCCGCATTGACCCATGCCGGGCCGGTACGTTATCTGAAGATGACCGGTAACGGAAGGACAGGGGAAAAAGTGATGTTTGCCGTTTTGGTTTTTCTCTTCTCCTACCTTCTGGCTTCGTTTCTGTCACAATGGAATAAGGGCATGGAACTCCCTGCATCGATGCGGGAGATGGAGCAGGTATTACGTTCCCTGGAAGATGCCGCACTGGAGACCACCAATTTGTTATTGTCCGGCGACACCGTCCGCAGCCTTATCCTCAACTTGCTGGTGGTAGCCGGGCTTGCCGCCCTGTCGGAGGAAATGTTTTTCCGTGGGGCCTTGCAACAATTTATACAGGAGAAATTCCCGAACGGACATGTTGCTGTCTGGCTTACGGCATTGATATTCAGTGTGGTCCATTTTCAATTCTATGGATTTCTGCCGAGGCTCCTGCTGGGAGGACTGCTGGGATATCTGTTCCTTTACACGCGGAATCTCTGGATATCTGTCATTTTCCATTTCATCAACAACGCTGTGATCATTATAATGCATTATTTCTGGGGTGACAGCCAATGGATACGGGAGATAGAAAAGATGCCGGTCACCGGTTCGTTTGCCCTGGCTGCCGGTATCAGCGGCTTATGTACTTTTCTGTTGTTCCGGGTATATCGACGGAGAAATCCGGAAACGGTAAAAACAAAGAGGATAGTCCCGGAAGTTGTCAATAGGGGAACATAGTTCCGGAGATTAAAAACAAAGACGAATCAGCAATACAATAAAAATGATACAAATTCAGCATACGCTCCTGTCGGACGAAATATTCGAAGAACAGTTCATTTGCGATCTTTGTAAATGCAAAGGACAATGTTGTGTGGAAGGGGAATCGGGGGCGCCTCTTACACAGGAAGAGTTTCAACAGATCAAAGGGATCCTGCCCGAAATATGGAATGATCTTTCCCTCAAAGCGCGGGAGGTGATCGATGAACAGGGAATAGCCTATACCGATTACGATGGTGAACTGGTTACCTCCCTTGTGAATGGAAAAGAGTGTGTATTCACCTATTTCGATGCCGACGGGGTGTGTAAATGCACTATCGACGACGCGTACCGGGAGGGGCGTATATCCATCCGGAAACCGGTTTCCTGTCATCTTTACCCTATCAGGCTGACTGAATACAGCAATTTCACGGCTGTCAATTATCACCGTTGGTCGGTATGCGAGCCGGCGGTAAAACGCGGAAGAAAAGAGGGAATACCTCTTTACCGCTTTCTGAAAGAACCGTTGATCAGGAAATTCGGCGAAGAGTGGTATAATGAGGTATGCGAAGCTGCCCGGTTGGTGAAAAAGGACGAATAATTTTGTGATTTTTCACTTCATTTACTTTCGGAATTTAGAATCTTGTGTTATTTTTGCACATACATAAGTGAAATGTGCAAATTAGTATGGTTTCAGCAATCTCCAAAACGAAGAAAAATTTAATCGATGTGGCCCAGCAACTTTTCGCTAAAAAAGGTGTTGAGAATACGACGATGAATGATATTGCCGAAGCATCGCAACGTGGTAGACGTACTCTCTATACCTATTTCAGTAGCAAAAACGATATCTATAAGGCAGTCATTGAATCGGAGCTCAATGTGCTCTACAATAGGCTTGAAGAGGTGATTAAACGTGATATCCCGGCCGATGAGAAACTGATCCTGCTGGCTTTTACCCGCTTAAACGCCGTCAAAGAGGTGGTTACGCGTAACGGCACGTTACGGGCGGATTTTTTCCGGGATATCTGGCAGGTGGAGAATGTCCGCAAAGAGTTTGACAGAAAAGAGATCCGTTATCTCGAAGGAATCATTCATGACGGATGCAATAAAGGGATTTTCGGAACCAAGAATGTGAAACAGACGGCGGAAATATTGCATTACGCCTTTAAAGGCCTGGAAGTTCCGACGATCCGTGGCGCTATGAAACTCGATTATAACAAAAAAGAGGACAGGGAAGTTATCGCTGATATTCTCTTTAAGGGATTGTATAGTAGGAGTGAAAAGTGAAAAGTGGGAAATAAGAAATTAAGAAGTGGAGAACTAAAAAGTGGTAAATATATTGATAATCAATTTATGATTTATAACTCATAATTTATAATTAAATATGAAGCTATTAGAAGGAAAGACGGCGTTAATCACCGGAGCTGCCCGTGGTATCGGGAAAGCGATCGCATTGAAATTTGCCTCTGAAGGCGCAAATATCGCGTTCACAGATTTAACCATCGACGAGATCGGTGCGGCCACCGAACATGAAATCGCTTCTCTGGGCGTAAAGTGTAAAGGGTATGCCTCTAACGCGGCCAATTTTGAAGAGACGCACAAGGTGGTTGAGCAGGTTCTGCAGGATTTCGGCCGTATAGATATACTTATCAACAATGCCGGCATCACTAAAGACGGGTTGATGATGCGTATGAGCGAGCAGCAATGGGATGCGGTGATCAATGTGAACCTGAAATCGGCATTCAATTTTATCCATGCGGTGACGCCCGTGATGATGCGCCAGAAAGCGGGTAGCATCGTGAATATGAGCTCCGTGGTGGGAGTATCCGGAAATGCCGGCCAGGCTAACTATTCTGCTTCCAAAGCCGGGATGATCGGTTTGGCGAAATCGATGGCGAAAGAACTCGGGTCACGCGGTATCCGTGTTAACGCCATCGCCCCTGGTTTCATCATTACGGAGATGACCGGACAGTTGTCGGAAGAGGTACGCAACGAATGGGCAAAGCAAATTCCATTGCGCCGCGGAGGAACGCCGCAAGATGTTGCGAATACGGCTCTTTTCCTTGCGTCGGATCTTTCTTCGTATGTCAGCGGACAGGTAATCAATGTCTGCGGCGGAATGAATACCTAAGCAGATGACCGTTCTTTACGAAGATAATCACATCATTATTGTCAATAAGGCGCCGGGTGAGATTGTACAGGGCGACAAAACGGGCGACAAGCCGTTGTCCGAGGCGGTGAAAGAGTACCTGAAAGAGAAATACAATAAGCCCGGCCATGTTTTTTGCGGAGTGACGCACCGGCTCGACCGGCCGACGAGCGGGGCAGTGGTGTTTGCAAAGACAAGCAAAGCGCTGTCGCGGTTGAACGATATGTTCCGTGAAGGCGAGGTGGACAAGACCTATTGGGCCGTTGTGAAGGATCGTCCCCCCAAAGAGGAGGATCAACTGACGCACTATCTGGTCAAGAATGAAAAGACCAATAAATCGAGCGCCTACGACAACGAAAAACCACACACCAAAAAGGCAGTGCTGCATTACCGCCTGATCGCTGCCTCACAGAATTATTACCTGCTGGAGATCGACCTGGAGACCGGGCGACACCATCAGATCCGCGTGCAACTGGCCAAAATAGGATGCCCCATCAGGGGTGACCTCAAATACGGTGCCGCCCGCTCCAATCCGGACGGCAGCATCAGCCTGCACGCACGTACTATCTCATTTATCCATCCTGTTTCCAAAGAAAAGATAATGGTCACCGCGCCCGTACCGGAAGATACTCTGTGGAAAGCTTTTGGGGTGTGACCTCTTCATTGTAGGGACTGTTAATAATTTAAAGCCTTAAGATCATGGAAAACCAGAAAGAGAGATATCAAAAGTAATTTGAGCAGTATTCTTTTTCTCATTTTCGATAAAAACCTTACATTTGCATATCGGTGCGTAAGCGTGACTTTATTTTTAAATAGAGAAGAAAAAGTAAATCTACAAATCAATCTCAATCAACAAATCGATTTAAATGAAACCTACTTTATTTGTATTGGCAGCGGGAATGGGAAGCCGCTACGGAGGACTGAAACAACTGGACGGATTGGGTCCGAACGGTGAAACCATTATGGACTATTCCATTTACGACGCGGTGAATGCCGGCTTCGGAAAACTGGTTTTCGTGATCCGTAAGTCGTTTGAAGATGATTTCAGGGAGAAGATCGTCAGAAAATATGAGAAAAAGATACCCGTGGAGTTGGTATTCCAGGAACTGGATATGTTGCCGGAGGGTTTTACGCCCCATCCCGACCGGGTGAAACCGTGGGGTACCAACCATGCTGTGATGATGGGGAAAGAGGTGATCCATGAACCGTTTGCGGTGATCAATGCCGACGATTTCTACGGACGGGATAGTTTCCGGGTGCTGGCCGATTACCTTTCTACCCTGGGAGAGAGTAAGAACAAATATTGTATGGTAGGTTACCGCGTGGGAAACACCCTCTCGGAAAGCGGTACCGTAGCCCGTGGCGTTTGTGAGACCGATGAAGACCGTAACCTTACGGGCGTGGTGGAACGCACACAGGTGATGCGCATAGACGGGAAAGTGAGTTACAAGGACGAAAACGACCAGTGGGTCGCCATTGACGATAATACTCCCGTTTCCATGAATATGTGGGGTTTCACGCCAGACTATTTCAAGTATTCCGATGATTATTTTGTACAATTCCTGAAAGAGAACATTGAAAATCTTAAAGCGGAATACTTTATACCGTTATTGGTCAATCATCTGATCGTTACCGGTGCAGCTACCGTGAAAGTACTCGATACACCTTCCGGATGGTTTGGCGTTACTTATGCCGAAGACAGGCCCGGAGTGGTGGACAGATTGAAGAATCTCGCAGAAGAGGGGACCTATCCGTCTCCGTTGTGGTAAGATCACCACAGTTTTGTTTTACCGAATCAACCGGCTATGTGGATAGATATCATTATCATTCTTATACTGATCCTTTTTAACGGTTTTTTTGCCCTGTCGGAGATTGCCATCGTATCTACGAAGAAGAACAAGCTGGAAGCAGAGCGCAAGAAAGGTAAGTTAGGAGCAAAACGGGCATTGAAGTT
Source organism: uncultured Proteiniphilum sp. (assembly GCF_937873925.1). Lineage (GTDB taxonomy): Bacteria > Bacteroidota > Bacteroidia > Bacteroidales > Dysgonomonadaceae > Proteiniphilum. The sequence continues at coordinate 2,603 of NZ_CALNAT010000180.1, read as the reverse complement.
ACGTTCCGATCCCGGAAATTTTCTATCGTCCGTACAGGTGGGGATCACTTTGATCGGTATCATTAACGGCGCTTACGGGGGGCAGGCATTTACCGTTTACCTGGTGCCTTTCTTTCAGCAATTTCCGGCTATAGCCCTTTTTGCAGAAGGTATTTCCATGGTTGTTGTGGTATTCCTTATCACATATGTATCCATTGTGATAGGTGAACTGGTACCCAAAACCATCGCGCTGAACAATCCCGAAAAAATGGCGATTGCCGTGGCGCCCACCATTTATGTGGTAAGTATCGTCTTTTATCCGTTCGTGAAACTGTTATCGGTATCGACCGGTTTTGTCAACCGGTTGATAGGTCTGAAACCGAAAGTGGAAGTGATATCTGAAATGGAATTGCGGTCTATGTTGAAAACAGCGTCCCATGAGGGAATCATCGATGTGAAAGAAAATATTATCCACGAACAGGTTTTTTATTTTTCCGATAAGCGGGCTATTCATCTTATGACACACCGCACGGATGTGGAATGGGTGAATATCAGCAAGAACCGGGAGGAGATCATTGAGGACCTGTTGCAGACCAAACACAGCAAGATCCTTGCCTGCAGGAAAGAGATAGATGATTTTGCCGGTACTATTTCCATGAGGGATTTCCTGTTGCGGCTCAATAAGAGGGAGCTGTTCTCGATAGAGGAGTTGATCATGGAGCCTATCATCGTTCCCCATAATCTACTGGCGCAAAAAGTACTCGAAAATTTCAAGAACAACCATAAGTTTGTGGCTGTCGTAGTGGACGAATACGGGAGCCTCGACGGGATTATCACTATTCACGATATATTCGAGAATCTGGTAGGCGCTATTCCGGAGGAGACCGAAGATGAACTGTCGGATCCGCTCATATTCAGACGTGACGACCATTCCGCCTTGGTGAGCGGGGAGGCACCCATAGAAATATTGTCCCAGGTAGATGAAGATTTTATTGTGGATTTCGATAAGATCGATTATTCTACTGTGGCCGGTTTTGTATTTGAATGCATCAATAAGATCCCGGCGGTGGGAGATCAATTCGATTACGATAACCTTCATTTCGAGATAGTGGATGTAGATGGAAACAGGATAGATAAGATTTTGGTGACAAAGAATCCAAAAGAAGTAATGGAAAAGAATGTTAATTAAAAAGTTTTATGTTATATAACACAAAAATTTTTCAGGTCACATCAAAAATCCATGCTAATTTTACAGCAATTTTAAGAAAGATCAATCTTCATCAATATCTTAATTTAAAACCCAGAAAATTACATGAACAAAATGTATAGCAAATCCGGTTTGCTTGTCGATGCTTTTAAAAAAACGGTAGATGGCAGGCAAACCGGGTTATACACTCTGACAAACAGAAAGGGGAGCGAGCTGACGGTCACGAATTACGGGGCCAAAATAGTTTCGCTGATGGTTCCCGATAAAAACGGAACAATGGTCGACGTTGTATTGGGGCATAACACCATCGATGAATACCTGACATCGGAAGAACCCTATTTCGGCGCCATATGCGGGAGAACAGCCAACCGGATCGCTAACGGACATTTTACCCTCGAAGGGAAAGAGTATCAACTGGCGGTCAACAATGGACCCAACTCACTCCACGGGGGAATAAAAGGATTCAATGCCGTTGTGTGGGAGGTGAAGAACCTGACCGGGCAGAGCATTGAATTGTTTTATCTGTCGGCAGACGGTGAAGAGGGTTTCCCCGGCAATCTTTCTGTCACGGTAACCTACATCCTGACAGACGATGACGCTTTGGATATCCGCTATAAAGCCATTACGGATAAGACGACCATCCTGAATCTTACAAATCACTCCTATTTCAATCTCTCCGGACAAGGTGATCCCTCTGTCGGCGATCATCTGCTGATGCTTAACGCAGACAACTATCTGCCTACGGATAATACCGCCATACCTTACGGTGATGCGGAATTAGTGAAGGGGACACCGTTCGATTTTACCGACCCTCATACCATCGGAGAGCGGATCGGGAACGATTTCCAACAATTGCATTTCGGCAAAGGATATGATCATACGTATCTTCTGAACAAAAGCACAACAGACGAATATACTTACGCGGGTTACTGCCTTTCCCCGAAGACAGGCATCAAAATGGAAATGTATACGAACGAGCCCGGAATACAATTATATACCGGTAACTGGATGACCGGTAATTTCCCCGGGAAAAAAGGAAAACATTATCCCGCGAGATCGGCGGTCTGTTTCGAGACGCAACATTATCCCGACAGCGTCAACAGACCGGAATATCCTTCGGTGGTACTGAAGCCGGGTGAGACTTTTGAGTCGAGGACAACTTACCGGTTTTTGACCGGGAACCCAATATGATTTGGAATTAGATCCTATAATAATTAACAAATTAATAATTAATCAAAAAGTATGAACACGACTACTGATCAGAACAAAAATCGGATTGTGCCGATCATCATGATGATTGCGCTATTCGGGATGATCTCATTTGTTACCAATCTGGCGGCACCGATGGGACAAGTATTAAAAGAACAATTTGGCGCTTCCAATTTTCAGGGATTATTGGGAAATTTAGCCAATTTTA
>NZ_CALNAT010000179.1 GCF_937873925.1 uncultured Proteiniphilum sp. | reverse complement strand
AAAAGTATTTGATTTATAGATTTCGCTTCAGGCTTTTCTACTCCTTCTGACTTAGACTCCCGCAAACTCTGAAAGGTCTCAAAAAATACACATTTAAAAATCTGTGTATCACAAAACAAATATACCGAAGTCAGGAGAAATAGGATATTTTTCTTTATTTTTGTAACCAACAGTTCGGTATTTCTCAAAGAACCGCTTCATAAATAATTGGCTATATTGATGTTTAGTAAAATCTTACCGGACTATGAATGATACATACGAGGCTTTATGAAGAGATGCAGTTCCCTCCTTTTAATGATATGCCTGGCCTGCGAAGCCGGTTTCCCCCTCTTTGTCCAGGGAAATCCCCGTGGGCTTGCTATGGGAGAGCCACAGAACCCGGAAAGAATGCAAAACAGAGGAGAACTCCGGAGTATAAAGGAATCCCAAGACACGGCAGTGATCCAAAACAGAGGGGAAATTCAAAACACTACGCGATTGCAAAACTTGTCGGAAGAGCCGCAAAATAAAGAGGAGCCCCAGGACAGAACCAGGCTCAAGCTGGCCGAAAACCGACTTATTATTGAGGATCTCCCTGAGGACGGAATACTCGAAATATATAACATTATGGGAGTAAAAGTATATAACCGGCGCGTAAAGGCAGGTACCAATCAATACATATTATCCCTTCCGAAGGGATACTACATCATAAAAATCGGCAAACTCACCCGGAAAATCGCTATCAGATAAACTTTCCCATTGTTAAATCTATTCATTTTGCTACATTTATACGCTTTTTTATATCTTTGTGGTGTCGATAGAATAAAAAGTGTGTTTTAGGTTTTGTTCTTTACTCTTTATTTTAAAAAAACTTATAGTCATATGAAGATTGCTATAGTAGGTACCAGCGGAGCCGTAGGTCAGGAATTACTCCGCGTACTGGATGAAAGAAATTTCCCGTTGGACGAACTGGTCTTATTCGGATCGTCGAGAAGTGCCGGAACAACATATAACTTCAGAGGTAAATCGATTGAAGTAAAAGAATTGCAACATAACGACGAGTTCAGGGAGATCGACATTGCATTCGTATCTGCCGGTGGAGGTACTTCGCTGGAGTTTGCCGAAACCATTACCAAATACGGAGCTATCATGATCGATAATTCCAGTGCGTTCCGTATGGAAGATGATGTTCCTCTTGTCGTTCCGGAAGTGAATGCGGAAGATGCACTGAACCGCCCCCGCGGCATCATCGCCAATCCCAACTGTACCACCGCGCAGCTGGTAGTAGCGCTGCAGGCTATTGAGGAGATCGCGCACATCAAAAAGGCGCATGTAGCCACTTATCAGGCTGCATCGGGAGCCGGCGCAGCTGCCATGCAGGAATTGGAAGAGCAATACAGGCAGTTGACGAACGGTGAAAAACCGACCGTCTCCAAATTTGCTTATCAGCTTGCATACAATCTGATCCCTCAGGTAGATGTCTTTACCGATAACGGATATACAAAAGAGGAGATGAAGATGTACAATGAAACGCGCAAGATCATGCATTCCAATATAGAGGTGAGTGCGACTTGTGTGCGGGTTCCGGTGATGCGTGCGCATTCGGAAGCTATCTGGATCGAGACCGAACGTCCCATCTCTGTAGAGGAGGCACGGGAAGCCTTCAGCAAAGCCAAAGGGATTGAAGTGATCGATAATCCGTCCGCCAAAGAATATCCTATGCCGCTGGGACTTTCCGGAAAAGATCCCGTCTATGTAGGGCGCATCCGCAAGGATCTTGCCAACGAGAACGGGCTGACCTTCTGGACCGTTTCGGACCAGATCCGTAAAGGAGCCGCGCTGAACGCCGTCCAGATCGCCGAATACCTCATCAGGAATGCAGATTAAAAAATCTTTTAGATTGATACAGAATAAAGGCCGGTAATGATCACCGGTCTTTTTTGTACTACTTCATTTTTGATTTTGGATTAGCCAAAGGGCGAAAACCTCTTCAAAGTACAAGAGTTCTCACAAAAAAGAAAATGATCAAACCGACCGTGACCAATTTGAGCACGAGCCCTGCGATATAACCGGCAAAGGCGCCGGTAGCCTGTTTAACAGCGGGTATAAATTGTGTTCCGGAAAGCAATCCTCCGGCGAAGGCACCCACAAATGGACCGAAAATAATACCCCACGGCCCCAGGAAAAAACCGACCAGCAGGCCGATGGTAGCGCCCCAGACCACCTGTTTATTACCGCCCATCTTTTTCGTCCCCCAGACCGGTAAAATATTATCGAGAATAGTGATGATGACAGTCAACACACCCAAAACAATAATCGCCGTCCATGAAATATCCTCCTGTGTAGAAGGAATGAATTTCAGTACCAGCAATCCTCCCCAACTCAGGGGAAGGCCGGGAAGTACCGGCGCAACAATGCCTATAGCCCCTACGAGCAACAGCAGACCGGCCAGAATGATCCAGACTGTATCTCCCATATCTAATCGTGTGTATGTGATCCCTCTTCCGTATGATCGTGTTCCATCAGCACACGGTGAGGCAGGGATCCATGCCCTAGTATCTCGATGGGACAGGATTCATAAGCATTCAGCAGCCATTCCTGCGATATATCGGTACCCGGATGGTAATGCAACCCCTGGTTTATACAAGCGATATTCTTCACAAGGGAGATAATCGTCCCCACGTCGTGCGACACCAACACAATAGCGATCTCTTTATTGATATCTCCCAACAATTTATAAAAATTGGTCTCGAACACCTTATCCACATAAGTACTCGGCTCATCCAGGATAATCAGTTTCGGATTGTCGACGATGGCTCTTCCGAGCAACACCCGTTGCAGTTGCCCGCCCGAGAGTTCCCCTACGGCACGTGATAACAACTCTTCTACTCCAAGCCGTTCCGCCGCCTCTTTCACCTTTTGCCTATCTTCCTGAGAGTATCTCCTGAAAAGATTCCTTCCCGGCGTTAATCCCGATAGGATCACTTCCGACACGGAGATGGGAAATTTTTTATCAATCCGGTTGATTTGAGGCAGGTAGCCGATATTTAGGGAAGTTGTTTTTTCTCCTTTATCATAGAAAGTGATGGAGCCCGACTGAGGCTTTATCAACCCTAACACCGTCCTCAAAAGGGTGGTTTTGCCTCCTCCGTTGGGTCCGATAATACCAAGAAAATCATCCTTATAGATGGTAAGATTGACATTCTTCAGCACATTCGGCTTATTTTCGTAGCCGACCGTCAGGTCCGTTATGTCAATCAGTTTATTCATCCGTTTCACGGGCTAAAATAGTGGCAATCCGCAGTAGTTCTTCATCCCACTCATACCGGAGCGGATCGATCTCAAATACCTCCGCACCGATCTCCTGTGCAATCACTGCCGCATTCTTCGTGTCAAAACCTCTCTGTATAAAAACAGTATTGATCTTTTCTTTCCGGGCGATATCTACAAGTTCTTTGATCTGCGAAGGAGAAGGACTCTTTCCTTCGAACTCAACACTATACTGATACAGGCCATAATCGCGGGCAAAATAGCCCAGCGCGGGATGGTAGATAATAAACGATTTCGATGGGATATTCACCAACAGATTGCGGATCAGACTGTCTGTCCGGTCTATTTTTACTGAAAATTCATCAAACCCGGTCCGGAATATCTCTTCGTTATCGGGATCCGCTTTTACCACCGCTCCCAACATATTCCGGATAAATATCTTCACTGCCAGGGGAGAAGACCATACATGCGGATCCATGGCGCCGTGAGAATGAGCATGTCCATGCCCGTCCGCTTGATCATGATGACCGTGTGCATGATCATGATTATGCCCATGCCCTTCCATCAGGTCAATACCTTCCGAACAATTTACGATGGTCACATCCGGGTTATTTTCCGTTAGGCGTTTGCTCCAGGCGTTCTCAAAACCGAGACCCCCTACCATAAAATAGATATCACTCTTCCCCATGTCGATCATTACCGACGGAGCGGGTTCATAAGTCTCCGGACTTGTCCCGGGCGGCACCAGCGTATTGACGGTAAACGCGTCACCCACAATCTGATCGAGGAAATAACGCTGCGGTTCAATTGTCACCGTCAGTACCCTCTTGTCTTCGGCATTACCGTTCTTCGTTCCGGATCCGCACCCAAGGGCTAGTGAGGAAAGTAACACAATAAACAGATATTTTTGCATGTGATAATTTTATTACACAAATATACAGAAAATTTTTCTAAATTTATGCGACTGTTATCATCTGATTGAATAAGAGCTACGGCCATTTCAATCTGGATCAACGACAGTTGAAAATTAAAGATACCGATAAAACAGGCAGACAGATTAATGACTATGCTACATATTATAGAATTAACGGAAGACGGATCGCATACACTGTATATCCCGGAATTGAACGAACACTACCATTCCACACACGGCGCCGTTCAGGAGTCACTTCATGTCTATCTGGAAGCAGGTCTGCATCATTACGACAAGCAGGAGGTCAACCTGCTGGAAATCGGGTTCGGCACGGGACTGAATGCCTTTCTCACTCTACTCGACACCGAAAGATCGGGAAAAACAGTGAAATATACCACTCTTGAGCGATATCCTGTTTCGCTTGCCCACGCAGAGAAACTCAACTATAGCAAACTGCTGGATCCGTCACGAAAAGAGATATTTATACAGCTTCACTCTTCGGCATGGGGAGATTGGGTGGATATAACACCCACCTTTGGCTTGAAAAAATTGCAAACGGATGCCCTCAGGTTGGAGGAATTTCAACCGGAAGCGCTCTTCGATCTGATCTACTATGATGCTTTTGCCCCGGAAAAACAACCCGGCATGTGGACAGAAGAGATATTCAACCGGTTGTATGCCCTCAGCAATTACGGAGCAATGCTTACCACCTATTGCGCCAAAGGTGCCGTGAGAAGAATGCTCCAAACCGCCGGTTACCGGGTGGAACGTCTTCCCGGTCCTCCCGGGAAACGGGAAATATTGAGGGCGGTGAAATAAAATAGAATATTCGCGATTTAGAGTACGAATGTATTATTTTTGTTTGAAGAATGGGGTGTATATAAAACGAGTATGAACCAACAGTCAGCATTAGCTAAAACTGCAGCACGACTTTCCAATGCCGGTAAGGAATACCCGACAGGGGATACGACAATCGTTGCCTTGCAGCCGACAACAGTAGCTTTCAACAAAGGGGAAGT
>NZ_CALNAT010000178.1 GCF_937873925.1 uncultured Proteiniphilum sp. | reverse complement strand
ACGTAATCTTACAATGATACGCATATCTAACAGGAGAACAAGCAGGCATCCTGCCATGGCCGCAATCCAGGCCGTACGGCTCAGCGTGGCTGGAAATATCATCATACAAACAGCTCCCGCAAAAAGGAAAAAATAACCGATCCATCTCTTCTTATGTTTGAATATGAGCCAGTAGTGTAACACCAACGGGAACATCAACGCGATGAATCCGCCATATGGCCCTGGATTCAGAAACGATCCCGTGGTTTTAAAGAGCCTGTGTCTCGAGGGGGATAGGTCATACAACTGGGTTAATCCCCCTATGGCCTCCACCAAACCGAATAACAATATTCCAACGCAAGTATAAAGAGTGAGAGACGGAAAATAAGTATAGAGAATCCGGCATAAAAACCATCCGGCACACAGCTGTACAGAAAAAAGCAACCCGTCGGGAAGCATATCTTTCTGATAATCGTAGGTGACGAGTATTACCCCTGTGAAAAGGATAATAAGCAGGTCAATTACTGCTGGCTTGTTTTCTTTACTCGGTAGAAACATCGATGTTTACAATGTAGAAATTCAAATGAATTTAGGTCTAATAAGATAGAATCCAAATATAAGAGTCAAACATCCCCATTCTCTAATTATATTTTGAATTGATAAAAAAGTAAAATTGGATTATCATCCTCTTGTACTTTCTCAAGTAAAGTTGTGATGTCTTCATTATCTTTTATATGTTCTTTAAACATATAGAGAATTCCGGGCTCAATTTTCATCACTATTGAATTTTCATCATAACCATTTGAGTAAAAAGAACTAGTCTCAATATTGAACTGCGTATTTTTGATTCTTGGATAACCAATGAATGTTTCTTTATTTTTGTCATATACACAAATTGTTTGGTTTGTATTGAAGATGATATATTTTTCATTTTCTATAAATTCAGTTATTGAGTATATGTACTTTTTTTCTTCACATTCATTGTGAAACCTTCTTATATCACGTTCTTTGAGCAAATATTCGGGCAAATTGAATTTTCCAAAATCCAAAGTGTATTTTTCTGAAAATTCATCTTTAATAATCTGATATACCGTATTATCAAATCTTCTGGTATAATAAATATGTCTGCTCCTATTTAAAAAGTTTCCGGGATTGAACAATGTATTGGCGATATTGTCTCTTGTTTCAAGTAAATTGGCAACCTGATCTCCATCGCGATTCATACAACATATCTCATATTTATCTAAATCAGTTTTATTTAATTCAGTCCTGTTGCAATAGATATAGCCGGCATCCATAGCAATGCCCTTGAAAAAATCCCGGTATTTTGTCTCACTTACGAATTGTCCGTTATAGTTACACCTCATTATTTTGTACGGTTTGTCGCATAATAATAAAATCTCTTCTTTTTCTGTATCCAGGCAGAAATCCATTAACGACAAATATTCATGCGGTCCATTCCCAATATTCTCAATTTTATTCCGGTATTTTCCCTGAACATCAAAAATACATATTTTATCCAGTGATTTATCTAAAATAAATATATAGTCTTTTGTTTTATAAATACGGCTGATCTCCCGTATAAAGGAACTATCATTTGTCTCCAATGCTACAACATGACACTCATTAAAGAGGGTAGAATCGTTTAAAGCATGGTTGACAGTTGTAAATCCACCAATATATTTTGATCCGTTTCCATTTTCCGATTCAATTTTACTGGATTTTGAAGTACAACCCAGAAATAGTAATAAAAATATCAAAAAGAATAATCTCATAATAAAAATAATTAAATTAAATAGTTTGTCATAGATTAAAAATATAGTATTCGGCAATCGACTCAAAATCAATAAGCTATTTGACAAATTTATCATTTAATCTTCTGTTCACACGATTTGCCAGACCTTCCCAGTTGAAGGAAATTGATCCTTCCAGGGATGACCATATATAAAATTAGCGTCACCATCGGGAATGTTCTGAAACTTTTGTTTAGCTTCGTATTCAGTTCACTCATATTTTCCTTACAGATACCCTATACTGGTAATGCAGGCTGATACTTTTCATTACTTTATTCTAGCAGAATACTGTAAAGTAACTGAAATTCAAACTCTTGATCAATTTTTCTATATTAAACTATGTTCATGAATGTCTTAATATTAATTAGTTGATAAATATTTACCGAAGTATTTAATAAATTAGCACTCAATAAAAATGAGTACTAATTTATTAAAACGAATTTACAATTTACAATCTCTTACATTCAGTTGTTGACCATCTAACACAATCAATATTACCAGTTCCATTACAACCTACTCCTATAGTTGTACATATGTAGACAGCTCCATTGATTATTTCTTCTGAGGTAGCTATATAATCCACTTTTTCGTGAACTTTTTCCACTTCAATACCTCCATCATCATCTTCTTCCCCCGGATCAGGGTCTTCCGGATCCTCTCCATCAGCCAATGCCAACACATTTTTCAATGCCATGTCACTAAGATCACCATAGCTATTCATACTTCTGTTCATACCGAATCCCGCGATTAGCAGGACGGCAAGGGCTAAAATGCCCGGTAATAGAATTTTTTTCATAAGCAATGAATTTAGGTAATTAAAAAATAATATTAAGAATTCCTTTCTATAAAGGATTTTTCATGTGTTATATGTTTATTCTTTTTTAATTTAAATGTACCTGCAGTTCATTTCAATTGGGAGTTTACTTGAAAACTTACTTGCCATCCTTTATTTCGAAAATGCGTTCTTCCTTTCAGGAGGAGCGAGTTCTCAGAGGATACAATAACAACCCAAAGAGGGCCAATACATACCGGTTCAATACCCATATAGGAATCCATGGAATAATTTTTATTGGTTTCATGACAGTCCATAGGTAAAAATATTTTCACATTCTACAAATGAATGTAAAATGAACCACATTCACTACTCGTTTATCGTAAACATCTACCCGATAAACGCAATAGTTTAAAAATCACCTCTTTCAACTCGCTTATCAATCGCTTTTTTAGATTTTCCCTGATATTTATTCTATTTTTTTCAGTATTCTCTCTCTCCTGAATATACCTGAATGAGGGTCTATTGATTTCCAGATCAACCACGCTTTGCCCACGATCAAATCGTCGGGAAGCAAGCCCCAGTAACGGGAGTCCTGCGAATTCTCCACCTTGTCGCCTCCCATAAAGTAGTAATTATGGGAAAAAGTGTACTCTTGTAATGGCTTCCCGTTATCCCGCAACGTATCGTTCTCCAATGGAAGAGGATAGCCTTTCTCCCAGTCGATGATCTTTTTATAGAGTAACGCGGTTGTCCTGTCTAATGTGATACGGTCTCCTTTGCGGGGTATATAGAGAGGCCCGAAATCTTTGATGTTCCAGTTTAATATGGAATCCCGAGGAAAAGTAGTGTATACTCCTGCCGGCAACTCCTCTTTTGTTTTGTGGCTTAATGACTGTTCACCGGCATAATTCCCCAAACGTTTCGCGGTATCGGCATTCACCGTATAAATTCCGTTCACTATCCGCAAAGTATCACCCGGAACACCGATACAGCGTTTGATATAGTACTTCAACATGTGCATCTCAATCTTGTCCCGTTTATTCGGATAAGGTATATGAAAGACAACCACATCGTCGTGCTTGACACGGGTGTAACCGGACATGCGTTTAATCTTCACTTCTTTCCCTTCCACTGCGCTGAACAGGTCGAACAGCCGGGCACCGTAAGCCGGTTTGTTCACCAGCACGTAGTCGCCCGGCACAATGGCCGGTTCCATGGAGTCCGTCGGTATTTTATAAGAACCGAACACGAATACACGGAGAACGATAAAGCCGAGTACAATGATGGAGGCATAGTAAAACAGGTTCAGTATTACCTGGCCTGTTTTGCGTACAATCTTTCCGGTTTTATTCATGCCCCGCCCCTTTCTCTTTCAATATTTTTCTCACCTCATCGCGCATCTCCGTGACAGCCATGGAATGGACTTTCGGTTCCTTTTGCAGTACGGCGTTTGCCGCACGGATCATCTTTCCCGGTTGATAATTGGCCGGATCGGCATAAAGTTTTACCAGTAAAAAGTAGGAATAAATGCGTTCGGGTAACAGCCACGTAGAGTTTAAATAGGAATCTCCGGCTTTGTCATATTCCCCCATTTCATAATGATTGCGCCCTTTCACATTGTAAAACATAGGATCACAGCTTATTTCCAATCCCCGGCCAAAGATGCTGTCGGCCTTCGCTTTCTCCCCGGTAGCGTTCAGTATCATTCCGTACTCGAACACGAATTTCCGTTTATGATCCAGTACCGGATAAAGCTCTGCATAATCATTCATTACACTCGCATATGCTTTCCTTTTGTACATTGGCCGTTGTTTCTTCCATTCTTTCTCTGCACGATAAAACTCTTTTTGCTTTATAATGCCTGCAACGGAAATGGAGCTCAAAATCACCGTCAACAAAAAGGGTAGAATCATTTTTTCCCAGCTATAGGATTTCTTTCCGGTATTGTTGTAACCGGACTGTGCAATACAAACAGTTCCCAATACTACCCAGATAATAGGAAATTCCCATAACCGGTAGGGATAGGATGCAAAAGCGAAGACCGACAAGGCCAGGAAGCTGCCGGCCGCCCCGGCCTGTCCGTTTTTAATACCGCCCC
>NZ_CALNAT010000177.1 GCF_937873925.1 uncultured Proteiniphilum sp. | reverse complement strand
CCCATTTTTTCAGATCCCTGGTCCGGGCTATACCGGCCGTGGCAATTGCCGAAGACATGTCTCCTTTGGGCGCATCCGGATCTTTGCGTTCCGTACAAAATACACCGTAGATCCAGCCATCCTCATGAGCCGTCAAACGCATATCGTAAACGTTTACATCTGGCTCTTCTCCTTCAGGCATCAGCATCGGGTAATCCCAGAAGCGAAAGTTGTCAATGCCATTCGGGCTTTCTGCAACGGCAAAGAATGATTTCCTGTCGGCACCTTCCACTCTGACTACCAACAAATATTTATCCCCCATCTTAATGGCGCCTGAATTCATTACTGCATTAATCTGAATGCGTTCCATCATGTAATGGTTGGTGTCAGGATTCAGATCATATCTCCACTTTACCGGAATATGTTCTGCAGTTAGAATAGGATCGGAATATCTGTTAAATATACCATTTGTTTTGCTCACCATCTCATTTTTACGCGACAACAATTTCTCCTGTTCATTGATGATGCGTAATATTTCCTTATCCATAGATTATTTCTTATATAGTTTAATTTCCTTTTAGCTGACTTCTTCTAAAATCAAGACCCAGTCATTCCCTTTTCCCCGGGTTGCCGGTCTGGCTGTAAAGTTTCCTTTTGCTTCAGTTATTTTAATTGGTTTTCTAATTCCCGTGCAAGGTTGAAACCATGAAAGTTGAATTTGTTTCGCGGTATTCATCTTGTCCAGAGATACCACTGTTTCTTTACCGGTGGGAATGTAGATTAACGCATAGTCCACACCCCGGGTGGCCACAACCTTTTCCTTGTTATCGTTGTTTGGGCTGACAATAAAACCCTGATCGGGAAACCGGCTTAAATAATCAAAGGATTCCAGCAAGGCTCTGGCATATTTTATTGCGAAGGAACCTGGTAGATCAAGTGCTTCCTGCCAGTTTCTCCTCGCATCGCACATCGGTGTGCGGCCCTCCTCATAAAATTGCCAGATGCTGTTGCATCCGTAGGTATAGCCAAACCCTCCAGAGAAAAGACTCCAATAAAGCGACTGGCGTACGTCACTTTCATCGAACCAGCCGTTTTCCGGGTTGAATCCAATCGGGATATCTTCGTATCGTGGTTCAGCATCCATGGAGGGCTTTATCGGATTTAGCTGATAATCTTTTACCAGTAGTCGTTCATAAATGCCATAGTCGGTCTGGGAATGACTTGTCTGGCAGATGTTGAAATCACACCAGTCGGATTGATGGAACCACTCGGAAGAAGATCGTTCACCTTGCGGGTGAAAAGTCATCAGGTGCTGTTGATCTTCTGATTTGATTCCCCTGGCAAGTGCATCCCATAGGGCAAAGTTCTTACCGTCGGCAGAACGGTCGCCGCCATTCATCCAGATGATGTTGGGTGTTTCCTTGTAACGATTGCCAAGATACTTCCCATATTCATATGCATTCTCCGTTGTAAATATTTCTGGACCCGTTCCCCATTTCTTGTCCACCTTATCACCCCAGGTAGGTACCAAAGCGATATATAATCCGTGCTCGCGAGCCATTGCGATCACTTCATCGACCCACTCAAACCAATTCTCATTCGGGGTCAGGGGATTGTTGTTGTGTAACGGGGTGATGCCATACCGGTTGGGAGTTTCCAAACCATCCAATTCAGCCAGGATGACTGCCTGTATTACCGTAAACCCTTTTTTTCCCCGGTTCTGGAAATAGTGATTGATTTCTTCTCTGGTAAGCCGGTGGAAAAGTTGCCATGCTGTGTCAGCAAAGTAGAAGAATGGAGTCCCATCTTCGTGAACAAGGTATCTTTTGTTGTCAGATATCACCAGGCGTCCATGTGAAAAATCAACAGGTTTCAGATCAACCATATCGGATGATACTCCTTTCGTAAAGACAGCAAATATGCATATCAACAGTAGACCTAATCGCATATGACCAAGGAATTAAGTTGGAATTTTATTCTGTCCACAGATATTTTTCCGCAATTTTCATCTGTGGCCGATCTTTACCATCAATTGGCTGAATCGCCATAAAGTTTTTACCCCACCAGGGACCGGCTGCCCAATAGGTGCCGTTGATTCCGTTTTCCTGCAGATAGGCCAGAAAGTTGTCCAGACATACCTGCCATCGCTCATCCTGATCAGGGATGCCATATTCACCGATAAAACCTCTGAAGTTGTTATCACGCAGCCATTTGATAAAGGGTTGCACCCGTTCAATTCCCTTGTAGGGATTGGCTTTTTCTTCTTCGTAACTTTTCTTGTATGTTCCCGATGCATCATTATCAAAATACACATGTGCCTCGAAAATAAGATTGTTTGCAGGGTCATATAGATTTTTCAGATTGTCGCTGAACTGCATCCATCTTTCGGCAGAGCTCCAGCTGTCACCGCCTACTACAATAGCGTTTTTGGTGTCATGTTTACGAATTGCCAGTATGGATGCCTGTGCTATTTTAGACCAGGGGGTACTCTCCAGCATATTATTGGGTTCATTCATCAATCCGTAACCCCAGATGTTGCTGTATTCAGAAAATTCTTTGGCAATTTTTCCCCATAAATCGGCAAGATGTTCAATTTCTAAACCGCCTTCACCAATACGGTAACGTGTTTCACCCAGATATCTTCTCCCATAATTATGTAAGTCAAATAAAACCAGGATCTCCCGTTTGGCTGCTTCATCTACCACGTAGCGGAGTCGTGCAAGTTCTTCCTTTTCCAGTTCTCCGTTAAGTTGATGTTGTATCCTGTCCCACTTGAACGGCAGACGGATCAGGCGAAACCCTTTTGATCTGACATAATCAAGATTGGCTGCAGTGGGATAGGTGTAATCTTTGTTGTATACTCCGGGGAAGTTCTTACCGAAATCAGCTCCGGCCATGTTCAGCCCGAAGGGTTGCGGCGGATTTTCCACTTTTGAGAAATTCTGGGCTGAAAGATTCGTAGTGATTATCAGTGCGGCAAGAAGTGAAAGTATCATTTTTTTTCTCATTGTCTATTATTATTTGATTTGGTTTTTTTCTCGTTTCTCTTTCGATTCTATTTGGGATCCGTTTTGGTATATTTTTCCAGTACTTTCATCTGAGGACGGTCAGTGGTATAATTATTCGTCGGCTGCACAGCTAGCCGGTAATATCCCCATCTTGGGCCCGCAGACCAGTATGTACCCGGTACCCCATTGTCCCTCAAATAGATGAGCATATTTTCCAGCACAGTGTTCCATCTTTGATCATCATCTGGAATACCATACTCGCCAACCATCCCTTTTTTGTTGTATTTTCGCAACCATTCGACAAAAGGTTTCATCCTGTCAACTCCGGTTTGGGGTGTAGCTCCCTCGGCCTCGTAGGTTGAGGGTACAAAAACTCCGTTCACATAACTTCCGTAAGAGCCCGACATG
>NZ_CALNAT010000176.1 GCF_937873925.1 uncultured Proteiniphilum sp. | reverse complement strand
CTTGATGACTCCCTACATTACCTCTTTGCCCCATTTCGTCGTTACCCCTGATATAAGCATGTCCGGTATGTTTTCCGGTAAGCAGCACGCAGCGGGAAGGAGCCGATACGGGGGAACCTGAATAAAACTGTGTGAAACGCATTCCCTGGTCGGCAAGGGAGTTGATATTCGGCGTTTCTATTTTGGTTTGCCCGTAACAACCTAAATCCCCGTAACCTAAATCATCGGCGAGGATAAAGATGATGTTCGGTTTTTGCTGTTGGGCAGAAACAGGTAAAAGAGTCAATACGCCAAGTCCGGCTGTAAGAAGTTGTTTCATCTTTTTATGAGTATTTTATTTCATTAAAAATTTGTCTGTTTACTTATTGGTTTCCGGCTTGTAAAGAGGGTTTAATTCAAAATTGACAGGAGCGTCTACGTTTTGTTCCCAGCTTTTTAGTTTTATCAATAAATCTTTTGCCCTGGATGGATATTTTTTTGACAAATCATTGGATTCACCGGTATCTTTCTTCAAATTATACAGTTCAGTACGGACATCCTCAAAAAAGCGGATTAATTTCCAATCTCCCGAAATGATCGAACTATAGGGTGTTGCTCTGAATGAGTCCGGATTTCCGTATGATTCTAAGTATGCAGGAAAGAAGAAAAATAAATCTCTCTCCTGCTCCGGATCGTGTTTACCCGATAATTCATCTTTCAACGAAATGCCATCAATTGTATGTATGACGGGAATTCCCGCAAAATCAAGCAAAGTAGGGAATAAGTCCGCCCCCATTACGTGGAAATGGTTTGTACTGTTAGCCTTTATTTTATCACCAAACGAAATTATTAAAGGAACCCTGTTGCCTCCTTCATAGGGAGTACCTTTTCCTCCTCTTAACGGATAGTTGTCGGAAATGCCGTTTAACATGCCTCCATTATCCGACATAAAAACAATGATTGTATTATTTAATTTGTTTTCTTCCTCTAATGCCTGTAATATTTTAGCAACACTATTATCAAGGCTCTCAATCATAGCTGCGTATTCGGGATTGTTGTGCCTTTTTCCTTTCTTTTTCCGGATATATTTTTCGACAATCTCGTTTTTAGCCTGAATAGGAGTATGAACGGCATAGTGGGAAAGATACAGGAAAAAAGGTTGTTTCCCTGCTGCCTTTATGTGTAAGACAGCTTCGTTTGTCAACCTGTCCGTAAGGTATTTATAGGTTGAATCGTTCAATTCTAAATTTGTCAGACATTGCTTGCTTTTACTGCAAAAAGGATAAAAATAGGTAAAAGGATGTCCGTTTTTGTCGCCTGCAATATTGATATCAAAACCATGGTGCAGAGGGCCGTTACCGGATGAATCGCTCCCCAAATGCCATTTACCGATATGGATGGTTTTATATCCGTTCTCCTGTAATATTTTCGGAAATGTTATCAATGTTTCGGCCAAAACGTTTTGGTTTGGCATGGAGATCAGTTTTCTTTTTTCGGTCTTCCCCCTATCGGCCGGATCAACGGTATAAATCCCGTGTCTTGGAGTGTACATTCCGGTCATAATAGAGGCTCTGGAAGGAGCGGAATTAGCTGCATTTGTATAGGCATGGGTAAACAATATGCCCTGTTTACGGAGTTTATCAATGTGAGGGGTTTCGTAAAAATCACTTCCAGTACAACTTAAATCTGTCCAACCCAGATCATCGGCGAGGATAAAGATAATATTCGGTTTTTCCTGTGCAAACGCCGGTACTACAGGAGTTACAGATAAGAAAAAACCGGTCAATATGTTTTTTACGGACATATAAAATTATAATAAAAGTAAACATTTTCGTTAAGCAAGAACAGGATAAACCCTAAAGACTCCTGTTTAAGAGCCTTTAGGGTTTAAAGGTAATAATTAATATCCGGGATTTTGTTCTAATGCCGGATTCAATACTATTTCATCCGTCGGAATCTGGTACAGATAATATTTGTCCAACCATCCCTTACCTTCTATAATGGGATCTGCCCACAAATAAATATAACCTTCAGGTTTAGCTTTGGTAGGTAAATGCGTATTTTCATCCCAAAGCGACTCATTAACCTTCGATTGCTGTATCCACATGCCCAACTGCTGTCTGTTGACATACCAGGATGCTTTTTTCCACCTGCGGACATCATCGAATCCAAAACCTTCGCCCATAAGCTCGATCATACGTTCCCGGCGTATTTCCCAAAGTACAGGATCTACGGTAGTGTCTCTTTTCGGATCGAAGTTCGCATCAATTTCAGCCACAATCAGAGGATCGACTCCGGCTCTTTCACGAAGCTTATTAATACTCATATCGGCAATTGCCTGATTAAACTGGCCTTGCTCCCATTTGCATTCTGCATAGTTTAAGAGAACTTCTTCTATCTTGAAAATGGGTTTATCGGAAGTGTTTAAAGCTCCCTGATTGAAATTTGTTTCCCATTGATTCCAGTTTTTATATACATAGTAGCCCGAGCGACATGCTACATATGCTGCAGCATTCGTTCCTTGTGCAGCTATACCGTTCTGTAAATTGGGTACATAGGCCAGGAGGCTTGCTCCCCAGTTTTGGGCAGGAAGACGTTTCATTCCAACACCGGGGTTGGAAGTGGAGCTGTTAATTCCCATTATATCAATATATTCCCTGTCGGACGGATTATTTGTAAAAGACCAAGTGTTATAATCTCCTTTTCCGGCTTTCACCCGGTAAGGGGGCATGATGGTATGATACATACGAGGATCCCTGTTACGGAATGTAGAGTACATGTCTTTATCTCCGTCATATAATGGAGAGTTTGAAATAGTTTTCCCGTCTTTACATAAATACATGTCTACCGTGTGCTGCGGCATTTCAATAATATGGGAAGAAGTATGCTCCACATGATTGTTGTTGTTCAACAGGATGGACTCCCTGTATTCTTTATAAAGAATCACGCCCTGAACTTTGCCTAAATCTTCCGTTGTCCACATTTCACCATATCCGGCTGCCGGTTGTCCGTCCGTACCGGTGTAAAGTGTCGGATATTTAGGCATTAATATTTCGGAAACGCGTGCACATTCGGAGAAATATTTATCATGATCGCCTAAGCCATGATACTTACGCCATGTACCTTCTCGCAACGTAAAGCGCGATAAGGCGGCTTGCACTGCATTCTGGTTAATGGTGTTTTTACCATTTTTCGCTTCGAAATTCCCGATATGTTCTTCAGCCCATTTTAAGCGGATCAATATGGAATCGGTAACCATCTTGCGGTCGCTTCTTGGCCCGTAAGAATCAGTGGAAGTTTCATTCAGCACCTGGGTAATCCAGGGCACATCGCCGAAACGGTTTACGAGTTCCATATACCAATAGGAGTGAAAAAAGTAACCTATAGCTTTCCAGTGATCTCTTTCGGCCTGTGTCAGTTCATTGTCTTCGTCAACATGCGATAACATGATATTTATCCGGCGGATATAGCCGAAGTTCCATCCATTACCTGTGGAAGCGTTCTGCACGGTCTGAAAAGCGTATGAATTAAAATTAAACCGTGTTGTCAGATAGCCGGCGTTTACATCACCCCTGTATTGGGCGTCCTGTGAAAAGCCATTGGAGAGGGATGTGGCAATCGTTGTATTGGTGAACATCTCATAACAGGGAAACATAAATGCTTTGAAATTATCATATGTCTTGAAAGCGTTCTCTTCCACCAGCGATGTACGTGGACTTTTCTCCAGGAAGTCATCGTTGCAAGCCATAATCAAAGCGGCCGTTAATAATATAAGGATATATTTTCTCATTGTTTCTTAAAATTAAAATGTAATATTTGCACCAAATGAAACAGTACGATAAAATGGGTAGTTCCAACTGATCCGTTCAGGATCTATGCCCCTGGGCAGTGACGAGAAGGTTGCCAGATTTTCTACTCCAACAAATAACTTCAGCTGTTTAACATGAAGATTTTGTATTAAAGAAGTCGGAAAAACATAGGAAAGTGTGATGTTTTTCACACGTAAATAAGCGGCATTTTGTAAGAACTTATCCGAGATACGTGCATTGGATCCCACATTTTGTACTTGTCCGTAAAGACGGTAATATTTTGCATTGGGATTTTCAGCCACCATATAGTTGGGATCTGCCGGATCATTGCTGATGGGTCTCCAATAATCCGTCTGGTTATAGTACAACGGCTGGAAAATGGCATCGCTGGCGCTCGTCCCTCCAAAGGGGAACATAGCTGCCCCTCCCAACCATACATCACGCTTGCCTACACCCTGGAGCATCACGCTTACATCAAATCCTTTGTAATTAACTCCCAGGTTAGCACCGAACTGATAACGTGAAGTTGAATTGCCGATGATGGTTTTATCACCCGGATTATCCACCGTATTATCTCCTGAGTTTATCTGGTTCTGGCTGTTTTCGTCATCCCTGAGATTCTTGAATTTCATATCGCCCGGTCGGACGTTGTATCCTTGAATGGAAGGAATATTTTCTTTTAATTGCCATGTATTTAAATCTGCAAAGTCATCCACTGAATAGTACCCGTCGGCCAGGTAGCCCCAGATTTCACCGAGTTGCATCCCTTCACGATATCTTTTTTCATCCTGGGCATCGTTTCTGTCATAAAACAATCCACCTTCGTTGGCAAATCTCGTGATATGGGAACGATGATCATAGATATTAAACCCTATGTTGTAACCGACTTTCCCTATCCTGTCCCTCCAACTGACAGCTAATTCCCATCCGCGGGTCCTCATATCAGCGCCGTTTTGCGCCGGAGCTTCCGCCCCTACTACTGCCGGGAGTTGCAAAGCTCCTGCTTTTGTCAGCATTCCCCGGGTATCGCGTTGATACCAGTCAAAAGTCCCTCTGAGCCGGTACTTGAGTAAGCTAAAGTCAATACCGAAGTCAAGGGTCTCCACGGTCTCCCAGGTGAACGTGCTGCTTACTAATGCAGGCAAACCAATGGTGGTCACCCTGTTTCCATCGGTCAGCCAGACCGTATTCGCACTATTAATGACCATTTCAGGGCTGTATTGATAAGGATTAATAGCCTGATTGCCTATTTGTCCCCACGATACGCGGAATTTCAGTTCTTCCAGCCATCTCTTTGAGAAACCCATGAAATTTTCTTGTGCAACCTGCCATCCGCCTGAAACGGAGGGGAAGAAACCGAATCTTTTTGATTTTGGAAATTTTGAGGAGCCATCATACCGCCCGTTCATTTCGAACAAATATTTATCCAGATAATTATAGTTCAAACGATAAAATCCACTGCGAATGGAATACTCCGAATATTCTTCCTTCAACGTTTTTTCACCGGTAGCATTGCCTAACGATGGAATAACATTTGACACCTGGTCTTTCACTTTATTTTCGATTATTTCATACGAACTGGATTCCTGGTTAAATCCGCCCATTAACTTAAAATTATGGCCTCCGAATGATTGGGAATAAGTAGCATACGAGTTGACCGCATTATAATCTGTGAAGTACCGTTGCCTTGTCAATTCATCGTTCGTAGGGGCAGTACTCACGGCCAACTGGATGGTGGTGTGTCTCCATTTATCGGTATAATAGGAATAGTTAAAGTCGTCCTTGTCGTAGGTGTATTCGAATACAATATCCAGATTCTCTATTGGTTTTATGATTGATTTTGAAAAGATACGGGGATTGTTTCTGGCCGTATTGCTGGTGTTGGCATACATGATTACGTTCTTCGGTGTAAATAGCGGTGCTTCCTCTCCCGATAAGGAAAGAGAGGCAGGCAACATCCCTTCGGGATAATAATTAACGAGACGCAGTGTATAGATGTCGTTCCCTCTTCCCTGCGGCATTGTTTTTTTACTCTGTGCATACCGGATATCCAATTCCTGCGTAAACCAATCTGTCATATCGGCCGAAATAAAACTACTGATATTCATTCTTCGGTAATAGTCTTTGTTTGTGATCATCGGGCCATCTTCAGAACTGTAACCTCCTGCCATCCTGTAACGGACTTTTTCCGTTCCCCCGGATGCAGAGATATTGTGACTCGTATAGTACCCTGTTGTCAATACATTGTCAACCAGATCTTTTTCATGTAGGTAATAAGGTGTCCCATTATCTACATAAATTCCATCCCCAATCGTATTAAATGAACCGGGGTTTCTTTTATATTCTTCTACATATTCGATCCACTTGCTTACGTCTTGTGAATTAGACCAGTAAGTGTTGCTAAAACCAGCGTCCTGATAGGCTCTGAAATAGTTCGATAGAGGGGCCTGCTGAGGACGGTTGATGGATGATTCAAATCCGAAATTATTATTGTAGTTTAACTGAAAGGCAGTGTTACTGTTTGGGCGTTTGGTAGTAACCAATAAAACGCCGTTAGCAGCACGGGCACCATAAATAGCGGAAGATGCAGCATCTTTAAGTACACTGATAGATTCGATATCTTCGGGATTTATCATATTTAAATCGCCGGGAACATTATCGATTAAGACCAAAGGTTCGCCTCCGTTAATAGAAAGTGTGCCACGTATGTTGATCGATTTGTTGTTCTGTCCGGGAGTAGAAGACCCTGATATCATCAGGCCCGGGATCGATCCCTGCAATGCTGCAAATGCATTGTTTACAGGTCTGTCCCCCAACACATCCTCCATCTTTAGGGCAGAAACAGCACCGGTGAGATTTGCTTTCCTTTGGGTGCCATATCCCACGACTACCACCTCATCCAATGTTTTCGTATCTTCCTGCAATGTAATGCTTAGTGTATTTAGCCCCGCTGTGGCAATGCTTTGCGGCTGGTATCCCACATAGGTTATCTCTAACACGGCATCGGGAGATACGCTAAGGGCGAAGTTGCCGTCGATATCGGTGATAGTACCGTTGGAAGGATTTCCTTTTTCAATAATGGTAGCACCGATAACCGGCTCCCCCATATCATCGTTTACCGTGCCGGAAATTTTTCTTACGCCTGGTTGCTGCGTGGCATTTGCCGATTGTAATACTGTTGCCGGGGCTTTATTGTTTTTCAGGAAGACACGGTTATTCATCACCCTGAAGCTTATGTCGGATTTACTGAAAATACGGGATAGGACGATTTCAATGTGTTCGTTTTTTGCGTCTATCGATACATCGGATAATTTTTCGGAAAGGATATTGGCATCGTACGAAAATTCATACCCCGTTTGCTGATGTAACTTTTCAATTACATGGGCTACGGTAGGATCATTCAGCGTAAGTTTCACGTTCACGGATTGTGCTGAGGCCGCGGAAGCGGAAACATAGAAACTCAGCATGCACAGTATCAGGAACGATTTTATCGTTCGCCACAGATCAGATTGGATGACAACAAGCGGGATCGTCATCTTGTGTTTTACGTGTTCATTCATACATTTTTTGTTGTTAATTATAAAAAATTAGGTTCATCGAAATAGTTGAGATATGTATTCCTACAGTTATTCGGTAATGAAAACTTCGTTACCTTCTATCCGGTATTGGATAGGCGCTAAATAACTAAGTATATCGAGTACTTCCTTCAGTGTTTCTTCCTTGTTTATCACATAACGGTAACGCCGGTCTGCCAATCTTTTGGATTCAAGATTGATGTTTACGTCATAGATAAGACTCAATTTGTTGACAATCTCACGTAATGTGGCATTCTCAAAAGTTATCTGATCCAGATACCAGGAGGTGAGTGTATTCACATCGACTGTCGAAACCGTGTAATTATTGTTTTTTACGGTATATACTACCTTTTCACCAGGTGACATTTCAAAAACATCTTTTCCGTGGTTATCCTGCAACACCACTTTCCCCGATACAAGTATTGTTTCCACCTGTCGGCTTTCATCATTTACAAAAAGGTTGAAAGATGTGCCGGTTACCTTTACATTCATGTAAGGAGAGGTTACTAAGAACGGTGATCCGGGGTTTTTCTCAATATCGAAATAAGCTTTTCCTTTCAACGCGATTTGACGATGTGACGGCGAAAATGATTCCGGAATCCGTAACTCGGATGAAGCGCTGAGCCAAACCATAGAGCCGTCGGTCAGATGGATCTTTTTGATGGCTTCGTTTTCGGTAACGGTGATTACAGTATATTTTCCGGGAGTTAGCCGTATCCATCCAAAAATGGACAGTGAAACAATAAGTGCGATAACAGCAGCGTATCGAGAGGCACGGAGAAAACGATGGCGGATGGTACGATGACGGATTTTTGCCTGAGTGCGGGAGAGGGCTACTGCCGTTTCAGCTGCTACGGTATTGCGGCGGGTATATTCGTTGAGCAGGCGCAATTTGCTTACTTCTGAAAAAAGCAATTGATTTTCAGTCGAATAGTTGCGCCATTCTTCTAACGCCTGTCGTTCGGTAAGTGAAAGAGGTTGGAAAAGATATCTGATCAATAATGAGAAACCGGAATCCATAGCAATAATTAAGAGCGTCTATATAAGCTAAACGGGCGAGATAGAAAAACTACGGAGCAAAATGGTAATTATTTTAAAAAAAATGGTAAAGAAGCGTCAAAATAAGAAAATCGGATGGAGCTAAACGTTTCCGGAGAAATTTCAGGGTAAGATAAATATGACTCTCCACCGTGCGTTGCGGCATTTGCAGTTTTTCAGCCACTTCCCTTGCTTTTAGACCGTCGCGATAGATCAGGTTGAAAACCTGCCTCCGTGCTTCGGGAAGCTCTTCGAGCAGTGCGTTCAAGCTCTCTTCAAAATCTTTACTGAAAAGTTCTTTTATAGGTTGACAATCGTTTTCAAGATAAGCATGGTATTCTTCAGCAAATTGTAGAAGCGACTCCTGCGCATATTTTTCTGACTGCTTGTTTTTCTTGATATAATCGATGCACCGTGAATAGGCTGATTGAAACAGATAGCTGTGAAATCCGTCACCTGGTTGCAGGACATTTCGCTTTTCCCACATATACGCGAATACTTCCTGGGCAATATCCTCTCCTGCCGTTTTATCATCTAATATCACAGTGGCATACGCTGCAATCTGTGAATAGAAACGGCAAAACAGTTCTTCAAACTTGGATTGGGTAATAGTCTGAAAATCTGAAAAAGGAGTATGAACTTTATATTCCACCAAATGACAAAAATATAAAACAATTTTTTATTTCGGACAAAAGTAATATATTTTATTAACTGTTCATTTTTCAAAATTCATAAAACTTTCACTATTCATGTTACATTTGTAATTCAAAGAAATTAAAGAGAAGATTAGCAGCATAAAACTGTTATTTTTAATGAATTATGAATCCGAAGAAATTATTACCGTTTGCGTTGATCCCTTTGACGGAGCTGTCAGCGCAAAACACGATCACTCCCGATATCGGGATATTCTCTACTTCCACCCAGTGGTGCGACGCTCCGTTGCATTTTTTAGAATTTTTAAAATGAAAGTCTCTCAAAATAGGGTGTCCTCCTTAATGGGACATCTATTTTTATTATCTTTCCTCCATTATGTACCTCACCTAAATCATCTTTCCAGCGTCCATTTGGTAACTGGACGGTTCTCTTATTTCCTGATCAAATTTATCCGCATCAATATTTAAAAAAGCCGTAAATTGCCCGCCCCAATCATATCAGGACAAACATAGGCATGTCCCAATATACCGGCGGTTGTCATTTGTGGAATAAGCGAAGCAACGGCATTCCAGGAATAGTTTTTATCTCCAAGGCGCTGAACGAGTTCTGTTACGCCTAATTTCCACGAAGTTCGAAGTTCATTGAAAGGGAAATTCAACGCAAATACAGCCCACGCCTCTGTAAAATCATTTACATTCGCATTTTCTTTATAAAAGAAGTACTCTCCCTGCATATAACCCACATCAGCCCCATCAAACTTATAGCCATCTATACCAAAATCATTCTGCAACTTTGTAAGTTCATTTTTCAAGTGGTTCACGGCATCCGGATTTGTCATATCATAGCAAGCACTATGTCCATTCCACCAATGAATAATAGCATCTTTACCATTCTTATCTTTCGCCAAATAACCTTTACTGCTTAATTCCCGGTATTCAGGACTATCAGGGGAAACATACGGACAAATCCACAACATGACCTCAAATCCCATAGTATGCAAGCTGTCTGTCATGACTTTCGGATCCGGCTTTTTGAGCAACTCCCCATGTAGCATTCAGCAACATGATAAAAAGAATAAAAAATGTTGACCTCATAGAATAATATTTCGATAGATATTCAATTAAATAATTAATATTCAATATATTGTATAATATAGTTTACATTATCTCGATTTCTTCTTATAAATCAAAAACAGTGTGAGCGTCAACATAACAAAGAATAATCCTATACTATAAGAGACAGGGTTGGGTAATGAAAAGCCTTCGGGAGAGAGCATAATGTATGTAGTCACTACCCCTGTCATAAATAGAGCAGGAATAAGAGTTATCAGATAATATCTGTTCTTCTTCTGACATAAATATACGGTAATGGTCCATAAGATCACTGTTGCCAGTGTTTGGTTTGCCCATGCAAAATAGCGCCATATTACATCGAAGTTAATTCTGGTCATCAGGAACCCGATAGCGAACAGGGGGATAGTAATGACCAGGCGATTCCTGATAGGTTTCTGGGACGTTTTGATGAGGTCGGCGATCGTTAACCGGGCGCTTCGAAAAGCGGTATCTCCCGATGTGATTGGTGCTGCAACAACCCCTAAGATTGCCAATACTGCACCAAATGTTCCCAGCAATGAATAGGAAACCTCATTCACCACCCATGCCGCATTGCCTTTCTGTGCTATCATCACTTCGTTAAGTCCTTTCATACCACTGAAGAAGCTCATACCGATGGCAGCCCATACCAACGCAACAACCCCTTCTGTCACCATGGCGCCGTAAAAGACCTTCCGTCCCTCTTTCTCATTTTTCAAACAACGGGCCATCAGGGGAGATTGTGTGGCATGAAAACCCGATATCGCCCCACATGCGAT
The DNA here is from genome assembly GCF_937873925.1 of uncultured Proteiniphilum sp. GTDB lineage: Bacteria > Bacteroidota > Bacteroidia > Bacteroidales > Dysgonomonadaceae > Proteiniphilum. The sequence continues at coordinate 12,932 of NZ_CALNAT010000176.1, read as the reverse complement.
GGTAATGAACATCATTGGGAAAATCGGGAAACTTTCTTTATCGTGATGAAAATTCCTGAAGTTCTCAGCAGTCAATTCGGGAATATGATATCCTTTTACCAGTAGCGCGGTAATTAAACTGGTAGCCATGAAAAGCAATGCAAAACCGAAAACAGGATAAATCTTACCGATGATTTTATCAATGGGCAGAAGAGTAGCCAATATATAATAGATAAATATAACCCACACCCAGAAATTAAAATCAAGTGATTCCGGGGTAAGCCCGGCCAATAAACCAGCCGGCCCGGAAATAAAGACAGCACCTACCAGAATCAATAGCACAATGATGAAAATTCTCATGATCTGTTTGGCGTATTTTCCCAAATAAACCCCTATAATTTCAGTTATGCTTTTACCATTATGCCTGAGCGAAAGCATCCCGGAGAAATAGTCTTGCACGCCCCCTGCAAAAATAGTTCCCAGTACAATCCATAGAAATGCGACCGGTCCCCACATTGCGCCTGCAATGGCGCCAAATATGGGGCCCAATCCGGCAATATTCAGGAATTGTATCAGGAATACACGCCACCAGGGCATGGGCACATAATCTACCCCGTCTTGCAAGGTGGTGGCAGGGGTAGGACGCTCAGGGTCGGCTTTCATCACTCGTTCCAGGTATTTGGAGTAGAACGCGTATCCCGACAGGAGGGCTGTTATTGAAATAATAAAGGTGATCATTGAATGATTAATGGTTTAAAATCTGATTTTTAGAAAGTAATACCTTTTCCAGTTGCCCATAGGGAATATCCTGTACGCTGATGTTATTATCTATGGCCATTACCGCCGCAGCCGCCGCTGATTGTCCGAGGATCATGAATACCGGTTCCATCCGGATGGAGCCGAAAGCGATATGGCTGGACGAAAGGCAAACCGGAACGAGCAGGTTCGCACATTCTCCTTTCCGGGGTACGATGGAGCCATAGGCAATCTTGTACGGCTTTCCGGGATGTACTCCTACATCCCCCTCATTCTGTACATATCCCTCCGCTGTCACGTAACGTTGCACATTATGGGAGTCCATGGTATACGAGCCCATACCGATGGGATCGGGTACATGCACTTTTCCGAGCACCTCGTTTTCAGTCGTGACATACGCTCCGACCATCCTTCGCGCTTCACGGATATACAATTGATGCGGCCAGTTGCCGTTATCGGTAAATTCATCCTTGGCCAGTCCCCAGTCCTGCATCCTGTTCCTCACCTCTTCGGGCACACGTTCATCGGTCGATACAAAATAGAGCAGTCCTTTTTGATAATTTGTATGATCCTCAATGATCTCTTTGCGCCGTTCATAGGATGCTTCGGGATAATCGTAGTTCATTCCTATATAATCGCTACTGAAAGGGCCGTGGTTGTTTGTATCCGTCTTCCTGTTGGGGATAATATCATATTTTGCAAACCATTCGTTCCATCCCGATTCAAATACCCGGGCGAGAAGTTCATAACCGGCCGGGTCATACCCTTCAGGTTTTTCAAAAGGCACCCTATTTTCGGGATGGTTGCTCATACATAACCTGAAACAATAAGCCTGGATCTTATCGTCACCCGTACAATTGGGCTGTATCGGTTCGTTGGAAATGTAAGGGAGTAAACCGCTGGAAGGATCCCCCGGGATCACATATGGATCAACAGGAGTCTTAAAATAGTGCCCATGATGAAATACGCCGGCCTGTACACCGTTCCACTCTTCATTGTATTGCGAACAGGGCTCTCTTCCTACCGTATAAGAGACACCGGCGGCCGCCATCAGGTCCCCCTCGTAGGTCGCGTCAATAAACATTTTACCCCTGAACTTCTTACCGGAGAGCGTAGTGAGGGAGACAATCTTGTTATTGTTGACCTCAATACCGGATTCCCTGTTGAGCCATTCATCCCTGTAAACCGGAATATTATTCTCCCTGATAAAATCTTCAAATATTTTTTCAGCCACGTGGGGTTCAAAGATCCACATTGTCCTGTTTTCTCCATCCATTGCCACGGTGCCTTGTCCTTTATTACCGTATTCCGATTGCTTTTGCCATTTCCATGCCGCCGAATCATTATAATGAAGCCATACGCGATGGTAAAATTCCCGTGCCAGTCCCCCGATGGAACCAGTGTTACCGGAGTCGGTAAACCCCAAACCGCCGGAAGTCAATCCACCCAAATGTTTGTCGGGAGAGACAATGATCACGCTTTTTCCTGATTGTGCTATTTCAACAGCTGAGATTACGGCAGCCGAAGTACCCCCGTAAATGATTACATCCGCGTTAAATATATTTCTATCCTTGTTGCAGGATAAAAAGGAAAAAGAAACAGCGGATAAGAGTAAAAATAATTTAGTTGCTTGTTTCATCTCTATTTATTGATTTGAATTTCCAGAATCTGTTTATCTTTTAATAAAGTGTTTTGTAAAGCCGGATAATTGATATCCTGTATTGCTACATCTTCCTCTATAGCCTGACATGCAGCGGCAGCCGCAGATTGCCCCAACACCATAAACACGGGTTCCATACGGATGGAGCCGAATGCTATATGTGTCGCGCTTACACAAACAGGAACAAGTAAATTTTCACATTCTTCTTTCTTTGGAACAATGGATCTGTAACTGATTGGGTAGGGATAGGGTACGTGTGCTTCCACATTTCCCTCGTTCTGTACGAATCCGTTTACATCAACATATCTCTGTATGTGATGGGAATCCATCCCATAAGCTCCCATCCCGACCGGATCTTCCACCATATCTATCCGTTCACAATTTCTCTGGGTCATCACATAATCGCTCACCATACGTCTTGCTTCCCTGATATAAAGTTGTTGCTGCCATCCGTCGCTCCCTTCTTTATATTCATCCTTGCATGTTCCCCATTTTGATACGACATCTCTCACTTTTTCAAGAATTCTGGGGTGATAGGCCAGCGTCCACATCAGTCCCTGTTGATAGTCTCTGTGAGCCCGGACAATCTTTTCACGTTCTTCATAGGATGCTTCGGGGTAATCGTAATTCTGCCCGATAAAATCCGTGGAAAATCCTCTTCTGTTATTTGTGTCGGTTTTCCTGTTCGGCATCGGCGAATTGATCCAAGGCATCTGATTCACCTCCGATCCGTTGTCTGCTTCATAGTTCCTGAAAAGCAGTTCATAGTTCAACTCGTCATAGTTTTCAGGTTTTTTGAAAGGTATGCGGTTATCGGGGTGGTTGGTCAGTGTCATCCGGAAGCAGTAGGCCTGTACTTTATTGTCACCTTCTCCATCCACGCCCGGAGGAGCTTCGGAGATGTATGGAAGGAGTCCGCTTCCGGGATCCCCTTTGATGATATAAGGATCGACCCTGTCTATAAAATTGTGATTATATGCGTTTCGTGAAAGTGTCCAGTTCAGGGTTGTGCTGATTTTATTAGCCTGTACACCGTTTAATGTTTCTCCGTACTCACGGTTGGACTCCCTGCCTACCCTGTAACTGATTCCTGCTGCGTCCATCAGATCTCCTTCGTAGGTTGCGTCTATAAACATTTTTCCGGTATATTTTGAACCGTTCTCCATTTCAATCGATTCTATTTTGTTGCCTTTTTTAATAATGCCATTCTTTCTGTTTAATCTTTCACCGTACACAATATCAATTTTCTCCCCGGAAAGCATTTGATGGTATACTTTCAAAGCAGCGGAGGGCTCGAATGTCCACATAGCGTCTTCACCCTTTTCTGTTCTTGTTTGTCCTTCATCTAAATATTCATTTCTATCCTGCCACTTCCAGTTTTTTGGATCATCGTAGTATTTCCGGATATTTTGATAAAATTCACAGGATATTCCTCCAATCACATGTTTATTCCCGATATCGGTTTGCCCTAATCCGCCGGTTGTCAACCCTCCTATGCGATGAGTCGGTTCAATGATCACTACGGATTTTCCCATTCTCGATGTTTGAATGGCCGATGCAATTCCGGCAGAGGTACCACCGTAAATGACGATGTCGTATTCTTTACTTTGCCCGAATATTCCTGAATAATTCAGCATCAATAAGATAAAGCTCAGATTTAGGATTTGAATAATTTTTCTTGAAACCATAATTTTATTTCTTTAAAGGGAAAAAAAATTTCAAACTGGCATTCCTAATTGGTATTATTAGTATTAAATGAACTATCCTGCCTGTTGTTATTTATATGTTATTGCTTTCATTTGAATCGGTAATAGTAATTGTGTTTTTGAATTTATTCTATAATACTGCCAAGCGAATTTAGAAACGTGAACGTTTTCGTTAAGCAATAAAATCTGAAATAGTATAAATTTATTAAACCGTAAAAATAGGGATATATTTTTGATAAATAGTTTTAAAAGCACTTTTATTTACTTTAAACAAGTTGATTGCAAAGAGTGTTATCTCATTGCAATCAACTTGTATTGAATAATTATTCCCAGTTAGGATTTTGAATTAAACTCGGATTTGTTTTCCTTTCGATATAGGGAATAGGCCAGAGGTAATCCTTGTTGGGATTGAACACGCGTTTATCGACGGTCAGTTGATACTTATATTTGATATCGCCGGGACCGAAATTGCCTATTTGGGTAGCTCCTTTGTAGTTCCCCTTGGCATCATAGTCTTCGGGAATGATAAAACCGTCAGCTTCGTACCCGTAGAGTGAATACATGGGTATCCCCTCGCGGTTGACGGTAAGACCTGTCTCGTTAGTTGTTTCCCAGCTTATTATTCAGTTAGCCATAGTTGTGATGGCGGCGCCGGAAGTGATATTTTTGTCGAAAATATAATTAGTGTATAGATTGACAATGAAAACCAGATAATTCATTATTAAGGTTGAACAGTTATATTTCTCACAAAGGAATTTGTTTGAAAATCTTCTGTTGTTATGGTTTTGTTGGTAAACATCACATTTTGAAATAATACGTCTTCTACCAAATGTTCTTCGTTGTATCCGACCAGTTCTATGTGTAGTAAATTACCGGTAGCGGAGATATTCTTGAATTCAACTCCTTGTATATGGCCACGTTCTTCGTCCCGTGTCCAGAATGATTCATTAATCCATAGTGAAATAAAGCGCTGTGCTTCTTCAATACGAAGATTCTCGAACCGAACATTCCTGACTCGTCCAGCGTCAGACTGAAAAATCCTTAAGGACCATTCCCTACCTTTATCATGGATAATATCACAATCCTCGAAAATAACATTTTCGACATCTTCGCTGATTTCTGCCCCGATACTCAAAGCATGCGCCACTTCATTCCATAACACACATTTCCTTGTGATGATGTTCTTTGTTTCACCGTCTCCTTTATCTGACTTTACAACGACAAGATCATCGAGTGTGCGGATGAAACAATTTTCCACCAAAACATCCCGGCTGTTGCAAATATCTATCCCATCTGAATTGGCCCTGTATCCAAGAAGTTTTAGATTATCAATATGAACCCTATCCGATCGTCTCACAGGGATAGTCCAGTGGCTGGCATCTCTTAAAATGATACCTTCAAGATTTATATCAGATCCTTCTATAGAAATCATAAAACGTGAATGGGTAGAACAAAGGCTGCCATCTACAATGCCCCGCCCACGGAAGGTGATATTCCGCCCCTGAAGATCAAAAGAAGGGGAATATCTTTTTAATCCACTATAACTGCTGATGGTGAATGGTTCATCCGGCTCGATAATTCCACGTATAATGGCTCCTCCCGCAACATACACAGTTTTGTTATCTCCAATTACCAGATTACTCACATTATGAATTCCCGGGCCAAAATAGATAACATCTGGATCATCCTGATCGGGTACATTTTCTTCGAAGGGATTTGCAAAAAGATGTAATGACCGGACCCATTCGTCATTAATTTCGATCGTGAGATGTATGGGTGATTTTATCTGAAAAGATACTGATTTACCTTCGGTATTGGTAATGATCCCGGCAGAGCTGGGCAATATTTTTACTGAACGAATTTCTTCATCCGTTGTAACGGTTATATTAACCTCATCATTCATATCAAAATATGCAAAAGCTGCTTCTTCATAATATTTTGCTGAGTTTTTTTTGTCATCCATAGCTTTCCATCTTCCTTCCTGTTCCTTGGGGGCCACTTTAACCCTATATACGGGCACGTTTTCTCCCTCAACAGAAACTTTATAGTACTGGCTTAACGACTCTTCCAAAGGAGCCGGATAAATGATATAATGATTGATTTCAGGCTGGCTACAGGCATATAACAAAATGATATTAACTGCTAATACCAGTATTAAAAAGATTGTTTTATTTTTCATTGCATTCATTTTTGCTCCCGTAATTAGTTGCATAATAAATCTTTCTACATATGATTATAGATTACTGTTAAACAGATCTGTATAATTGTCCGGCAAAGATTCAATATTTCTGATTTGGATATCTTTATAATAAACCTCTGCTGCTTCGCTTTGTAGTTGAATCTTTCCTTTTACCAGCGGATGAAAAACATTATCCTCTAGGTATACAGATTTTGAAAGTGCCATCACCACATATCCGTTTACAATGTGGAGGCTTTTATCTTCAAAACAAATTAGTTCCACAGTATTCCACTCACTTGGCTTTTCATAATCTTTGCTATGCCGTACAAAACCGCTTCGTGAACTACCTACTCCCATTGGGGTGTCTATGCCTTTTGGATGGTAGATTTCCCTATCATTCCTGGCTTCAGGATTGGCCATTTTAATCAAGCCACCGGTTGCAGCAATACACCAGTAATCCCCAAACCCTCCTTCCATAATTTGAAATTCATGTGCCCGCATCCATGACTTCCAGTAATCTACTCCGCATTCTCCCTGGGAATGGTATAATATGCCGGAGTCCCTTGGTTCATTTAAGCGGGGATCCCATTTTTCAGTCCCCCATTTCACTTTCAGTTTTAAATGGTAGTTTTCAAATTCTTTTTTGGTAAAAACACATCCGTATATCTCTCCACTGATGCGCAGGACAAGGGATCCTTCCTGTTCAATTATTGAAAAGACCTGATTCACATTTTTATTATATCCTATTGGCATTAGTTCTTTGCCATCTTCATCCCTGGGTACTTGACCGTTATAGCCCGTTTGGTGTTTAAAGCTCAAGTACATTTCCCATGCCGATAGTTCTTTATCCAACAACGGCATCCATTCCTCTTTCATATCAAAGGAATATATAATACTCACCAGAATTGTGGTTACAAATATTTTTAAAGATCTTATACCTACTCTCATATTAATTCTAATTAATTGGTTTTAAACTATATTTTTTGATAGTTGTATTTTGGGAATGTTTGAGTGGGTCGATTCCGGAAACAGTTCGATATTTTACATTGTCAAGTATCACTTCGTTCACTTTTTCGAACCCATCGCAGGACGTATTTCTTTATTACCCGAGTAATCGAACGTGACGTTTTCAAACACGATGTTATTGACATTGCGGGCATAAAATCCCCAGTACGGAAGCGCTCTGGATTCGGTACGAGGTCTGTAAAAACCGGTTGTACCTAAAACCTGTTCATCATCAACATGGCAAGTTACCGAGACATTCTTTATCTTAATATTTTCAAATTTACTTCCCTCTGTCCATGCCTCAACCGAACAGGCATTCCTGTATATTCCTGTTGCAGTGATATTTTCAATATCGATACTGCCAGCGTGATTCCCCTCATTCAATACAATGGTCAACGCAGTCTGCATATCCCTTATCCGAACATCGTAAATAAATATTTTATCAAGACTTCCGGACCCGAGGCCCCATGCACCCGGTTGCATAATAATCCCTGTAAGGGAGTTGGTCACCAAGGGGTTGTTTAACGAACCTCTCCGATGACCAAAAATACCGGGTCCGAATATTTCACAATCCATTATTTCCAGGTTAGTGGCGGGCAAGATCAATAGACTCTGTATCAGTTGTTTTCCCATCGCCTACTGCACCATAATCTTTAATATTGAATATTTTAACCGTATCTGATTTGGCATGTTCGAAGAGAGGATTCCGTGCAAAACAATCCGGACTCGTATTTGTAATGATACAAATCAGGACAAAAAATCTGAAATATATTAATCTAGTCATAATCAAAATACGAGACCTTTGATGAAAATTGTGTTTTAGTTACTTCCCCCGAAGCTGAATTGGAATCATTTTCTAAAGCACGAATATTTGAAATTACCCAACATATTATGAAATCGAACTTAATCAGCCTCCAAGACCAAAATCCAGTCGTTACCATGTTGTCCAAATTCACCCGGTGGATCAAATAAACGGGTTCCTTTATTTTCAACGAATCCTATTTCATCTATTGTTCCTTCACGCGGATTAAACCAAGAGGCTGTTCCTGAACGCACCAGTTTACTTAAGTTTATACTAACCTCTTGTCCCTTATTCAGGTACAATAAGATAAAAGACTTGTCATTAGCAACAATTGCACGGATATTATCCTCACCTAAAAAGTTAGTACCATAGATCACTGATTGATCCACATGAAAACTTCCCAGGGGAAATCGGGTGAAAAGCTTTTTCACATGTCTCATATCCTCAGCACCCGGACGATCCAATGCTTCATCCCAGAAGTTCAGACAGGGGACAGCATACCTTGTTCCCGGTTTATACATTTGCCAGATTGCATTATTCCCATAGGTATAGCCCGCCCCGCCCGAGAAGAAGGTCCAATAAGCTTCCATCCGAATATCATAATCATCAAAAAAGCCATGCGGGAAAAAATCCTTGTCTTTGATTAATCCATCTTCACCAATTACATCCTCCTTCTTTTTTCCAAATTGTGAATAATCATCGAAGTGCCAAAACAATACTGGAATATCTTCATATGCAGGTTCGGCATTTACCCATGGTTTTAAGGGGATAAGTTGTTGAAATACCATCCCAAATTCATAAATCTCTGTTTGAAATTTTTTGAAATGGCCACTTTGGATAATATTAAATGAAAGCCAAGGTTCATTATGAAACCAAAAATGAGAAGAAATCGGAGCAGTAGGATGATAAGAAATCAAATTTTTGCCACCGTCTCCCGATTGCAAGCCTTTGCCCATTGCTTCCCAAATCAGATACTCCTGGTCAGTTTGTACATTCCTGTCTCCCCCTAATATCCAAATAACAGGTTTATCTTTATATCTTTCGGAAAGGAATTTGCCATAGTTAAAAGCATTCTCAATGTTAAAATTAGCCCCTCTCCCATTACGGTCAACCACATTATTTGCCCAGGTTGGGAGTAACCCCATATACATCCCTCTCCTTTTTGCTTCATCTACAACAAAATCCACATATTCAAAATATTTTTCATTCGGCCGTGTCGGGTCCATATTTAAAAAAATGGAATCACCATAGGCATTCTTTTGATTAAATCCACCCATCATAATTGTTGCCTGTATAACCGTAAAGCCTTTCTCTTCCCGATTATCAAGGTAGAAAACTACTTCTTCTTTGGTTAAATCATTAAATAATTCCCAGGCAGTATCCCCAATCCATAAAAATGGTTCGGTAGTTTCTGTTTCTATTGTAGTTTTTCCCGATGCTACAAATAATCTCTGAGAGAAAACATCTGAATTAGGCAAAGTTGAAATAAAGATCAAGAAGGATATAAATATATTTTTCATCTTTTTAAATTAAAACAGATTTATTTATTTAAAATAGCGCGTTTCAATCATGTACCAATATCGTTCATCAAGATCATGCTTTTATTATATAATCTTTTAATTTCCTTAATATTACCCTGATATTATATCCAAATACATTAAGACATAAGACATGATTTTTGTATGGACTAAATCTCCATACGTTTCAAATTACGATTAAGTGGCAAAAGATTGAAAAAGATATAAACGAGGCTGCCTCATAAAAACCGTATCTAAATTTTTCCAAGACAACCCCGCTTAATAAAAAATTACTAAATGGTTATATTAATGGCGGGTGCATAGTTGAACCTTGCTCCAGATGCGCTACTTAAAGCTCCTATACGAAAATAATATGACCTTCCGGCTATAAAATTAGGATTATTTAAATCGATCTGAAGGGTATGAATTTTGTCAGGATCGGAATTTAAATCTGCTGTACTTTCCGACATTACAAGACTTGTATTGGTGCCTACAGCTATATTCGGATGTGAAAATAATCCAATACGGGCAATATTATCGCCGGTTGTTTTTTCAACTTTAAACGTAGCTGTGACAATATTTCCATTTCGAACAATCGAAGCATCTTTTATTCTTAAATAAGGAGTTACTGAAAAATCAAGTTTAGTACTTCCTTTGATTTTGAAAGTATCTATAGGAGCTATTGGTTGAAAATTTCCCTGTACTGCACTAATCTTATATTCACCTGGAAAAATCATACTGTTCCGATAAGTACCATCGTGTTTAACAACAAGCGTTTGTGTTATATTTGTTTGGCCTGACACCCACCCGTGTTCAATGATTTGAATTACAGCACCCTGCACAATTTCACTCTGAACAGGTTCATTGGTTTCCGCATCAATAAAGGTACCAAACAATTCAGCACTGGGAGCATCGTAATTATCTTTTTCACAAGAATAAACTAGAGCCAGCACGATAAAAAACATAATATATTTTAAACTATTCATAATTTTTAATTTTAAAATTCATTTCCTTTATAAAATTCTGGTGACGTTAGTATCAGGTAGAAATTAGTTTTCATTATCCTTACTACTATAGCTATTGATATACAAAACCCTTACTATTGAAAATAATTAAAACTATTAAGTGTTCTGTATTTACTCAGAAAATTTCTATAAACTCGTTTCATTTAACCCGTTGGATTTTGAATCAAACCGTTAGCTTCAATACCTGGGATTGGATAGTAATACCAGTTAATTGGAAATGGTCTTTCAACTGCTGCATGAAAAAGATCTCTTACAAAAATGTACTTGGGCGGACTTACGCTAAGATCCAATATTGGCAGCATTGCCCATGCCAACCGATTATTAAAATATACATGGTGCTCCCTTCTTCTTTTCATGTCTGCATCCCTTTTATTTTCAAAAAGGAGTTCGACCCTCCTCTCACGGAATACATTCTCTTGTGTAAGTGGAACAGGATCCATAAAAGCGGCACGTCTTCTTATATCATTCAACGCTTTTGTAGCTTTATCAACATCCCCCAGTCCGCTTTCAATAACAGCTTCTGTATAATTTAACAAAACTTCAGCATATCTTATATCCATCCAATCAGAAGTTCCGGCATCCCATTGCGCAGTACCTGTTTCTTGAAGGAATTTCCGCATTGAATATCCGGTTTTGGTATTTCTGCTGGCCACACTGGAATTGGAATTAAATCCCGAATAATCATCCGGATTTTGTGCTCCCCATGGCCAATATGTCACTCCATCCAGCGTTATTCCCTCTGAAGGGACCCCTGTTCTTATTTGTGGGGTACCATCCGGCATAATTAAACCGGCCTGTATTACGATCTTGATACCTCTCATCATACTACCCGGGAGGACAGTATAAGCGTGCAATCTGGCATCCTTGTCCTTGAAAGGATCCAAAGGTTCGTCAAAATGCAGATAGTTTTTTGATGGATTATATCCATTATAATCATCCACATCATTGGGATCGGTAGTGGTAGTAATTGGGGCCGGCTCTCCTGGATGAGAATATTCCTCAAAAAGATCAACCATTTCAACCAGAGGATTCATACGTCCCGGATATGGAGCTCCGGCTCTCACCTGGGCAGGACTGAACCAGAAATCATAGTTGTGACCTCTTCCTACAACATTAAACCCGCGGATAAATATAGCCTCCATTGGGGCAATATTGGGATCCTGAAACATTTTAATATAATTTTCAGTTGCTTCTTCAGGTGTACTGGGCGTGGGTGCATACAATGAATATTTACCTGAATTTATTACTGTTTCTGACGCTGCTATGGAAGCAGCAAAGAATGCTTCTGCATCACCGGGGGTCATACCTACTAATTTCTTATCAACTGCTTCTCCCTGAAGAGTTGCTAGATGCCAGTATTTGGCCAGGGAACCGGCATAAAGCCCGACCCTTGATTTAAGCGCTTGTGCAACCATTTTATTGACCCTTCTTCCTTCTTCTTCTCCCCAGGAATCAGGTAATTTTTCTGTTGCTGCATCCAGTTCATCTAATATAAATTCAAACGTTTCCTTCTCGGTACTTCTCGGTACTTTGAGAGACTCCAGATCATTGGGATTATATTTCTGGCTTTCTTTTATTAGTGGCAAACCGCCATAACGCATAGCTAATCCAAAATAAGCATAAGCCCGGATGAAAAGAGCTTCCCCCATCGTATTATCTTTAACCTGATCCGTTACGTCCAGTGTGGGTATCGCATCCATTAATAAATGGACATCCCGAATCAAGCGATAACCTTGTTCCCAGTAATGAGGAGCCATGTAGCCATTTGCCACACCATAATTACCTAACCATTCGGTATGTATCGCTTCATCCGTGTACATTGCCCTGTTCCTCCCACCATTGGTGTTGGAATGCCAGCCCTCTTCTCCGTATCGGAAATCTTCAACAGGCATCTGGTAGTATAGATTTGCCAAATATAGTTTTAACCCATTAGGATCACTGAATACATTTTCAAGGGGCATTTTATCCTGCGGTTGCAAGTCCAGGACATCATTGCAGCCAGGTGCTACCAATAGAGTTGCTACCAGTAAAGCTGATGTTATATATTTCAAAATTTTCATATTTATCGATTATTAATTTCATAATAATTATAATAATTCACTAAAATGTCACATTTAAACCAATGTTAAAATTCCTCGTTAAAGGATAGTTGTGCCCATATGTGGCTGCACCACTGCCTGCAGTTTTCTCCGGATCCAATTTTTTCACTAACGGATCTTTAGTCCGGGTTAAAAGATTAAAGGCGTTTGTATATACACGAAGACGCTGAACCTTTATTAGTTCTAATACCTCAGGTTTAAAAG
>NZ_CALNAT010000175.1 GCF_937873925.1 uncultured Proteiniphilum sp. | reverse complement strand
TTCACCACCGACGAGAGATGTCCCACAATATAATAATGGGAGTTACGGGTGATGGAAGTGTAGTTGGAACGATCGATATCGACAGCCCCGTAACATGTTTGGCAACCGCCGTCACGATTAGGCCCCCGGTCGGTGTCGAGCATCAGGTTCCAGACGATGACGCCTTTGCACCAATTGTTTACCGTACCGAGCGCCACTTCCCTCATATCGTCGATCAGACGGGTTTCGAGATTACGGCCGTCGTTCCATGTGCCGATGGATGTTTCGGTAAATACCAGCTCTTTATCGGGACGCGACTGACGGATAAAGTTCAGTTCCTCCTTATTACCGCCATAATTATGATAGGCAGCGCCGGCGACAAACCCTGCTGCTGCCGCGTCTTCATAGATCTTCAGCGGATATTGTCCCTGGTCGGCATTCTCCGCCTTATCGCTGTCGTAATTGTAATTATGATCGTAGACATAGATCCTGGTATTCAGGCCTGCCGCTTCCATTTTCGTCCCTAACGCATTTTTTACGAAATCGCGCTGTTCCTGCCACGTCATGTACAGCGAAGCGGAATTTCCCCTGTTGAGCGGCTCATTCTGCGGTGTCACGGAATAAATCTTTATCCCCTGTGCCTCGAAAGCACGGATCCATTTCACGAAATAATCGGCATAGTCGGCATAACGTGCCGGATTGAGCTGCCCGCTGGTCCATGAATTGAACGGTTGCAGGTCGGTGAGGTTATTCACCTTCATCCATCGTGGCGGAGTCCACGGTGAGCCCATGATCTTCACATCGGGGTTGATAGCCAGGATCTCTTTCAGGATAGGAATTACATAGTCCGTCTCTTCCGCCGTAAGGGCAAAATTCTCTAAACCGGGCGTATCACAACAGGTGTATTCGCTCAACGAGAAATCGGAACAGCCGATAGATATCCTGATATAGCTTTGCCCCATACCCTCGGTTTCAGAAAACGTTTCCTTCAGGAACTTGGTACGGTTCTCCTGTGTCATCTGCATCAGATTGTAACAGGTGGATCCCGTTACGGCTGCCCCGAAACCGTCCATGGTCTGGTAACGTGTGGCGGGTTCCAGCTTGAGGGTTGTCGGTGACATATTATCCTTGGCACTGAAATCGACCGCCTGTTTTTTGAAATCCTGCGAACGGGTATTGGTGGTGATATACATGGTCACATCGCCGGTTACCGGCACTTCCGGTTCGGGGCTATCACCCTTGTTATCCTCTTTCCCCGCATCGCTGCAAAAGGAAAGACAGCATAATGCCAGTATCAGTAGTGTTGTCATTTTCAAATTGAATATTAACTTCATACGATTATATTTTATAAAGTGAAAAGTGAAAAATTAAAAGTGAAATTTCATTCTTCGCATTATTCATTCATCACATTTAATTACGTTTCACTCCATTGAAGGTTGTTTGTCTTATTAGTGCTACCTTTTCAATATGCACTGTGTTGTCATTCAGGTTGATGGTGAACCTATAGTTGGCGGATTCTATCACGGGATCATCTTCTCCGTTCGGAATATCCCAGTTATTATTGCCGGAAATGATCTGTTCCCCGGTAAATGTGAAGCTGCCCGCTTGTTTTTCATTGCCCCAACCGGTATTTTCAAACGGTTTGAAACTTGCATAGTGATCATGGTCGCCCGGTGTATAGAACGTTCCCTGATATACCCCCTCGTCGGTCTGGCGCAGCAATACGTACTTCATTACATGATCGAAGCCCCAGTCGGTATGGGTTCTGTGATGATCTGGGTAAACCGAAGCAATTTGTTCGGAAGTGATATTTGTCGGATAGCCCAGTCCCCAACCGCAAGCCAACAGATAATCGGGATACGAAGGGTTGTCGACTCCTACAAAAATGTTCTTACGAACGGGATTGTAGTAGATGGTGTATTCCCCTGTTTTTCCCAGGAAAGCAACCTTGTCGTCGGCTGTACGCTCGAAAAAATCGGGATTATAAATATTCTGTGGATCGGCCAGTTCGTTAAATAACGAGTAGGTTTTTCCGTTCTGTAACGAGCGCTGAAGCACAAGGAAAGATTCACCATTGATATCCTGTCTTGTGAAAACGGTCAATATCAGGTCTTCGTCGCTGAGATTACTTCCGGTTGTTGCTATGCTGAGGCCATAATGATCGAAGATGATCTCTTTTATGTAATCAGCTTCCGGTGCATACACAAAAGCCGATTCACCGGTCTCGTTGATCATCGCAATTCTTCCATTCACATTGCCGTATACATCTCCCGTGTAATCAATGGTGTTGTCGGCATTGAGTTTTTCCGCAATCCTGAACCGGAATGAGGTATCGATAGTCAGTTCCCCGGCCTGGTATTTATTTTTATCTGTTGCCTGAGGTTCCAGAATTACGACAGTACCGTTGTCCGTAACCAGATAAAGCTGATTATAAACAGGACGGTTTCCGGTCAGGTCTGTGATCCGGGTCGATGCAGTCCCTTTCAAAACATTCCGGGCAATCAGGTTGACCTGTACCGCTGAATTATCGGCCTGGTTCTTCAGTAGCGGGACAAAGATAGCATGCGATACTTCTTGTGCATCGCCGCCTATGGGGATTTCTCCTGAGGTGATGATCCTGTCTTCCGAAACAATCTCGTAGGTCAGCATGGTGAGCGTGGTAGCCGGGTCAGTAATTCTTGCCGTCAACGTCACCGAATCGCCGAATGTGAAGGATACCGGGTTAATGCTTGCGGACTCGAATACCGGGGTTGATTCTTTGCGCAGACCATAATCATTTTCGCACGAGACGAACAACAAACCAATGATCCCGGTTAAGAAAAGCAGTTTATATAATGAATTCATATCTGTTCTTTTTTATGTTTATATGAAAAACTAATATCCCGGATTCTGCACAAGATTCGGGTTCTGATCGATCACATCCTGCGGAATAGGCAAAATATATGACAGGCTTGTATAAGGATAAACCTGTGCGGGACGGCCTTCATCTTTTGCAAACACCGCGTTCATCACTTCTTCCACTTTGTCGAGGCGTACAAGGTCGAACCAGCGCTGTCCTTCCAAAGCAAATTCAAGGCGGCGTTCTCTAAGGTATGCCTGCAAAATGGCTTCTTTGCTTGCCGAAGCCGATGCCGACAGATTTGACAGTCCGGCCCGCCGACGTGTTTGATTGATGATCTGGGCCGCCCCGCTGTAATCGCCTTTCCCGATCAGCGCCTCCGCTTTGAGCAGGAGAATATCGGCGTATCGCATTTTGATGATGCTGTTGTAGGCACTACGGGTTTTGTACATAAAGGCATAATTATCGGCCGGGTAATAGATAGACCAATCGCATTCATAGAACACAACCGTCTGTTCGTAACGTTTATCCTCGGGTTGACTGAAGGCCCTGATCAGGTCGCGCGAGGGTGTGATCCATTTTGCCCATGTAAATGAATTATTCCAGTCTTCCAGCGGCCGGCCGAACATCCAGGTCACCCAACTGGCATTCCCTGGAAAGAATTGCGCTTCGTAAATGGTCTCTTTCGTGTTGCGGGCTTTTGCCTCTATCGCCCTGTTTGTCTGTGAGGGGGGAGCGTTCGGGTCTATGAGCACCACATCGAACAAATCGCTGAAATTTTCAACCAGGTCAAAGCCCTCCGCTGCCAGTTCGTCGGCATATCGGATGACCTTGTCGTAATCGCGCAACGGCTTTTCAGCGTAGACCTTTGCTAACAAAGCACGGGCAACGGATTTTGAAAACTGTGTCTTATCCGCCGGATCGTTGTCGGGAGCATACTGCAATCCTTCCAACAGGTCTTCCTCAATCTGTTTATAGATCGTGAGGGCATCCGTTTGAGGCGGAAAATAGGCGGGATATACTTCGGCAATGGTTTCAGAGGTGATGTCTCCCGCCATGGTGGTTATTAGCGGGACATTTCCCCATATCCGTACCATATCGAAGTAAATCATGGCTCTCAGTATTTTGGCTTCCGCTTTATACTGACGTCTCTCCGCTTCGGTCAACGCCGGATCGGGTACTTCATCGATATTCAC
The DNA here is from genome assembly GCF_937873925.1 of uncultured Proteiniphilum sp. Classification (GTDB taxonomy): domain Bacteria; phylum Bacteroidota; class Bacteroidia; order Bacteroidales; family Dysgonomonadaceae; genus Proteiniphilum. Next base: position 37,640 of record NZ_CALNAT010000175.1, on the reverse strand, counting down.
GATCAACCTGTTCGCCTGGGCTATATTTCCCATATGGCCGTTCCAGTCACGCCTCAGGTTGGTATTCGATCCTTCGATGGAATTTACCTCGAACGGCGTTGTCTCCGCATTCGGCGAACCGGCATACGCATTATCGGAATGTGACTCGGCAAGGAGCAGCATATCAAGGTACCAGTGCTCCTGCCCGTTTTTGAACAGGTTCAGCAGCGTTTGCCTGTGGGACAGCAATGCAGCTTTGTCTTTAAACACGATCTGAACACTATCGTCGTTCACACCTTCGGTTACATCCGAATAGAGGCCTACGGGCTCATAATCCAGCGAACAGGAGGCCAGTAAACAAGCGATGAGGATTGATAGGATATATTTTGTCTTCATTTTTTTATGATTTAAAATTCAAGATTCACTCCAAAAACAAAAGTCCTGCTGTGAGGGTATGTTCCCCAGTCGATACCCTGTACGGCGCCGTTGTTGCCCCATTGGTTCACTTCGGGATCCATGCCGCTGTAATTAGTGAACGTCAGCAGGTTGCTGGCCGTCACGTAAGGTTGCAGGCGTGAAATACCGGCCCTGTCCAGAATGCTTCCTTTAAAACTGTATGACAGTGTGATGTCTTTTACCCGGAGATAACTTCCGTCTTCCACGAAATAACTGGACGGTTGCAGGTTGAAGCCGGCTTTAGGCACATCGGTGATCTGTCCCGGTGTACGCCAGCGCCTCAATACTTCCGCCGATTGGTTTTTTAAATCATGCATCCCCTGCGTATCACCTTTGGACGCGTTAAAGATATCATTCCCCACGGATCCCTGCAGAAATATATTCAGGCTGAAACCTTTATACGAAAAAGAGTTGGTCAATCCATACGTGAATAACGGGTTGGGATCTCCGATATAGGTTTGATCCGACGGGCTGCTCCTGCCGTCTTCATTCAAATCGCGGTACATTAACTCGCCGGTTTCGGGATCCACCCCGTCGCTGATATATCCCCAGAAGCCTCCCAGAGGACGTCCCGGCTCATTCCGTACGATGAGTGTCCCGTGAAAAGCGTCCGTGGTCTGTGCATCTTTATAAATTTTCTGCAATTCGAGGCTTTTCAGTTTGTTCCTGTTGAACGAAATGTTGAAATCGGTATCCCAGGTAAATGCGCCGGTCATATTACGCGAGTTCACGGCAAACTCAAAGCCGTGGTTTGTCATTTCTCCTTCATTCCTTATGATCTCGGTGGCCTCTGCCGCTCCCGTCGGAACGGTAACAAACATCAACATGTCGGTCGTATGCTTGTAGTAGTAATCCATCGTGATGGTCAGCCGGTTCTTCAACAGCGTTGCATCCAAGCCGATGTTGGTTTGCGAGGTGGTTTCCCAGGTAAGGTCCGCCGTACGGAGGTTATCCGGGATAACCAGTGGAAGGGCGTTTGCCTGCCCGCTTTCGAACCAGGCCTGCCGGGTAATATTGTACCGCTGGAGGTAGGCGTAATCGTCAATTCCGGATTGGTTCCCCGTCTGTCCCCAGCCGCCCCTGATCTTCAGATCGTCGAGCCAGGTAAGATCCCGCATAAAGTTTTCCGAAGATAAGCGCCAGGCACCCGAAAACGACGGGAAATATCCCCACCGGTGATCGGGATGCAGTTTCGACGAACCGTCCCCGCGGACGTTGAAAGTAAACAGATATTTGCTGTCGTAATTATAGGAGAGCCGCCCGAATCCCGACATGATAGCCCATTCCGACGCCTCCGATCCCGTATTGTCCCAGGCAATTTTGTTGGCCACATTCAGTGTCTGAATATGCCCATCCTTGAAATGGGACCCATTGATATAACTTCGCGACCATTTGGAATCGGTCCATGATGTCCCCACCATGCCTTCAAAATTATGTTTTTCAGCGAATGTTTTTCTGTACGTCAGCACATTATCGAATACCAGCAATGTATTCATCACGCGGTTATCCCATGCGTTTCCCCAATCGTCCCTGTCGGCTCCGTGCGAGGGAGGGGTGAAACCTGTTTCCTTGCCGTTGCGGCGATCCAGCGTAAAGGATGTTTTCAGGATCAGTTCGGGCATAAAGGTGACGGTAGTATTCGCCGAAGCGATTAACCGGTTCTCGTTGTTCTTATTGTTTTTGCCGTTTTCGATCTCTTCAATCGGATTGGTAATATTCTGCCCGAAGAAAAGACGGTTATACAATCCGGTCTCCTCATCCCGGATAGTAGCGGCAGTAGGGAGGTTTACCACGGCCAGCACCACGCCTCCACGATTGGATCCTTGTCCGGTAGTAACGCTGTTGCTCGTATTATCGGAATAGGAAAGGTTTAATCCGAAACGAAGCCATTTGCGTACCTGGCTTTCCACATTGCTGCGAAGGTTGAACCGGCGGAAAAATGCCGAACTCAGCACGCCCCTTTCATCGAGGTAACCTCCCGATACGAAATAGCGTAACTTGTCGTTTCCGTCGGATACCTGTAGCTGGTAATTCTGTGTGATTCCCGTGCCATATACTTCTTTGAACCAGTCTGTCCGGTCGGTTGTTCCCTCGGGGATGGTTCCGGGACGGATCTCGTCGATCAATTCCTTGTATTGAGCGGCATTTAACGATTGAATGGAGTTGCTTACCCGGCTCATTCCATACTGTATGTTTGCGGCAACTTTTGCTCCCGCCGTCGCCTGTTTGGTGGTGACCAGCACTACGCCATTCGCTGCACGCGAACCGTAAATAGCCGCCGACGAGGCGTCTTTCAGAATCTGCATATCGGCAATATCCATAGGAGACAGGAAATTGAGGTTGTCGACAGGGACACCGTCCACCACGTACAACGGGTCATTGCTGCCGTTAAAGGAGGTTGTGCCGCGTACACGCACTACCATCTCTTCTCCGGGTGTACCGCTGGGACGATATACATTCACACCCGCCGCCTTGCCTTGTATGGCCTGGGCGGCAGAGGTGATCGGCCGTTCATCGAGGTCTTTCAATGAGACCGAGGACACGGCGGTCGTAATGTCGCCTCTTCTTACCGTGCCGTAACCGATTACCACGACTTCCTCCAATGTTTTTAAATCTTCCTGTAAAACAATATTGAAAGTGGTTCTTCCGGCGGTATTAATATCCTGTGACAGGTAACCTATGTATGAAATATGCAGTACGGCGTTGTTTTCAACGTTCAGGGTGAAATTACCGTCTATATCCGTAACAGTCCCGTTGGTAGTTCCTTTTTCCGCCACATTGGCGCCTATTATCGGCTCCCCGTTGTCATCGGTGATGGTTCCTATTACCTGCCTCCGGTCGCTTTGTTGTTCAGGAACAATCACTATGTAATTGTCCTTCAGTTGGTATGTGAATCCTGTCCCACTCAGCACCTGGACCAGTACATCCTGAACTTGTTTATTTTCTATCTGTAGATCCAGTGTTCTCTGATTTTTCAGCTGTGACTCGTTGTAGGCTACGAACATTTTCGACTGTCTTTCTATTTCCTGTAATGCCTCTATAACCGATATATTGTCTTTCTTTATGGTTATTGGAGTATTGCTTTGAGCATGCATGGCTGCCTGCAAAGCAAAAAAACAGAAGAAAAAGATAAAAAATCGCATTTTTGCCTTCTTCATGTAATAATAATTCATAACTTTAAAATTTATTTCTTAGTGTTAGATTAAAAATTGGACGTATTCTCAAGAGTATGCCTCTAACGCTTTATCTTTCCGGAATAAAGGTGCCACTTTATTCCGGATTTTTTTCTATGATGTATCCATATTGTAAATAAATTAAATTTATATAATTGATGATCATTTTGGTGATATATAACATTTATCTTTTTCTATCCTGTATTTTATGTTGCCCGATACCTCTGCAATGATGTCCATTACTTCCCCGAATGATGTGTCTCCCTTGAAACGGAATGTGTATTTATCATACTTCAAAGCATTTCCCGAATAAACGAAAGAGTATGGATATTTCCGCTCCAGGGCGGTGATGATTTCTTCAAGGGTTACCGATTTAAATACAAGTTCACCCCTTTGCCATGCTGTTACATCGTATATATCGGCTTGGCTGACCGTTTCTTCTTTTGTCTGTTTGTTGTAAGTAAATTGTTCATTCGGTTTTAAGAGCAGGGATGTTTCCAGATTATTGAATCTGACTTCCACGCTTCCAGAAAGCAAGGTGGCCGAAAAGATGGGATCGCCGGGATACACCCTCACATTGAATTCCGTCCCCACAGCCGTTACCTGGAAATCGGGGGATTTTACGATGAAGGGTTGTTTTTCATTTTTTGCCACTTTGAAATTTGCTTCCCCGATCAGATATACACTCCTGCTTTCTCCGGTAAACTCTGCCGGGTACAGCAAGGTGGCCGTAGAGTTCATGTGTACTTCAGTCCCGTCGGGTAAGGTCAGGCGGGTCATTTCGGCGATTGGCACATATTGTTCAATGAGATCGCTGCTGACCGGTGTTTTGCGGGTAGTGAAATACAGTGTGGAAAGCATTGCGATCAGCAAACAGGCCGCTGATATCTGCCAGAAACGGAGGAGTTTGGTGCTGACTCTGCGATAACGTTGTCTTATTTTTTTATGGACATCATTCAACGATCGCTGTGTTTCAGGTAAAACTTCAGCCGGGTTACCTTCCTCCATGTGATTCCACAAGCCGCGCAATGCCTTCTCTTTTTCCCCGGAAAATCTTTCCCCGGTAAGCCACCGGTAAAACTCATTTTGGGAGGAAGTGGAAACATCGGATTTTACAAATAATTCAATAATCTTGTTAAAATAGTTTTCCATCTCGTGTATCCGTCTAAAAAACGTTTTTGTCAATAAATCCGGCCGTATTTGAGTTGCCGGTTATATATTAGATACAATCGAGAAGGGGGCACTACTTAAAATTTTATCAAAAAAATTGCAATAAGGAAAAGTTTTTTGAGGTCTTTTAAGACTAAATAGATATGTTGCTCTACTGTTCGAACCGATAAGTTCATTCTTTCTGCGATTTCGTGATTACTTAAATGTCCGAAACGGCTCATTTCGAATACCTGCCTCCGCTTGTCGGGCAGTTGTTCCAGCGATAACTTCAACAAAAGCTGTAGTTCTTCCAGGTATATCTCGTTCAGGGGATCTTTAAATTCGGCTATCTCCTCCAATGGATACACATTCATCTGGGAGTTTATATATTCAGTTTCAATATTTTTCCGTTTAATACGATTGAAAACATGGTTTTTAACCATCGTATACAGATAGTTCCTCACAAGATTTCTTTCCCATAAATCGGGTTGTTCCCATAATTTGACAAAGATATCCTGTGCCACATCTTCGGCTTCCTGTTCCGATTTAAGAAGAATGGCAGCAAACGTTCTGACTTTCGGAAAATACTGAATGAATATTTCTTCAAATTCTCTTCTGTATGACTCTGTGTTCACGGGATGCATTCATTACATTAGTTATCTTTTCGCTATGGCATATTCAAGTAAACTTAGTTGTTTTCTACGCTCAACATAGTAAAAACAAGTTTTCCTCTGTGTTCGCTTATCAAAAACATTCAAGTAAACTTAGTTGTTTTTCCGTTTAACATAATTAAAACAGGTTTTGCCTCTGTAATCACTTGTTAAAAATATATATCTTATTTTATTGACCGTAAATCAGTAATTTGCAGTCTTATAGTTTTCCATAAGTTTTCATCCTCAAAAATACCTCCCATGACAAAGATAATATTATTCGGTCAAATATGTTTCTTTATCCCTGATCTTTGTATTATCTGTTCACAGATGATACCGTCAGATGTTCAGCAGGAGCCGGATGTTTTTCATTACCTTCTGTGATAGGTCGTTGGGTAATTCTCCTGTTTTTCATTAAACGCCTGTTATCAATAGCTTGCAACTGGTCAATCATTATGTCGCACCATTGTGTTGCCATGATGGTCTAGGGGTGTGATAATAGAGATAGTTTTTTATTGACTTATGTATAAAACCTCGACTTTTTTATATAAGTTTGTGGCAATATACCCAAACGTTTGATATTTTGATAACTCCATTCACCCGCACCCTGATTTCATCCATTATAAGTAGTTTTCTGCTGATCGCATGCAGCGGAGAAAGATCCGATTCAAAGACCCTGTCCGGGTCCGACCGCATTCCGTTTGAAGAGAACGATGAACAACCGGCCGACACACGATCGGAAGAGGAACCGGAAACTGTTGACGAAACGGAATACCGGCAAAGGCTCCTGTACAATGCCAATAGTGATACGACCGCACTGTGGCCGGTACAGGACCAGCCGTTACCGCTCAAGGGAGCTATTTTGCCTTACAAACGTGTGGTGGCGTATTACGGGAATCTGCTCTCCAGAAATATGGGTATTCTGGGAGAATATCCGCCGCAAGAAGTCTGGCGAAGGTTGGACGAAGAAGTGAAAGCATGGGAAGATGCCGACCCGGATACGCCTGTGCAACCGGCCATCCACTACATAGCCGTCGTAGCGCAGGGTTCGCCCTGGAGCGACGGGAAATACCGTTACCGGATGCCCGAGGTACAGATCGATTCTGCATTGGCGATCGCCGAAATGGGCAGTGCCCTTCTATTCCTCGATATTCAGGTAGCATTGAGCACAGTGGAAGAAGAAGTGCCGCTAATGGAGAGATATTTGAAAATGCCGCATGTGCATCTGGGTATCGATCCGGAGTTTTCGATGAAAGACGACACTCCGCCCGGAAAAAAGATCGGCACGTATGATGCCGGAGACATCAATTTCTGCACGGAATACCTTGCAAAACTGGTACGGGAATACGATCTTCCGCCGAAGATACTTGTCGTACACCGGTTCACCCGGCGAATGGTGACGGACTATCAGGATATCGTTCTCCGGCCGGAGGTGCAGATCGTCATCGATATGGACGGCTGGGGAGGGCCACAGTTGAAATACGATACGTACAGGCAGTACGTCTACAAGGAACCCGTGCAGTTTACAGGCTTTAAACTTTTTTACAAAAACGATGTAAAACATCCGCCGCACCGGATGCTTACTCCGCCCGAGATCATGAAGTTGACTCCTCACCCCGTCTATATACAGTATCAGTAAATGAACTTCGTTCTCCCACCTGACTGGCAAGTGTTTTTGGCGATAAAAATAAGTCATTCGTAGATTTTATTTTTTATATAACAATTTATGGCTTTATTTCGCGTTCAATGACCAGAATAAAATTGGAAAATCATGTTGACAGGCAAAACTCGTTTATCCATTTGTAAGTTAAAAGCCGCGATGCTTTTTGTCGTTGGTTTTGTTGTCTTTTCCTGTAATGAGGACGATTTCCTGTCGTTGTCCGTCAGTGAACTCAATATTCCTGTCGACGGGAAAGAGACCACTTTTACGATCCGGTCAAACACAAGCTGGAATATTACCGTTGCGGATTCATGGGTAAATGTGGATCAGAGCACTGGCAACGGAGAAGCTGCCGTGACAGTCAAAATAAACGGTAATTACTCGGATAATGACAGGACGACCACCCTTTCCGTATCATCCGGTGCACTGGTTGAAACAATATCCATTACACAAAGTACACTCTCTTTTTCGCTGAGCAGTTATGAAATCAATTTCGATACTTCGGGAACAGCCCAGGAACTGATCGTAACGGCAAACTCCCGCTGGGCGCTCTCTTTCCGCGATGAAACTGCGTGGTGTATAGCTGATGTTCTGTCAGGCGAGGGCGATAGTGTGATTACCCTGATCCCGACCCCTTATACAGAGCGTGCAGTTAGAGAAGGCAGGATCGCTTTCAGCACTTTTAATAAGGAGGTAAATCTGATTATCACCCAGGATATCAGCAATGAATCTCCCTTATCCCCGGCGTTATTAACTCCGGCAAATGGCTCTCAGGGAGTAAGTCTCCCGGTATCCTTTTCCTGGGAGGTTTCTGCAGATGCCGACGGTGATGAGGTCAGTTATTTTGTATGCCTGTCACAAGACGGATTGACCTGGAATGATACCATTACCGGGACAATGGAAACCGGAGTTTCTGTTTCTTCCAGATACATCAACGAGCAGATCACTTATTACTGGAAAGTAATTGCCAAAGATCCGTTTGGCGGAGAAAGCGAAAGCAGTATCTTCAATTTTACCTCCGGGGAATCACAGTCGTATCCGGACGGAGAGATAATCACTTATCAAACCTATTCCGCCCCGGATGCTACCCGGGAAGTGAACCTTGTCGTTGTAGGCGATGGTTTTATCGAGGAGGATTATCTGGAAAACGGCCCATTCGACATAGCAGCGGAAAAAGCCATCAGTGCTTTTTTCAGTATTGAACCTTTCCCTACTTACCGGGATTATTTTACAGTATACAAAGTGGTTGCCTATTCCGATGAAAGAGGGGCTACCGTACAAGGCGATTTTATCAACTCATCTCAGAAAAGGCAGACCAGAAACACCGTATTCAGCAGTGTGTTAGAAGGCGGTTCAAGCACCGGTATAGATTGCGATGATGAAGCGGTTTTTGATTATGCTTTGAGAATCCCGGCCCTTACAGAACCAGAATTAGCGAATACGACCATTATCGTAATCATCAATCTGGATGTATATGCCGGAACGACGATTTTGTATTCGGATGGTAAATCCATTGCCTTATGCCCTACGGGAAGCGATACGTTTGAAGAGATCGTGTATCATGAGGCCGGAGGCCACGGTTTTGGCAGGCTGTTGGACGAATATATTTATTATCCGAACCAGAGTTATCCCGCTACCAGCAGACTGGAGCTTGACCAATTCAGGCAGGGCAACATATGGAGTTTCGGGGCCAATTTGTCTGTAACCAATGACCGGGAAAGCGTACACTGGCATCACTACTTTGAGAAAGACGCTTATGAAATGGTTGGATTGTATGAGGGCGGCGGCTTATATGGCAAAGGAGTATGGCGGCCGGAAGAAAACAGTTGTATGAATGACAACACTCCCTATTTCAATGCACCTTCTCGTGAAGCCATTGTACGGCGGGTCATGGCGATTAATAATAAAACATTTGATTATGACACTTACTACAGCAGGGACAGGATCGACCCTGCTATCCAGCCGATGCGAAGTAAAGCCGCAAGAACAACCGTCAGGACACCTCTTGCCCCACCTGTCCTGAAACGGTAAACTCCAGGTTTCAAACCCTGATTCGTTTAAAAGGCGGTGAAAATATCAGTGTCTCCGCTTATTTTGCAAAATCATTAGAAAATTCGTGTACAAATTTATTGAACCAATCCCGGTGCCGTTTGTTTGATTTATATACTGGTTTATCAACATTTTCATTAAGCAATATGATTAGAAGGCAAACTTGTTTGCATTCTGTCATTGTGAGGAAATGGCTAAATTTATTGAACATTAATTCATTCAAATTATGGCACATTCTACTATAAGACAACTATTGGGAGATCAAAGCGACTATCTCCTGAATCACGTGAGCAAAACCGTTGAAAGGTCAATGATTCATGTCACCGGGCCTGATGTTATTCAGAAACTATGGATTGATTCGGACAGGAATATTCCGACTTTGAATAATCTGCAACGCCTATTCGGGCACGGACGTCTGGCCAATACCGGCTACTTGTCCATATTGCCTGTCGATCAGGGAATCGAACACACGGCCGGGGCCTCTTTTGCCCCCAATCCTCTTTACTTCGACCCGGAAAATATTGTGAAACTGGCGGTCGAAGCCGACTGTAATGCCGTGGCATCTACTTTCGGGGTGCTGGCTTCCGTAGCCAGAAAATATGCCCATAAGATCCCTTTTGTGGTTAAAATAAATCATAACGAACTACTGACTTACCCGAACTCCTATAATCAAATTCTTTTCGGAACCGTCAGGGAGGCCTGGAATTTGGGCGCCGCCGCAGTAGGCGCTACTATTTATTTCGGGTCGGAAGAGAGCCGCCGTCAGATTGTGGAAGTGGCGGAAGCATTTGAGTATGCACACGAGTTGGGGATGGCCACTATTTTATGGTGTTATCTCCGCAATAACGCTTTCAAGAAAGACGGTACGGATTATCACAGCGCAGCCGACCTGACCGGGCAGGCCGACCATATCGGCGTAACGATCAAGGCGGATATCATCAAGCAGAAACTGCCGACCAATAACGGAGGCTTTACGGCCATTAAATTCGGGAAGACGAATCCCGGTATGTACGATCAACTTAGTTCCGACCACCCGATCGATCTTTGCCGGTATCAGGTGATCAACGGCTACATGGGACGGATAGGACTGATCAACTCAGGAGGAGAGTCTCATGGACAAAGCGACCTGGCCGAGGCGGTTTATACCGCCGTGGTAAACAAACGGGCCGGAGGGATAGGGCTGATAGCCGGTCGTAAAGCTTTCCAGAAGCCGATGGAGGAAGGTGTAGAACTCATCCACGCTATTCAGGATGTGTATCTGGATCAGGAGATCACCCTGGCTTAACGGACCGCGATCTTTTTCCGAAAGGTTGTATAAAGATAGTATAGAAGAACACGGATAAACCGGTTGGTTGTCCGTGTTTCTTCTCTGTTTCAATCTCCCGCTGATCATCTTCAATCACCGGCCATCATCAAATTGATAGACAGGAATTCTGAGCTTAATAAGTGATGAAAATGGAAGGAATTCCCGCAATGTCGTGTTCCATAAAAACCGGGATTTTTCCGTGATTATACTGATAAGTGTAATGAAAGATATCCCCGTCGGCCGTTCCTTCAGCATGGACTGTTTCTTTTATCAGGTTATTGGTATAGTTAAAGAAAAGCCTGTTGTAAGCATTCCTGTAATTCTTATTCCTATACGCCTGATAAACATAGTACCACAGTGGCAGATCTATTTCAGAAATAGCTCCCATATTGCTGTCATACTCGTACTCATAGCTTACGACTTTTGCATCGGTGTCTTTTGTGTAAATAGTTTGTCGCAGCAGATTATTCGTTGACGGTTCATACGTGAATACCGCATAATAAAATCCATCCACGGTCTTCGAGAATTCACCTTCGGCTCCGTTATACGAATAAAATCCCGATTCTGTAATTTTCAAAGGGAGATTATTCTCATCCAGTTTCATTTCCATACGGAACAATTCTAAACTCGGCTCTGCCCAGGATTCAATAATGATCTTATCTCGACCTTCTTTTTTGAACAGCACGGATCCATGCCCGTCCATCACTTCTTTATCTTCGGGAGAGAAGTCGACGGACACCAACTCGTTATTCTCATAATTCAATCTTGTGACCGAACCTTTCAGTTCCTTTATTTCGGAAAGTTTATCGCCTTGATAATAAAAATATACATTTCGGTTAGGTTTATTATCATTATCGTATCCAATGCTGCTGGGTTTCCCGTTCAATCCTGTAAGTTGCAAATCATCGTCCTCACGACTGCATGACGATGTGATAGTTACCATGCATAGTAGTATATACAGGAGTCGGATTATTGTCTTTTTCATTGTCGTAAATCCATTTAAATAATATCTTCTTTTATATTATAATAGATGTAAGATTAAAAGAAATGTTGCCTAAATAAGTTTAAATTTTGTTATTTGATGTTTGGCGGGATGTATCTAACCCCTGTCGGAAGTCACCGATAATAAGCCGGTTTTATATTTCTATAAAAAAAGAGGAGGTTGTCGCTGCCTTCTCTATATAAAGAAATGTTTTCAATTTCCTGGGAATATCCAGTTATTTATTCAATTAATTCCTGACCGGAAACTCTGTAATCCTGAGTGTCGTACAGCCAAACGGGATCAATTCGATTTCCTCCTCTTCAGTCGTATCGGGACCTTGTTGGGTGAAGTAGGGGACGGAGCCGGCTGAACCCCGGTATTCTTTCCAGGTAGGGATCGGGCGGCCTTTCCCTTTGACAGTGACCGGGGCGTTTTCTAAGGTCCAGGGGTATGGGGCTACATTGGGCAATTTCTCTACTTTAAAGTGTTCATTAATAACCTCCGGACGGAGCTGGCTCCTGCTTAATGCAAAGTTCCAGGGGCTATCGGAAGTTACTTCGTAATACCATTCTCCATATTGAGGGACTTTTTCGTGTTCCATTGTTTTCTTTTCCCAGTTTTCTTTCATTTTCAATGCGTAGATCAGCGGGCCGCGTTCGATCACAGCAGCGCCGTCGAACCAGTACGTTGCTTCGAGGTGCATCGGAAGTTCGAGGGTCAGTTTATCCCCCTCTTGCCATTGCCGGTTAATACGCATGATCTCTCCCTGATAAGCATCGACCGGAATCACTTCTCCGTTGAGACGGACAACCGGCTGCCTACACCATCCCGGCACGCGCAGATGAAATGGGAAAAAGGCTTTTTTTACTTTTTTATCCATAAAGGAGATACTGAAATGAATGGCTTCCTCAAACGGATAGGTGGTCTCCTCAGTAATATGGACTTCCGTACCATTCGCCACCTTCGCTTTTACTTCGGAAGGAGCATATACCAGGGCTGCAATACCGTTATCGGCTGTGGCATACCATAGATTCTGCAGGAATTTAGGCCAACCCTGGTGCATGTTGGACGTACAACACGGATAGCCGCACAGGATGCCGTGAAGGTTATCCGTATCTTCGTGAGGGGTCACGAAATCACGCCATTCACGGCTGATGGCTATCTGGTTAACCTGATGATAATACTGGCGGGCAGAGAAATCATCCGTGATCTGGGTCGGCAAGACGTTAAAAGTGATCCGTTCCAGATGATCGGCCCACTGCACGTCACCTGTGATCTCCAGCATCTTTTCCAGTGAAAACATCATTTCGACAGCAGTACATAACTCCGAACCCAGATTGGGGTTACCAAAGCGAAGCAGTTCATCACCCGCCCACAATCCGGTAGGAAAAGAGATAGTGGTGCGCATATCTTTCACGGCCTTTTTCACGGCCTGTACCTGTTTGGGATCTTTATTCTGCTGGTAATAGATCACCGGCTCTTTGAAACCCTGCGCCAGATTCACGCAATGAAGGCTATGCTGTCTTTTCAGGTGATCCTGGTGGAGAAAGATATCGGTCCAGTTCAGGGTCTGTTCGTGAATAAGTTCCCCCAGTTCCAGAAGGAATTTATCGCCGGTGATATTATAGAGCCAATAAACGATCATCAGGTTATCACCGCCGCGTTGTTGCCCCCAGAAAGTCCAGTGTCCAAGTGGAGTTTTAGGCAGTTCCTGCAATTGATACCTGAAGTAATTGGTCATAAACGGAAGGACCCGTGGGTCGCCGGTTGCGGAATAATATTGTTGCATTACCTTTAGCATGACCATCTTAGGCCACCAGTCATACGAATTATTCCTTTGCAGTCCGTTTTCATGCGGACGGTCAGTATCCGGCCCGAAGTAACCGTCCGGTTTCTGTGAGGCCAAAGTCCATTCGATCCATGGTTGTACCTTATCGATCAACTCTTTATTCTCCAGTATATAAGCCAATGGAAGCAGACCGTCGATCCAGTACGGGCCACGTTCCCATACATCTCCGTCCCCGCCGAGCCAGCCGTTACGGGATCCCATTACCTGGTCATAAATAGAATCCATATGCCCGGTCATTCCGGTTACCATACGATTTAACTGCTCTTTCAACCAGCCGGAAGGTTTGATATTTCCAATGGGCAATTCCATATAAGGCTTTGTCAACAAAGGAGCACGGTTATTCAGGTAATTGCCGCTCAGATTTTTCTCCGTCGGGTTCGTTGCCGGAGCCATTACCGTCACAACAAATAAATAAAAAAATGCTAATCCGATCTTTTTCATGGAGAACATATTTCATAAATTTACTTTATCTCTTCAATATTGATTTCAAGAATGCCTACCGCATGTCCCGGTTGAGGTTTCATCAATAACCGTACTTTCTCGGTAATGATCTGACGTCCGGGATGAACCATGTTGAACTGGTCTTTAAATATCTGATATGCATCCGTCAGATAGAGAGGGAATGTTTTCCATTGGCCTTCGTGTTCATATTCCAAAGACCACTCCTGTGGAACCTTGGTTCCCCGGCTATCGTCAAACCAGTAGACGGAGACGCTTTGTATATTTGTAGGTTTATCCAGTGTGATCGTGATCCGTTGATCTTTTCCCTGCTCTCCCCAACTGGTCCAGCGTTTTACCTGCTCATCGGAAGAAGATGAAGGAACTACCCTATCGGCCACCGCTACCAGATTATCGCCCTGGTAGGTATGAGAAGCTTCCAATGACTTATATTTCCCGTGAGTTGCCAGATGTAGGTCTACGTAGGGTTGAATAGCATCGGATTCCGGAAACCAGACCATCATGCTCCCATCGTTCCGGTTATTCCATGCATAATAAGGCAAAAGCACCAGGCTGATCTCTTTATTTCCTGCCGGCGTCTTTTCCCATGCAGGAATTTCCATTTTGGGAATACCGTTCATCAGCCCATCGGTGTAAGCCGAAATATGAACGAGGGCTGGCATGTCGGTAATAAATATATTGGGCAACCGGTCTTCATTGTCTACTCCTTCGGCAGCATATACCAGGGGACCACGGGTAAGACAAATACGTCCCCTGTCGGCCACTACCTGACTGATCGCTTTGGAGTAACGCAATGGCATGGGAAGTGTTAACTCTATGGTATCCCCTTTCTTCCATACACGGTCAATGATAGCAAAACCTTTTACTATGTTTGCCTTTGTTTCTTTTCCGTTGATCTTGACAGTCCAACCGGAAGGTTGGCTATTTATATAAGAATATAACTCTCCGGGGACAAATTGATTACCTGTCCATGTTGGTATTCTCAAATGCATGGTGAAAGACTGTCTGTTCTTCTCGGGCGTAACTTCCCATCGGATTGTTTCGCTGAACGGGTATTCCGTTATCTGTTTCAGGTGAACGTTCCCTTTTTCCAGTGTTAGGGTGGTGGTGCTCCCTGCATAAAAAGAACAATAGATCTCATTTTGAGTGGTAGCATACATTAATCCTGGGACCTGCGGGATCAGTCGCGCCAGGTTGGAAGGACAGCAGGCCGTCCCGAACCATGGCGAACGTCCCGGTTTCCCGTGATTGAAGGGTTTGATGCCGTCTGCTTCCAGAGGATTGAGATAGAAGAAACGATTGCCCTCGAGGTTGACGCCCGCCAAGACGTTATTCAGTAGGGCCACCTCGGCTACATCCATGTACCTGCCGTCCTTTTCCATCAGGAACATCCGGTGGTTGAACAATACATTTCCCACGGCTGCACACGTTTCATCAAAAGCTTCTTTATTCGGTAGCTCATATTCCGGGCCGAATCCCTCAATACCATGTACTGCGCCCAAACCGCCGGTGATATGCATGCGGGTATCCACAATATTATGCCAGATACTATCCAATGCCGGTTGCAGGCTCGGATCCCGCGTGTAAACACTTACATCCGCCATTCCGGAATAAAGGTAAGTGGCACGTACGGCATGGCCTACCGCTTTGGTCTGTTCCCTTACCGGCAGATGTTGCTGGGCATATTCGGGCGACATGGTACCTTCTCCTTCGGGGCGGTAGGTGACACCCCGGATATCGATAAACTTCTTCGCCATGTCCAGGTAGAGGCTGTCGCCGGTTACCCGGAAGAGTTTGACCAGTGCCAATTCTATCTCCTGATGCCCTGGAGCCTGGTTGACAGGTTTACCGTCATTGTAATTAGGATCTCCTTCAAAGAAAGCTTTGTTGATATGGCGGGCATTGGCTTCTGCCACCCGTAACCATTTATCTTTGCCGGTAGCCTGATAGTAGGCGATGGCCCCTTCATACATATGCCCCATATTATACAATTCATGGCTATGGACCACGTGAGAATAAGGCCGCTCCCCCATTCCGTTCACATCGTGTTTAGCCACTCCCGTGATATGGGATTCGTAATTATAGCCGTCATCTTGTTGGGCTTCGGAGATGATATCGATAATCCGGTCCATTTCCTTTTCTAATTCGGGATCGCGCTCCAGTTTCAATAGATAAGCAGCCCCTTCCATCACCTTATACAAATCGGAAGAGACATACCGGTGAGTAAAAGGGAGTTCATCGGGGATACCTTTCAGATAACTGGCTGTCCGCCGCAAGTTCTCAACTGCCGGCTGGGTCTTTTCGAGAGCGAAAGGCACCAATACCTCTTTTTGCGTATGCAAGCGTGGCAGCCAGAAATTATCTTCCAACGTCACTTCATTAAATGCCACCGGGGTTAATATCTCTTGTCCCTGTACTACAGGTAATGAAAGAGATAAAACCATAAATATCACAATTAAGAGTTGACTGATCTTCATGATGTAAATATGCTATGCTATTTTTTATTCCGTAAATATAGCTGTTTTTGCATATTTAGAATGGTATTTTCCGGAGATATTACTGTTTTTCTTTCATTCTTTTTTATAAATAACTGAGGTTGTAAAGTTTCTACTTTTTATTCGTATTCACGATATGCTCCAAATCTTGCCAGATTGTCTTCACCTAACTGGACGGGTACCGGATAGGAGGATTCTCCCAGACCTTTGCAAATTTGTTCCCATAATCCTGTACGGGTATATGTTTGATGCACCAATTGGAAATGTGTTGAAAGTAATAAATCCTTTGCTTCCTGTAAATTACCTTTATCTATAAGCAACTGAACCCTTCTCTCTATAATCCATTCGTCATCCGATGCATCGACTATCGATAACCATTTTTCACGTTCGGCAAGGGCTTTATTGCTACTGTTTCGCAATAGTTTATCCCTCTCAATTATAACCTGAGGGTGCAACTGCACCCATTTTTCTTGTATGCTTCTTATTTTTTCAATGGCGGCATTGGTATCTCCCTTCATATGCAACAGCCGGGCACATACAATTTTTGCTATATCAACATCTGATTGCTTCAAAATTTCAATAGCATCATCCAGTTTTTCCCTACCGGCCAGCCAGGTTCCATAGTAAAATCTCCATAAGTCGGATTTGTCTTTTGAAGAGTTGTTTATTGCCCATTGAAAAGGTTCATCCAAATCTTCCATGCCTGAAGGAGCCCATAAATTCCGGATAATGGCAGGAGGTTCGGGTAATTCTTTATTGAGCGAATAGGCTTTTGCCAGATCTTCCCATTCGTCGACTTCACTGTTCCTGCTCCATCTGAATAATGGTATGGTATGTACCGGACGCAGCTTATCCACCGGAACTTTCAACTCATACAGATTTAATCTTTTATCCGTAGGAATCCAGTATTCAACATGCCAACGGGTATCATTCGGTTTCATTTCGAGTTTTATGGACTGATCACCGATTGGTCCTCCTTGTATCTCAATATAAGGCTGTTTTTTGGCGGTACTCAGTACGGACCAGATGGTGTCTTTATCTACTCCATAACTCCAGAGTTTTATACCTCCTGCTATTTTTTCATCGGCAATGTGGTAAAGCCCTGTACCGCATGATGGCGTATATACGCCGAAAGCATTCACATCTTTTGTTCTCCAGAAATACCCGGTCATTTCTTTAATATCGGCTTCCCTTTTAGGTCCCGATTTTTTCCAGTCGATTGTATCAAGGACAGATGAATGGACAAGGACTTCTCCATTCGGAAAATCATATTGTGTATCGGGGCATGATGGTATGGCCGCATTCGACCATGACATCCATGGGTATGCCTGTGTTCCGGGATTGTGAAATACAACACGTTGCGTCAAGTAATTATCGTTTGTTCCCAATGAGTATTCAACAGACCATTGCATTCCGAACCTCAGTTCCCGTTCACCGCACGTTACATATATCCTGTCAGGAGTTTCATCTATTTTATATAAAACCGTTTCATTCTGTGAAGGAGTATGGGAGATAGGAAAACTAACCTCAATACCTCCTGCCACAAAATAGAATCTGGGTAGAATACGGGTATGACGGATAACATCCGGAACATACAATACTTCTTTCCCCGATCCTTTATGTACGATAGATGTGACTTTTCCACCCAGATCGGGACAAACAATTACTTTAACATGTTCATTCTCCAGGGAGATAAACCGGTACTTTTCAGGTACCGGTCTGTTAGAAGTTTCACTATAGCTAACATATGGATATACTCCATTCGGATCGTAAACAGTGGGAATAGGTCCCGAAGGTGTAAGCAGATGCGTAAGGATATATTCAGTATATTCACTGCATATAACCTTGCCAGGTAAGGTGTTATCCGATCTTACGGACAATATATTCCATACAATAGCGAAAGAAAGCAATAAAACATTCTTCATAGCCCACTGATCATTTTAGTTCTTCACTAATGGTATCCAGCAATTCTTTTCCCTTCTTGATATCTGCAGAAATCTTCGTTTCATCAAAGTCTTTTTCATTGATAAATACGGCCATATGTGCCTCCAATTGTTTTATTAACCGGTTCACTTTGGCGTTTGCAGGGGATTCGGATGCTTTCTCTTTTACGATCCTGATCTTTTCAAAATCAACAATTCCTTCCCGCAATTTCTCAAACCGGATACAACTATGTCCGCCGGGATAAATCAAGAAGCAATCTCCCGCTGCCCATGAGCCATGACGGGCGTCCCTGTTTGGATCTTCAGGCCATGCATCATATGCCCAGCGCAAAAAGCCATCGTATCCGCGTGCAACTGTATACCAGCTTATCCAGCGGCCTTCCACAGGGGGTGAGAACAGGAAATTATTTGGGACCGGGGGATTACAGCATACATAGTAAGTTGTCAATGCGCCTCTTTCTTTCCTTGCTTTCTGTTCTTCCGGTGTAGGTTCCTTGGAATATAAATAACTATAATCGTCTAACAATTCATCCAGTTCTTTATGCCAATCGCCTGCGTAGGTTATTTTCCACGCTTTCGAATGGTCTTTTGTGGCTTTGATTGCTGCAAGCGTTTGCGGCATGGGATTCTCGTTAATGCCAATAAAGGTAATGTCAAACCATCCTTTCTGTTCCAAGTGTTTCTTTAAATCAGTCAGGAAAATATGCCAGTGCTTTACAAAATCGGGTGTACCGGGTTCCCACGATGTATATACATAATTCCCGGTCAATTCGTCCATATAGCGGAACCGGTTGCCCCACGGAATGGCCGTGTATATAGTGATTGCCTCGTTTATTCCACATTCCATGGCTAATTGTACATATTCATCGAATATCTTATAGTCGAATTCCCATGTATTGTCTGCCTTCTTGATCCATTCGATCATTCCCCCTTCGATCATGAATGAATTGTCTGACCACGGGGAATGTACGGCATAAGTGGTAATATAGGTACCTCCTGCTTCGGCGTAAGGTTTCAGGTGTTGTTTTAATAATACTTTATGTTCTTCCGACCATGGTTCCAGATGGTTATACCAAGCTACAACCCAGGGATTTTGCCACAAATCGAGACGGTGTTTCCATTCATTCGGTCTGGGTAAAACCTGATTTTGTACCTTGATGGTAATATTCAGATCCACACTTTCCTTACTCGATTGTACGCTGATATTACCTGCATAAATACCCGGTTCAGCACCGGCAGGAATATCTATAGTTAACCAAACCGGACGTGTACTTCTTTCGGGCAGGTTGAACCGTTCGAAGGGCTCAAACCTGTCAGGCATCATGTATCCGTCTGTATATGGGCTGTTACCGCAAATTGCATCTTTGCTTGCATAAGGATAATTTGCTATTACATAGCGTACCATATTCACGTCAAAGTTTTCTGTGGGAATAATCACTCCTCCCTCTTTCTTCAGGTCATTCACCTTTACACGGACTTGCTCCAATGCGTCCAAAGACCATACCAGAAGTTGTATATTGACACGTTCGCCTCTCCATGCTGTGTAGGTATAAGAATTGGCTCCCCCTTCTATATCGGGTTTCTCCCTCCTGAAATATAGTTTATCCGTAGTGCCAAACGCAGCATTTAATCCACTCTGTCCTACCCAGGCCAACGGATTAACAACTTCTTCCATCATATATTCATCCTGATAATGATGATCGGGTATTGGGAGGAGTTTTGCATTTATTTCACCTCTGCGGTCATAATTCTGTGCCAAGATTGACAGGGCGCAGAATATCATAGAAAACAATATAGTTATTCTCATTATTCTATTATTTTAATTACCTCCATCCTTCATTTTGCTCCAATGTGCCTTTTGATAACTGTACTTGCTGTGAAGGGATAGGATCAAGATAATGTTTAGGACTTTCAAATTTTCTTGCTGATGCCAAATCTGCTACAATAAAGCCTTCAGAATCGACAGTTATGTCTACGCCCGGTACCAGTGCAGGATATCTTGTCTGATATTCCGTTCCCACAAATTTTACCCCGCGCAATGACTGAGGTAATACGGTTTCGGCTGTTTTCCAGCGTCTTAAATCTTCTCTTCTGAATCCTTCGAAGGCAAGTTCTACCGTACGTTCCCGGCGGATTTCTTCCTGCATATTCAATCCATTGGCTGTTACAAAGGAATTCGTGAGGTCAGGCATATTGACACGATCTCTCAATACATTAATGGTTCGTTCCAGATCGGTATCAGAAATAGATCCTTCCTTTTCATACAAAGCTTCCGCTAAAATCAACAATACTTCTCCATATCTGAACTCTTTAAAGTCATATTCTCCTCTGAACTGAGTCGAATTCAGGTCTTCTCCAAGGAATTTGCGTAACATATAGCCGGTTTGGGTTGCATTCGTTCCGGTAAAGCCGGGATAGGTTGGTTGCCACAATCCTCCTTCAAAAAAGATAGTACTTCCGGGCACAATAAAAGTCATTGCCATACGTGGGTCACGATTTTGGAATTCACTGGACAATTCATTATATCCACCGAACAAAGTTGACTTTGATATAGGTAATCCATCCGTATTTAAATACATATCGGCCAGATTCTTGGTGGGAACCATTGCATTGAACCAAAGTTCACGTGTCCAGTTATGGACAATCCTTTGAATATAATACCTGCGGGCAAGAATTACCTCATTGCTGTCGTCTCCCTCCAGAATGAAAAGATATTTATAACTATCGGCGCCTTTATTTTTGTATAAACCGTATTCACCGGATGCTATTATTTCCTCGGCAGCATCAATCGCTTTATCAAGATAAGCGGCAGCATCAGGTTCACCGTGGAATTTAGCCCATGTACCCTGATACAATGCTGCCCGGGCTTTCAGGGCTAATGCCGCACCTCTTGTCGTGCGCCCTAATTCATCCGATGTAAGTTCACTTTGGACCGGAAGCCTGGATACGGCATTGTCAAGATCACTGATAATAAAGTCGATGATTTCGGCCTGGGAAGATCTGGATGTGTATAATTCAGGTGAAGTTACATCAAGTACCGTTGTTATTTTAGGTACACCCCCGTATTTCCTGACAAGATTCCAGTAATTATATGCCCTGAAGAATAAGGCCTCACCAACCCAGCGATCTATCCCGGTCCCGAGGTCTGATTCTTCTGCTTTCATCAGTAAGTAATTTATAGAACGTATATAGGCATAAGCGTTATCCCAGTTATCTTCATTGGCAGGAATAAGATATGCGCCGTTGCTTACATTATCGGGGCCGCTACCAAATGCAATGTCTGAATTCCTGTCAATATATTGGGCGACCTCTAATAAGCCGAAATAAAAATCATTGGCAGCCAATTCAAAATCCTCTGAAGTTTTCCAGAAAGAAGGATCTGAGATCTGGTCCTTCGGAAATAGATCCAAATCTTTCTCGCAAGCATTAAAAGCGATGACCGACAATAATACTATAATTATATTTATATATTTTCTCATTGTATTCATTGTTTAAAAAGTTAAATCAATACCGAATGAATAGTAGCGTTGGAAAGGATAGTTCCCGCCCCAATCTGCCGATTCAGGATCCCATCCTCCTTTTACATTATGATGTTCCCATAAATCTTGTCCGCTAAAGTATATCCGGGCTCTGGATATAGCTATTCTCTTCGTTAAGGATTCGGGAATAGTATAACCTATCTGTAGATTCTTCAAACGTAAATACGATGCATCTATTTTTTGTAATGTAGATTCCTGATAGTTCCAATACCGGATATCTCCATGGGATAACCTGGGATAGTAGGCATCCGGCCTGTCTTCGTTCCATGTTTGCAGGTAATAGAATTGAGGGGGTTGTCTCCACCAGTCACTCCACGGCATAGCATATTCACCGGTTCTGAACAACGTTCGTTTACCCACACCTTGGAAAAATATATTAAAATCGAAACCTTTCACCTTCGCACCCAGTGTTATCCCGTAATTATAACGTGGAGTAATACTACCTACATATTTCACATCACCGTCATCACCCTCTCCATAGGTAGATATTTTTCCGTCGCTATTCAAATCTTTAAACCTGGCGTCTCCAATACTAATGTTGCTGGGTACTCCTTCCAGTTTTCTATACTCTTCAAGTTCCTCCTGTGTACGAATGAGTCCGTCAAATTCATAGGCAAAATAACTACCCATCGGATAACCCTCCCTGATTTCATTATAGCCAAGCACATACGTATCCAAACCACCGTAATAGGTCACCTTATTCCGTGCATCATTAATGATAAGTTTCGCATGATAATCTATAATCCCAACTTTGTCTTTCCATGCGATAGAAGCCTCGAACCCTCTTGTTTCAAGTTCTCCTGAATTGGTTGATGGAGCCTGGGCACCTAATATGCTCGGATACGTAACCGGTATCAGCATATCCTTATTTCTTTTCCAGAAGTAGTCAAATGTAAAGTCCAGCCGGTTTGTCAAAAGTGAAACATCAATACCGATATTCCTGTTTATAATGGTTTCCCATGTGCGGTTATAAGCTACCATGCCATCGAGCTTAGCGGTCTGGGTTTGTGAACCGGGCCCGAATGGATAAACATTCCCTATAGAGATTTTCTGGATAAAGTCATATAAACCGATTCCTTCCTGGTTTCCTGTTTCACCATACGAAGCACGTAATTTCAATTCATTGACGAACTCAACAGGTTCCATAAAATTCTCCTTGGATATGCGCCATCCAGCGGAAACACCCGGAAAAAATCCCCATCGTTTGTCAGCGCCGGAGAAACGCGAACTACCGTCATACCTTAAATTGGTCTCAAATAAATACCTTTCATCATATATATAACCCGCTCTTCCAAATACAGAACTGATTGCCCAATGATCTCCATTTCCGGTATTCCACATATTACCGGTACTTCCCAGATTCAACGACCACAGGTCAGCGTTAAATCCATCGCGCCATGCACTGAAGTATTCATAATCATTTTCTTCATGGGCAACACCGGCCATAATGTCTATTCTATGCTTTTTATGAAACTCTTTATTATACTGTAAATAGCCGGTATAATTGCGATATGTATTTTCGGAATTAGACTGTGTAAGATTTGCATCAGCCGGATTCGCTATGGAATAATAGGCAATATTATTATCCCAGGTGTACAAAGGAGTGGATTTAGCCGGATCTTTCGTATTCATTGAAGTATTGATTATACCCGCCTGAAGGATCAGTTTCAGCCCATCATAAATATCCCCTACCAACCTGAAATTTGTATTTATTCTATTTGTTTTGTAGGTTGCGGTTGCAGCTTCTTTTGCCATAGCTACCGCATTATCCCATCCTCCCTGGGCAAAGTAATTGCCTGACGCATTGTAAACGGGATGGTTCGGCATGCCAAATATACCTTCGCCTATAAACCAGGCTCCTACACCCCCGATATCCGACCGGTTTTGATTTTCCAGAGATACTTTTGCTTCCAGCCTGACTCTGTTAAAAAAGGTATAGTCATAGTTCATCCTCAGGTTGTATCTTTTATTATTATCTTTGGCATACTTCACGACTCCTCTTTGATCAATAAATCCTCCCGATAAATAATAATTCGAATTCTCTCCGCCTCCTGAGATATTTATATTATGCTTTTGCTGGAATCCATTTTCCAGCAATTCATCCATCCAGTTTGTGTTTGTAAAGAATAGCATCCATCCGCCATATAGAGGGTGTGGAATGGGATTAGGATCATTATTCATTATCCGTTGCAGGTAATCCTCAGTATACATCGGTGTTGCACCATTATGAATGTTGGCTTCATTATCCATTATTGCCATTTCATAATTTGTCGGACTTTTCATCATACCCGCGCTTTTTGTTATGGCAAAGTTTCCACTGTAATTGATTTTGGCTTTTCCGCTTTTTCCTCTTTTGGTTGTAATAAGGAAGACTCCACCGGCAGCCCGTGCTCCATAAATAGAAGCCTGTGCATCTTTCAGTACACTTATAGATTCTATATCGTCCGGTCCGAGAAGATTAATATCGCCTGCAATCCCATCAATGATGACCAGAGGGGCATTGGTGCCATTCGTAGATGAAATTCCCCGCACATTCATACTGAATTCTTCATTCCCCGGCTGACCGGAATACCGTTGAATGACCATACCCGGTATCTCACCCTGTAACGCTGATAAAGGGTTATTGACGGGTTTTGACTGCAATACTTCTGAAGAAACTGTAGATACAGCCCCTGTAAGGTTTGCTCTTTCTTGAGTACTATACCCAACTACCACAATCTCTTCCAAAGACTTCGTGTCTTCTTGAAGTGTAATAGAAAAGTTTGTGCGATTATCGACTATTATCTCCTGTGAAAGATACCCGATATAAGAAATTTGGAGTATGGCATTCTCTTCCACATACAATGAAAAGTTTCCGTCGATATCGGTAACGGTTCCGTTTGTAGTACCTTTTTCCACAATATTGGCACCAATAACGGCTTCACCTTCTTTATCGATAATTGTTCCGGTAATCTCTTTCTTCTGTTGTTGGCCAATCAATTCGGAATCAATTTTTACAACCTCTTTAGGAATGATTTTTGTATTATCACGATAAATAACTACTTGCTCATCTAATATTCTGTAATTTAAATCCGTATCGGATAGCATATTATCCAGAATTTCATTGATGTCCTGGGAATCGGCTGTAAGATCGATTTTTTTATTGATGATCTTTTTGGCATTTCCCGCAAAAATAAACCGGAAATCGCTTTTCTTCTCAATCTCTTCGCAAATCTCTTTGATAGATGCGGATTTCAGATTGAGCGTCAATTCCACATCTTGTGAATAACCGGTGGCGGCTTGTGAGAAGAGGATGCTGAAAAATAGCATGAACAAGGTTATTCTCATGATTCGTAGAGCATGTTTAAAATTATTGACGGTTTCTTTCCCTTCAATAGGATATTTATCCATATCTTTGTAATGATTTTAATTATTAATAAACGAGGTAATTAGAATTAACCGGTCGGACGGTATTCGCACTACCGTTCGACTTTTTTCTCTACCAGTCGGCAGATTTACTTTTAGCTTTTCACTTTATTTGTCCATAGGCATATCAGTTTTTATGGTTTATTATTCTTTGTAGATATATATTAGCTTGTCTTCTTTCTTGTATTTAGTGGCTGAGATCAACGTAAGAGCTGTCATCACATTATCCAAATTGTCCGAGAGAATGATTTTTCCAGTACATGTAAGTCCCTGTAAGGAGACATCATCTCCATAATTAAATGAAAGGTTGTAGTATCTTTCTATCTGTTTGAGTGCTTGGGTTACAGGGGTATCTTCAAAGGTGAGATATCCGTCTTTCCAGCTAATGAATGGCGTCACATCCACTTTTTGGGTATGAAAAGTGCCATTGTCCGAATAAACTGCCTGCTCATTAGGAGATAAGAATAATTCCTGTTTGTCTGCAGAACGAAGGCTGACACTTCCTTCCACCAGCACTACAGATGAGGGTGAACCGGAGTAAGAAGATACATTGAACTTTGTTCCGTATACTTTTACATTATAGCCGGAAGTGTAGACATAGAACGATCTGTTTTTATCGGGAGCCACTTCGATATACATTTCACCTGAGAGATGTATTTCCCGGGCATTTTCTGTGAAAGCGGAAGGAAACTCCATAGTGGAACCGGAGTTTAACCACACTTGCGTTCCGTCGGCCAGTGTAATTCTTGATCGTTTTCCATAAGGCACAATCAGTTTGTTCATTGTATGTTGTTCGATGGAAATCTCTTCAGCCTCCTTGCCTTCGCTTTTTATTTGTGCAGTTTTATTGCCATCTATCTGGATATCCACATTACTTTGAAAAGAAGCGGTGCTGTTGCCGGTAATAAACAAAATATCTTCCGATTCCAACTCGCTTCCAACAATGTAATCTGTAGAGGCAATCAGTTCCTGTCCGGACTGTTTTATCTCTTTTTGAATGTATAATATTGACAGTACCAGCACAGCAGCACATGCGGCGGCGTAAACAAAACGACGGATCATCCGCTTACGGTTATAGGCGGCGAGCGATTGTTCCAGACGGAGGATCGCTTCTCGTCTCTTTTCCGGAGGCAGCTTGAACGATGTTACGTTGATTCTTTGCAAATGTTTCTCTGCCTGCAGGATATCTTCCTTTTCATGAGGATGTTGTTGAAGGTACTCTTCCCAATACACGTTCAATTCATCTGTGGGAAGTAATTTCCAC
This sequence comes from uncultured Proteiniphilum sp., assembly GCF_937873925.1. Taxonomy (GTDB): domain Bacteria; phylum Bacteroidota; class Bacteroidia; order Bacteroidales; family Dysgonomonadaceae; genus Proteiniphilum. Next base: position 11,282 of record NZ_CALNAT010000175.1, on the reverse strand, counting down.
TCGATGAATTTTTCATCTTTCAGGAACCGGACAAAGTTGTTATCATTTGTTTTTAATTGCATAGATACGTCGAAAAAATATTTTTTAATCCTTTTTACAGGCTGTCTCTATAATTAAGACGAATATAGGTTGAAAACATCATCTCTTTTTGAAAGAAAAATTGATTTTGTTTAAAATTTAACAAAAAAGATGGTTGTCAGAATGATTTTAGATTGTAAATCTTAAAGAAAATGATCAGGGTTGCAGGGAGAAGATTTCAACCGGTTTTTATTTGAAATTTATTTTGCAGTATTCTTTTTATTAATCCTATTCTTCGGATTCTGTCGATTATCCCAAAATGATAGTATATGGATTTCAGATTCAACAGTTTCGTAGAAGATTAGATAAGCCTTCATTACGATAATACGAGTGCTTTTGTCTTCCGAGAGTCTTCCCATAAACTCATTTTCTGAAAGAGCATCTGTTATTTGTTTGATTTGGTCTAAAAGCCTGAGACTATATTTGATGTTTCCGTTTCTTAAATTATAGAAGAGTAATGTGCTTTTAAGTTCAGAAGATGCTTGTCCAGACCATATTATTGTTCTTTTAACCATACCGTCATTTCTTCCATTACTTGCTCGTGAGATTTGTAATTGCCATTCTCAATATCCTTTCGTCCGGCTTCAATTGCTTGTTTTTGAGCTTTGCTTAACTCATATAATTCTTGCTCGGAACTGTCGAAAATTGTCTGCAAAGCTTTTAAGAAAGTTTCATTATTTGAACTTTTTATGCGGGAAATCAGATTTTTTTTTAAGTATGAAGTACTGTCCATATAGTTATTCTCCTTTCAGTTACAAATATATGAACTATTTCGTTAAGCAAGACGAGCAGAAGCAAATTTATTTGATTTCTGTCGTTGCGAGAAATAGTCTATTTTAATGAACTATTTCGTTACATTAAAGGAACAGAGGCCAAATTTATTTGGACTATGCCATAGCGAGAATTAATAATCGAGGAGTAAGCGGCTCAAATAGTCTAACATTAGTGAATAAATTGTTAGAGAGAGATCACAAATAGCCGGATAAATTATTAATGCTTTATGAGGATTTATCTAACAATTAACAGGAATAAGGAGAGGGATAACGAAGATTCTTTCAGTTTGGTGAGCGATTTACTGATTAGGTTGCGGCTCGACTCTACGGATATCTGCATGATTTCGGCAATTTCTTCATAGCTGTATTCCCGGATATAACGCAAGTAGACAATTTCGCGCTGGCGGTCGGTCAGCCGGCTTAACACGTTCTCAACTTTTTGCTGAATTTCTTCTAAATCCTCTTTCTCAATGAACTCATCTTCAATGGATACATTCAGTTGAAAGGGGAGTTTTTCCTGTTCTTCACCTTCAAAAGGGGCTATTGCCGTATGTTCCTTGTTGCTCCTTTTTATATCAATCAGCCTGTTTCTTAGCGACCTGGTAAGGTAAAATTTAAGGTTTTCAATTTCGCTCAACGATTTATGACTGATACACAATTTATAGAAAACATCGTGAATGGCATCCATCGCGGTCTGTTCATCGAAACCCAAATGCAAAGCATACGAATAGAGGGTATCCAGGTATTCGTTGTAAGTAGAAGCTATATTTGAAAACTGAATCATTCTCTTTTGGGTTTCAATTGTTGAATAACAGTTGGTGTATTTCTGATTAATACTCATTTAATCAGATTATTAATGCATGTGTCTTGCATCGTGTCTGGCTGCTGATAGAGTCAGTTATGAATAATTATTTAAAAAAATACCCACGTTGCATTAAACTAAATGAGCAGAAGACAAGCTTGCGAGCAAACGACTAAATTTATTGAACAGTTGATCGAATGCGTATGCAAAATAATGAAAAAAGAAAAGAAAAAAGAAATATATTCGTGGGAAACAAAAAAACAAAACTTTTCCGGTACAAAATAAATTGTGTAAATTTGTACAAGAAAGGAGATTCATCACATGGGTAATAACAAAGTAATAGCCACCATTGATATATCCCGGCCATCCGGACGGAAGATTGTGCGGGAACTACAAAAAAAAGGGCCGTAAAACTTGAATATCCCTTGCCTGAAGAAATTATTGATAAGGGGCATGACTGGGAAGAGGTGTATGAACGGGGACTGGATAAATTGAGTGAATTATACGATACTGATATACGGAAATTGGCGGAAGAGAATGATATAAAATTACAATGAGATGTATCGTATAAAGCTTTCAGAGGAAGCTAAAAAGGATTTTGATGAATATCTACATCATGTCCGTGCTGTATACTATGCTCCTCTTACCGCTATAAAACACTATGCTGAACTAACAAAAACCATTCACAGCCTTAAATGTTTTTCTGGAAGTTATCCGGTACAAACTTATATTTCATTTTTGCGTTATGGTTCGAATGTCCGTCGTATAAACTATAAAAAAATGGCGATTAGCTATATTGTACACAGCGATATTGTATATATTTACCGAATTATATCGGCGACCCTTATAACCAGTTTATAATCTTATATGACCCCATTCCTGTATAAAGTAGCAGAAGTCTTTCATGCGCGATACGGCAACGAACTATACCGGCATACGTTCGTATTTCCGAACCGGCGTGCCGGCTTCTTCTTCCAGAAATACCTTGCAGAGATTGCCGGCAAGCCCCTTTTTTCTCCTTCCGTAATGACTATTCAGGAGCTTTTCGCTTCTTTGTCATTCTACCGGCCGGCTGATAAAATTGAAATGCTGGTCATGCTCTACGATCATTTTGGAAGGATCAGCGGGTCCGACGAGTCGTTCGACGATTTCCTGTACTGGGGGGAGATGCTGCTGAACGATTTCAACGATGTGGATAAGTACCTGGCGGATGCTAAACAGCTATTCCGGAATGTGTATGATTTCAGGTCGATAGATGATGATCTGACCCATCTCACCGAAAGACAGAAAGAAGCCATCCGTCGCTTCTGGACTAATTTTATGCCGGTGGGGGAGAGCGAAACCAAGAAGAAGTTTCAGGAGACCTGGCAGATATTGTATGAACTCTATTCTTCTTTCCGTACGGAACTCCAAGAAAAAGGACTTGCATACGAAGGGATGATGTTCCGTGAAGTAGCGGAACGCGCCCGGGCGGGAGAGTTGGATAGCTCGGCAGAACAGGGTAGTCCGGTAGTCCCAGGCAACCCAGGCAGAACAGATAAACCCGACGGATGGGGCGAGCGGGAGGGGTCGGTAGCCCATTATGCTCAGGGAGGGGATGGTAAGCCGCAAAAAAATGATGACAGGCAAATCCAAAGCTATATATTTGTAGGGTTGAATGCGCTCACACCGGCTGAAACGGTATTACTCGAACATCTGAAAAATCTGGGTATCGCCGATTTTTACTGGGATTACGAATCGCCATTGATTTATGACAGCCAAAATCGGGCGTCGTTATGGGTAAAAGAGAACCTGCAGAGGTTCCCTTCTCAATTCATATTGCAGGGTAGCGATGGTGATGGAGGGGAGGAGAGAACAGATACGGGTAAGAAGGAGAAAACAAGCATAGAAGTGATAGGTATCCCTTCGGGGGTAGGGCAGGCGAAACATGTTACACAGATTCTCTCGCGATTGATCGAGACAGGGGCTATTCCCAATCCGGAGGAAGCGATCAATACAGCTATAGTGCTGCCGAATGAGCGGCTGTTGCTGCCGGTGCTTTATTCTATTCCTGAAGAGATCGGAAAGATAAACGTGACCATGGGATACGGGCTGTCTTATTCGTCGATCTCGGCGCTGATGGAGCATATCGCCGGTTTACAACGCAACATACGGGAATCAGCCGGAGAAATGATGTTTTATCACCGGAATGTATTATCGATACTGAATCACCCGTTGGTATATACGTCAGCCAAAGAGGAAGCTGAAGCGCTAAAAACATATATTCTCACCTATAACCGTAGTGTCGTGTCAGAAGCGGAATTTCCATCGCATCCCCTGTTTCAATTGATATTTCGGCCATTATCCGCATGGCGCGACATTTTCGGCTACATCAAAAATATCCTTACATTTATTTATGGCAGCCTGACGGATGAAAAATATAACAGGGAAGAGGCCGGTGACAACACCCGGGCGGCTGGCCTGGAAAAGGGAATGAATAGTAGTGTCGGAGAAGGTGGGCAAGAGAGCACGCGGCCGGTAGATCTGGAGCGGGAGTTTATCGTACAGTATCATAAAACCGTGACCCGTTTGCAGGACAGGCTTCAATATGCAAAAAATATGTCGCTCGAAACCTGTTTCCGGTTGCTGAAAAAATTGGCGCATTCCATCAGCGTGGCATTCAGCGGCGAGCCACTCTCGGGTTTGCAGGTCATGGGTGTGCTGGAAACGCGTGTGATCGATTTTGAGAACCTGATCATCCTCTCGATGAATGAAGGTGTTTTTCCGTTGAAGGATCCAGTGAATTCTTTTATTCCGTTTACGTTACGGAAAGGTTTCGGACTGCCGGTGTATGAGCATCAGGACAGTACTTATGCATACCATTTTTACCGGATGATCAGCCGGGCAAAGCGGGTGTTTATGCTGTATGATACACGTACGGAAGAAATGCAGACGGGTGAAGTGAGCCGCTATTTCTACCAGTTGAAATATCTCTATGCCGATTATTTCGATATTTCGGAACATGTGGTGGCTTACGATGTGGCGGCACCTGAAATTTCGCCTGTAGCGGTCACCAAAACGCCGGAAGTATTGCGGAAATTAAACGCATTCAGACAAGGAGGGGAGTCATTCCTGTCGGCATCGCTGATCAACAACTACATTGATTGTCCCCTGCATTTTTACTTTACGGCGGTGGAAGGTCTCTATGAAGAAGATGAAGTCCGGGAGTCGGTAGAGTCGGATCTGTTTGGATCGATCTTTCATAAACTGATGGAGACGATTTATAATCGTTATAAAGGGAAAACAGTTACGCCCGACGTGCTGACATCGATTGCGAAGGATGATACCTTGCTGACGAAACTGATCGAACAGGCATTCGCCGAGTATTATTTCAAACAGAAAGATGACCCTCGTCCATTGCTGGGACAGCATTACCTGATCGGGGAGATTCTCCGGAGTTATGTAAAACAAACGCTGGAAACGGACAAGCAATTTACTCCTTTTGAATTTGTAGGGGCGGAATACCGTTTCCGGGCGCCGTACCGTGTGAACGACGAACTCTCGGTGAACTTCAAGGGGATCATAGACCGCATCGACAGGGTGGGGGATAGTTGCCGTATTATTGACTATAAGACCGGAACAGGAACAACCGACTTCAAACAAATCCCCGATTTGTTTGACGGATCGAAAGCGAACCGGCCGTATCAGATCCTGCAGGTATTTGTATACGCGCTGTTTTACGCTCAGGAACATCCGGATGCCCGTTTATCCCCGGCCATTTATTACCTGCGTTCCATTTTCGGCGATCCTTCACCGGCTGTCACCTGTAATAAACGGCCCATCCCCGACCTCTCTGTTTTTATGGATGAATTCCTGTCTTTATTCAACGATTGCCTTGCGGAGATTTTCGATCCGGTAATTCCGTTTACGCAAACAAAGAACACTAAGACCTGTCAATGGTGCACCTTTAAGGAACTTTGCAATAGATAAATGCAAAGTTTTCGCTAATGAGCTTAAAAATGGTTGGAGGTTTCTTATTAAAATTTTTTCAAGTAGAATCTTTCTCAATATGTAGTTCAGAAAAACTGTCAATTACGTAGTCCGCTCCGGCATCTTGTAAGGTTTCAGCATCAAAGGAGGTAGTGAGTCCTGCTACCCTGCATCCTGCCGCTTTTCCGGAGAGTATCCCATTGATGGAATCTTCGATAATAAGGACCGATCTGTTTCCGGCGCCTAAATTTTCCAGTGCCAGAAGATAGGGCTCCGGATGGGGTTTATGCTTTTGGGTATCTTCTTCCGTAACAATAATATCGAAAAAAGGAAGCAGATTCAGCAGTTTATTCACTTTTCGAACTGTAAAAAGAGAGGAGGAGGTAACCAATGCGGTTCGCAACTTCATTGTTTTTACTTCTTGAATAAAATCAGTAAAGCCCTCTACATACTGCAGCTCTTTCAAAAGATCTTCAAAAAAAGCATTTTTCTCTTTTATCAGGTCTTCTATACTGTTGCTACTATCTATGTTTTCATGTACGTAGCGAAAAAAAGACTCATCCGATCTCCCCACGTAATCATTTAAAAACGATTGTGTATATTCGATATCATGCTGTTCCAAAGTGAGTCCCATAGCCCGGAGGTGCAGTTTTTCCGAATCAATTACCACGCCATCCATATCAAATAAAATAGTCTTTAACTTTATCTTCTGCATAATTGCTGAACCATAAATCTGACCATTTGTTCATTTGCTTTCACCTTTCCCGGCATAGTAGACCCACTGACGAAGCTGTACCCCGATATTTCCTCCTTATCGCAGATAGACTGCCACAAACCTGGCCAGGGGCGCTTCTTCCTTACGCAGCGTGAGCGTATCGTTTTGAACGGCATAGTTGTCGCATGTCTGGAACATGTCGAGGTAGTCAGCCTCGTAATCAACGCCCATGCAGGCCATTCTGGTGGTTGCCGGAGGAGTGAAATGGATGCTGTTCTCTTCTTCTGAAAGGGAGTAGCTTCCGTTCATGTTGTTGCATCCCGTATTTCCTATTACCCTGTTGTCTTCGTTTTTCAGGATAAAATGGGCTTCCCTGATTTGACCTTCAGGAGCAAAAGTGATCTCTTTTCCGTTCAGTTCTATCAGTTTCCAGTATTTTTCAGTGATGACGTTGTCCAGGTCTATTTTCTCGAAGATATAGGTTTCCGGCGGGAAATTGCTTTCAATCCGGTTCCCTTCAGTATCAAGGACAAACAGCCTGTTTTCGCCTACCAGAAACCAATTGTTCGCCGCTTTGGGAGATGTGGCGCTGGTCAGTTTGATCCTGCTCCCGATTTCATCCCATTCGAACCGGCCGTTGTCGGAAAACCGGTTGTCGCCCTTCCCCATGTAAATCATCACCTTCTCATACGACAGGTCGTCGTTCAGGCGTATTTCCACCTCTATACCTTCACAATCGGCACAAGGCAATGTTCCTTTGTATACTCCGGCCCAATCCAGTGAATTGCGGCTGTTGTGGGCCGGGTCGGCTACTTCTGTTCCATCTGTTTGAGCATTGCTGCTGCGTTTACCTGTGTTACATGCACTGAGCGCTGCCACTACGATACACAATAAAAGGATACTTTTTTTCATACAATTAATTTATTTTTTACGTTAAGGTATATGGATTCTCGTCAAAACGAGCGAACAAGTTCGAGCGTGAAGAATCGGCGGAGTCAATTTTTAGTTTTTATTTCTATGTCTTACCGCATCATAAACAAGAAAGAGGAGAGTGAGTAACATGATCAGTAGTGCGGCATAGGCGATGCCGTCCGTTACCCTGATACTCTGCGGATCGAAACGGAATTCCACTGTATGTTGTCCTGCCGGGATGGGGAGCGCACGCAGGGTGTAGTTGGCGCGTAGCATCTTTGCCGGTTGACCGTCGATAGTGATTTGCCATCCTTTGGGATAATAAATTTCGGAGAACAGGGCCAACTCATCTTTTTTCGCATCTACGGAATAGATTACAAAATCAGAATCGTAGCCGGTCAGTCGGATGGTAGAGGCCGAATCGGCCGGTGTCGGTTGGAATCCCGCGAGGATCGACTCATATTTTTTATCGGCTACCGCTTCTTTCCGGAGATCGAGAACGCCCAGTGCATCGATCTCTTCATCGGCATTTTCCACAAAACGGATATTGTCTACAAACCATGCATTCCCCATGGCATACGGGTTTTCCACCGGAATGGTCGTCCCGTCCTGTGCCGGCATGATGATCCATTTGGCATTGAGCATATTCAATACCTTGAACCGGTCGGCCTTCAACGAATCCATATCACCTTGTGACTGAATGATATCTTGCTGTAAGGCCATCATTTCGGATCTGAGATGTACGTCTATCAGATCCTGGTAACGGCGCAGTTTTGCCGCGTGGTATCCGCCGATCACTTTATGCCGGTAAGGCATAATACCGTCGTCAAAAGTATTGGTAGCCATATTCAGCACCCGATAGTATTTGGTGGTATCCTGCAGGATGTGTTGATCGGTGGGTGATAGGCTGAAGACCTGTTGCTGATTGCTTTCGGGTACGAAGTCGTTATCGTTCAGATAGCGTTTGTTTACGTCCCACATATCCACTAAACAAAGCAACAGGATTCCTGCCACTGTCCATTCCGCTTTTATCTTTTTGTTAATGAAAAGCCAGACCAGGAGACCTCCGATGGCAACGATAAAAAAGCTGCGCCAGGCATCCGCCGTGAACATGGAAACCCGCATTTGGGTCAGGTTGGCGACCACTGTCTGGATATGTTCGGGCGGTAGTGATTGTAATGCCTGCATTTCGGCGCCGGAGATAAAGGAAGAAAAGAAAAATTTGGGTGCAACGGCAAATAACAGCGCTATTCCCCCGGTCACTCCCAGGCTGATATAGAGATATTTTATATTGTTTTTCAGTATGTCCGGTTTTTGGATCAGTTCCTTCACTGCCAGTACGGCCAGCAGGGGGATACAGAATTCGGCTACCACCAGGATGGAGGAGACAGCACGGAATTTATTGTACATCGGCATCCAATCGATAAAGAGATCGGTCAGTCCCATAAAGTTCTTCCCCCACGAGAGCAGGATGGAAAAGAGTGTGCCGGCCAGCAACGCCCATTTCAGCGGGCCCTTCACGATAAAAAGCCCCAGGACAAAGAGCGCCAGTACGAAGGCGCCTACATAGACCGGCCCCGATGTCCACGGTTGTTCCCCCCAGTATTGCCCGATCTGTTGATAAAGTTGCTGATATTCCGGGCGTGCTTTGCTCATCGCCCTTTCATTTTCGGCAATTCGGGCGGCAGAAGTACCCCCTTTGGCATTGGGCACCAGCAATGTCCATGTCTCGCCGATGCCGTAGCTCCAGGCGGTGATATAATCGCGTTCCAGCCCGTCGCCGGTTTTGTTCTCTTCCCCGTGGTGGGTCAACTCCGATTTACCCCGCATGGTTTCTTTCGAGTATTCATAAGTGTGGTAGAGGTTGCTCGCGTTGGACGCCACACCGATGATCCCGGCAACAATCAATACCGCGGTCGATTTCAGGAAACCGGGCAGCTCTTTTTTTCGAATGGCTTCCACAAGAAAAGCAATCGCGATAAAAAGCATGACGAACAAAAAGTAGTAGGTCATCTGCGGGTGATTGGACGATATCTGAAAGGCGACAAAGATCATGAAGAGGAGTCCGCCCAAAAGATATCTCTTCCGGTAGATATAGAGCATACCGGCTATGGTAGGCGGGATATAGGCGAGGGTGATGAACTTCCAGATATGCCCCGCGGCGATAAGGATAAAGAAGTAGGAGGAAAAAGCCCAGATAACAGCTCCTAAGGCGCTAAGGAGGGGGGATGCCTTCAAGGCGCGCATCAGGATGTAGAACCCGAACAGCATAATAAATACCAGGCCGACATAATTCGGCAGGAAAAGGGAATAGGCTTTTTTAACCGCATCCTGCGGCTTGGATGAGTCGTAGGTGGGGCTCATCTGGTAGGAAGGCATTCCGCTGAACATGGAGAGGTTCCACCTTGTGCGTTTCCCGTCGTGGCGCTCCATGTAGTCGCGCTGTTCCTGCCCTTGTCCGATAGCGGCCAGTGAGTCGTTCTGGGCGATTATACGCCCGTCCATCACCGCCGGAGCGAAATAGACAAATGAGACCAGGATGAATCCCACGATCACGATCAGATCGGGTAGGATTTTTTTGAAATCGAAATAATTCTTCATATGAAACGAGTATGATAATTGTTCTCACACAAGAGCATGATTAAAAGCGAGTTCCATATGATACCTTTGAAAATAAATATTTTAATCATATGAAATATTTGTTCCTTAGCACTATACCACAGTAGCACATCAGTACATCAGCACATCATTAAATCGACTGTTGTTTACTGTTTAAATCACAAAATTAACAGATTATTCCGTGATAGCCTTGTTTTTGGATCAATTCTTTTGGAATATGCAGGAATCAAATAGGATACGGCGGATAAAAAAAGAGAGAACCTCTTTTAGGCTCTCTCTTGGATGGATGTTAAAACTATTTTTTAAAACCGCTTTCCGATGGAGATGCCAAGCCGGGGATACCCAACATAGTCTGAGTCAGAATACCGTCCGGCACCCAAATAAAGTTCTCCCACCCAGTTGTTTAGTGAGAGGTATTTCCATCCTATGGCCAGTCCCAGTCCGGCCAGCAGCTCGGATTTCATATCATAGCTATTTTCATTTGTCGATACTATAGCCCCATTTGCTTCAATAAAAAAGCCGGCACCATATTTTTGCAGATTCTTCGCATTTCCTCCGAAGAACCAACGGGCGTAAGGAGTCACTGCAAAGTCCACAGGATATGTACCCGGTTCTAATGCCACACCTAACGATCCTCCCACACTGAAATCAGCACTTAAGATACGCTCATAAGTAATCTCGGAAAAAGAATAGAAAATGGTGTTTAGCAGGTTTAATTTCACTTCGTTTTGTGGAATATCTTTTGATATTTTCCATCCCATCACCTGATGTGTCTTTTGGGAAAAAGCAGTAAAGCTGACTAGCAACGCGATAGCGAGAATAGCTTGTTTCTTCATAAAAGTAGTTTTTAGGATTTATTAAATTCATCATTTTACATAATAGCCGGAACTTATTTGTCCCTTATTACGTGATGAGAACCATGTCTCTATTCTCAAGATGGAAAAAAAGAAAAAAGGTTACCTTTAACTATGTTAAAAATAACCAAATTTTTCTTTTACCTATTCATTTGCTTTCTTCCCTTCTTTAAGGGCAAGTCTTCGTTGCTTGATTAAACGACCTGGCTTCCCGGCAGCACTTCTTTCGAAGGAGAGACCAGAGTGAGACACCCGTCGGCATTTTCGGCCGAGAGGATCATTCCTTCGGAGAGCAAACCCCTCATTTTTCTCGGTTCGAGATTGGCAATAAAGCATACCTGCCTGCCGATCAGTTCTTCGGGATCCGGGTAATAAGCGGCAATACCGGAGAGGATAGTCCGTTTCTTCAGGCCGTCGTCGAGAAGGAAGCGGAGCAATTTATCGGTTTTGGGTACTTTTTCGCATTCCAGCACTGTTCCCACACGGATATCCAGTTTTTCGAACGTATCGAACTGGATAGCCTCTTTTATGGGTTTTGTCTTGTGTTCACTTGCCTCGTT
>NZ_CALNAT010000174.1 GCF_937873925.1 uncultured Proteiniphilum sp. | reverse complement strand
GGTGATATCACGTTGTGATACACCCTCTTAGGAATAAAAGAACTAATTTTGTAAAAACCTGTAACGGCTATTTAGAAGTAGTCATTTATTATTTTATGTTATTTTTTTGGCTTTAAATCATTCCATCCAGTATTTTGTTCTACCCCAAAACCAGCTTGAACCTCTTCATCCGGTATCGGGAAAACGAACTTGGACATTTGATAGTTTGCAACTCCTGCTATCGTTGTTTTTTCGCCAGTTCTACGTAAGTCGAAATAGCGATGGCCTTCTTGAAAGAATTCACGAACACGTTCGTCAGATACAAATTGTATCAGTTCTTCTTTTGAAGAGGGGAGTTCAGATTCAGATGTTATATCCTTGTCTCTTTTTGCGGTGTAGAACAATGCGTTTTGCGCTGCAGAAATATCCACAGTTGATCCTTTTAGATTAGATTCAGCTATAATCAAGTACATTTCTGATTTACGGAACACAGGGATATTACTTACAGCCTGTGCCGTGGCTGTTCCATCAAACTTCATTGGGTGAGTTCCACTGATTAATCCCTTTCGAATATCATTGGATGCTAGTTTACCTCTGGCAAAAGTGGAAATTGTAGCTTTGTAAGATCCATAAAGAGTATTTAATGCATTAGCAGAAAGATTGTCATTATCTGACTTCACAATAGTAAAGATATCTTCTTTTGTGATAGCCGTAGACTTCCACATAGCCACATAGCTTTCAAACGTTTCGTCTGTAGATTTTCGTAAATCTAAGGCTGTTTGAGCAGCAACTTTAGCTCCATCATAGTCTTGCATATATAATTTAGTACGTGCTTCTAACGCATATATAGCTGCTTCGTTGAAGTAATACTGATTTATAGCATTTTTTTCTTTGGCCGATAATTTAGCCATATGCTCCTTTGCTTTGGTAATATCTGCTAAAATCTGCGTATAGGTTTCCCCCACTGTAGATCTTTTTACTTGCTCAAACTCTTTAATCGGTTGCGTGGTTATTAATACAATTCCTTTTTGATCATTTTCAGATCCTGCTTGATAGGGTAAGCCGTAAAGGTTCACAAGCATTAAATTTGCCATTGCCCGTAATGAGTGAAATTGTGAAACGTAACCATGGAGTTGATTTACTTGTGCAGTTGTAAAGTTGTGTTCTTGTGCGCCTCCTATTAAAGCTGTTCCACCGTTTATACCTCTTACGCAACGATCAATAAGATTATATCCTGCTGACCACATATCCAAAACATAGCTGTCGTATTCATTAAATGTCCATTGACTGATTGAAACAAAATGTCCTGAGGAAGCATTGGCAACTGAAATGTCTGAAATCATATCACTTGTAGCCGGTACATTTCTCCCATAAAAAGTGTAGTATCCAAAACGCTGATAGGCTCCGTTTAAACCATTTTGTACATCTTGGATGCCTTTGTAAGCATCCTCAGTTGGTATGTGTTGATAAAGACTTGTATCAAGGCTGCAATACTGGAAACCTATCGCCACCAATATAACTGCTGTATATAATTTTATTATTCTTTTCATAATCTATTCTTTGTTAATAATTAAAAACCTATAGTTGCACCAAATAAAACGTTGCGGGGTACGGGATAGTTCCACCATTGTACTCCGTTGGCTCCAATTCCTGAAGGATCAAATCCACGATAATCTTTTGCACTGAATGTGTATAAGTTGTCAGCATTTACAAACAGCCTAAGATTTTTCATCCCTATATTCTTTATTACACTTTGAGGTAGTGTGTATCCTAAAGAAACTGAACGGAGTTTTAAGTAGCTTGCATCCATTAAGAAACGGGAAGAATGGCTGTGCCAAGTAGCCTGTGTCCCGAAATACAACATAGGTACTTTGGCTATATCTCCCGGTTTTTTCCATCTATTATCGTATACATATGAAGAGAAATTATTTCCATAAGAATTTCCGTATTGTTCATCATAACGGAGGTTATTTCCGTATATTTTGCCTCCGATAGAATAATTTAATTGGAATGCAAAATCGAATCCTTTATACCTTACTGTACTGTTTAATCCTCCTTGGAAATCTGGACTTGCTTTCCCTAAATAACGTTTTTTTGCTTCCCCGTAACTGAATGTTTTTTCATCTCCTTCTTCATTTTTATACCAGGTCCCCCTACCAGTCTCAGGATCAACTCCAGCCCATTCTTTCATTTTGAAAGTGTAAATATCACGTCCCGGTTCAATGATGGTATAAGTACCTTCAATGGGGTTGTCTGTACTTAATTTTATAATTTTATTGATGTTTTTTCCACCATTTAATGATACATTCCATTGTAAATCTTTATTACGGATAATTGCTGCATCAAGAGTAATTTCAAATCCTTTATTGGATAATTCTCCAATATTTCTGTAATAACTTGACAAACCCGTCGTCCGTGATACGGGAACGGCAAATACCATGTCTTTGGTCTTATGGTCATAAATATCTGCTGATAATACGAATCGATTAAAAAGAGTAAAATCTAGTCCTACATTAAATTTAGCAGTTTGCTCCCACTTTAAGTCGTCATTACCAAATTGAACATGTCCACTACCAGGCAAATTATTATAGTTATAACCGAAAGCATATAAATCACGAGCAGCATACCATCCATTCGCTATATCTGCATTTCCTACTTGTTGATTTCCAGATGTCCCGTAACTTGATCTAATGGTCAAATCAGAAAGCCAATCAGAAGCGGATTCCATGAAACTTTCGGCAGAAAGACGATATTTTGCTCCTACAGAAGCGAAAGGTGCCCAGCGATTATTTTTACCAAAACGGGAAGATGCATCGTAACGTAGACTGCCCGATAAATAATATTTATTATCGTAACTGTATTCTCCACGTGAAAAGAAAGACAGTAGTTTTAAATCCATTCTTTCTGTTGAAGCACTTCCAGGTACAGAAGCCAGTGTTACTTCATTTAAATAATCGACCGCATAATTAGAAGCATCTAAATAGGTCTTTTTTAGATTTGTCTGTTGTCCTTCTTGGCCTACTAAAAGATTCAAACTGTGTACGTCATTGAATGTCTTGATATAATTTAACGTGTTGGTTGACGTTAAGAGTATGTTTGCGGTATATCCATTCTCTCCCATTCCCCTCATATCCTTTCCTTGAGGTTGCATAAAAGACCAATATCCGAATTCATCTAAAATATAAGCATCAACACTATTGCGGGTTAAGAAGAATAAATTATCTGTAAAGTTAATTTGCAAATAAGGAGAAAACAATGCCCGGTATTGTTTTGCAGTGCTTTTATCTCCTAAATCACTTCTTTGTGCTACTGGGTTATAGCCGTTTATAGTGCCAAAATTATATGAACCATCTTCATTGTGAACAGGAGAATTAGGGGCTTGCATATATGCTTGGGTAATGGGATCGGAGAAATATCCACCTCCTGCACCCATGTTGGTAATAGTGTAAGATAAGTTAGTATTAAATCCAAACTTTACTATTTTCGACGGAGCCTGATCAAAATTAAAGCGCATGGAATAGCGTTTTAAGTCTTTACCCCTTATGATAGCATCATTTCCCATGTAATCTAATGACATATAATATTTAGGAGCAGTTTCTGTTACACCTCCTCCTTGTAAATCCAGAGTATAGTTTTGTATAAAACCATTGCGCGTTACCTCTTTTAACCAATCGGTGTTAGCCTTATTATCAGGACTTACATCTAATTCAGAATACCAACCTAAGAAATCTCTAGCACCTTCTGTAGTGTATGGTAATCCTAATTCATATGCGTCATTATAAAGATCGAAATAACCCACGCCTCCTACTGTTTGTCCGTAATTGTGTCCATTTAAAGCTGCTTCAATAGACATTTCATAGTATTTTTCACTGTCTACCATACGGTATGATTTTGGAATGTTTGGTAACATTTCTCGTCCCATTTTGGCTGTGAAATTCACCGACAAACCTGCTTTGCCTCGTTTAGTTGTAATCACGATTACTCCATTAGCTGCTCGGGCTCCATAAATAGATGTGGCGGTAGCATCTTTCAATACAGTAACAGATTCAATATCTTCTGAATTTAATGTAGACAATGGAGTAAGTGTTTGTCCTTCGCTTTCGCGCATGCCCACGTTCCCTGATTCAATAGCTACGCCATCAACAACATATAAAGGCTGTGTGCCAGAATTTAACGAGTTTCGTCCACGAATGAATACGGTAGTAGGTGCTCCAGGTTGTCCTGATCCGATACTCATTTGGACACCGGGAACATTCCCTTGTAATGCATTGATTGGGTTTGCTTCAAACTTATTAGCAATTTTTTCACTACTTATAGTTGTAGCTGCTCCCGTAAAGGATCTCTTCGTAGTCACACCGTAACCTGTTACAACTAGTTCTTCCAATAACTCAGTGTCTGTAACTAAAACCACTCGTACATTTCCACTTACAGGTATTTCCTGAGTTGCGTATCCCACATACGAAACAACTAGCGTTCCACCTGTCGGTGCCGATAAATTGAAAATGCCATTAAAGTCAGTCACTGTCCCTTGCGAAGTTCCTTTTACTTGAATGGTTGCACCGATAACGGGTTCACCTGCTTCATCCACCACTGTCCCTCTCACTTGAGTTTGGGCAGC
>NZ_CALNAT010000173.1 GCF_937873925.1 uncultured Proteiniphilum sp. | reverse complement strand
TAAGAACGTTCTGCGGAAGACCGCTTCCGAATTTCGCATATCTTCCCCCCATTTCCCTTCATATATGATATCACGGGTATATATTGTCGGCATCATCTGCACGATCCCTCGTCCACCTACATCTTCCAGCGTCCCGGTTAAATGAGTTGACATCGGATCACGGAAAACAGGCCCATAGACCCGTGAATACGGTAGTTTTGACATGCCATCTTCTGCCTTAAATGCTTCGTAATCGATCTGGGCTACCCAGATAGCCTCTTTATTCCCTGACTGGTAATCCTGGTTCCCTTTCTGAAAAAGATCCCAATAGACATTTCCTTTTATGGGATAACCTGCAGCTGAATACAAGCGATCTGCAGTTTGCTTGGCTTCAGAGTTTGCAAAATAAAAATCAGGATTTTCATCCTTACGCGTGCCAAACCGTTCTGTCATTAAAGAGTACACCGGACCATCTATAACCTCATTGCCATAGCTAATTGCCTTTTCATAAGCAATCTTTGCTTCTCCTGACTGTCCAGCCTCTTCCAGGGCGATACCTTTATTTAAATAAAGCTGACATAGATTATGTTGAGCCGCACCTTTTACCAAACGTCCTGCGATAGGAGTAGTCACCGGCAGATCATTTAAGATAGCCTCCATCTCATCTATAGCAAACTGATATGTCTGCTCGCGGCTGGTTCTTTCAAAGTCATAACGAGGGGTTGTTGTAACTTCCGTAACAATGGGTACACCTCCATATAATTCACCTAAATTACGATAACAAAATGCACGGAAGAAACGTGCTTGGGCCATAGTATATGCCTTTTCTTCTTCCGAACCCCATTCAATATTGGGTAAATTCGCAGCGTACAAGGCTAAGTTTGCTTTGGCAATTAACTGGTACCAGTGTGAATAATTATTGTTAAATTCATTACTGCTTGGAGTTATGATTCCATAATCATTAAAACGATTTCCCCTTCTGATGGTAGCCACATCATACATATCTGTTCCGTTACCACTAAAAACAAAAAACGTATTGTTTTCTTCACCCATTGCAAACATGTTTCTGATATGTGCGTAACACCCGATCACTACCTGATCGACTTGCTCCGATGTGGAAAAAGCGTTGTCAACGGTATAGAATGTTTCGGGCTTCTCTGTTAAAAAATCAGCATCGTTACATCCGGCTAATAACAACAACGATAAGAGCAAGACGAATTGATTATTTATTTTTTTGTTTTTCATACTTTTATCTTCTTTTTTGATTAAAAACTAATATTAGCACCTAAAGAGAATGAGGTCAATACAGGATAAGTGTTTTCCCTTACGGCAGAGCCAACTTCCGGATCATCTCCTTCCCAATCTGTAATTGTGAAGAGATTTTTGGCAGTCAGGAATACTTTCAAGTTCTGAATGTTCAGATTTTTAACCCATGGTTCCCCGAATGAATATGACAGTGTTACATCCTGCAACCGGACAAATCCCCTGTTCTGTAATCCTCGGAAGCGTCCTCCATCTCCGGCAAATACGGCAGATGGGTATTTGTTGCTTTTATTTTCAGGTGTCCACCAGGGGATATAGATACTATTTGAATTAAACAATCCTGAACCGTTTGTCATAAAAGCTTCTCTATTCTCTTTAAAGTAATATCCTCCACCACCAAATGTTCCGGTGAGCATCATATACAGATCGATATTTTTATAGGTAAGCGTGTTGCTCATATTTAATTTGAAGTTGGGGGTCGTATATCCCAGAATGTCCCTATCTTCCGCGGTAATAACTCCATCACCATCTAAATCTCTATATTTAGGCACTCCGGCCGATACTCCGTTCTTCTGCATATATTCCGTATCCGATTCCTGAACGATCCCATCCTGCACATATCCGTAGATGGCTCCCAACGGTTTTCCGATAAATCGGCTGTTGGATATATCATCATCTTCTTTCCCGTCTCCATCCAGATCTTCACCATACAGATGGGCCAGTTTATTCCGGTTTAACCAGAACGTGATGCCCGTCGTCCATGTAAAATCGTGTTTGGCGATATTCACGGTTCGCAAGGTCATCTCAATTCCCCGGTTATTTATCTGTCCTAACGATGATTTGATCGTTTTAAATCCAGTCATGACAGGGATATTTCGTTCGAATATCTGATCGGTCGTTTTCGAAAAGTATACATCCACATCAAAAAATATGCGGTTATTTAACCATACTGATTCGAATCCCGTATTCCATGATTCCGTGGATTCCCAACCCAGATCGGCATTTCCCAATGCCCCCGGAACCATGCCGTAAAGGATATTGCTGCTGTTTCCAAATTGATACCGGGCACCGCCTTCGGCTCCATTTCGGATTGTAGATAACGTGCCGTATGGGCTTAATCCCTGATTCCCGTTTTTACCCCAAGAAAGCTTTAATTTCAAATCATCAAGGATATTTACGTTTTTCATGAATGATTCATTGGTAATCCGCCATGCGGATCCAAAAGCCATGAAATCACCCCATTTTTGATTAACCCCAAAAACCGAAGCACCGTCACGACGATATGAACCGGTGAGGTAATATTTTTCATCATACGAATAGGATGCTCTACCTAGATAACCGATATTAGCCCTTCTGTCTCCTTCAAGTAAGATTTTCTGGACAGTCGCTTTATGCAGGCCGTTAACGCCTAAAGTGGTATTCCCATTAGCTGCAAAATCATTTCCTGTAGTGTTTTCTCGCTTGTAGTCCCTGCGGTCGCGCGTTGCCACGGCAGTCAGGTCGATAGAGTGTTTGTCAAACGTAGCGGTATAATTTAAAATATTATCGATAACCCAGCTCGATATGCTCCTGTTATCAATGTTACCGTTCGCGTTCGACAGCAAGTTCTGATAGGCTGCCGGAGAATAGCGGGTCGCATCATCATAAGCCCCTTCCTTTACATAATGTGACTCGTAATAAAAATTCGTACGGTGTTCTTTTGCTACATTACCCGCGTAATTAAAACGGTAACTAAAGCCGGGCAGCCATGGCATTTTTACGACAGCATAAGCATTCAAACGAAAATTATCACGTAAGTCGGTATTATCGCGTGAACCATTGGTTACCCCCCATAAAGGATTCTGGCCGGATTGCGTGTAAGGAAATTTTTCCAGTAACTTATTCTCTTCATCCCGGTACATGACCCCATAAGGTGACATGACAAACGCCTGGTTTAGGGCTGCGCCTACCCCAGAATAATCGGATTTTGTATACGCCGCATCAGCACCGAGCTCCAGCCAACTCGTAATGTCCGTATTGATTTTACCTAAAACGGATACACGATGGTAATCATCTCCAATGACCACACCTTGATTATTTGCATAAGAACCGGATAGGTAATAGTTCATTTTTTCTCCGGACCCAGATACCGAGAGCTGATAGTCTTGTATCCATCCGGTACGGGTAGACGCATCCAGCCAGTTTATTTCCTTCCTTGCCTCCCTGTTCGCCGCTTCCTGGGGTTTTAACCACGTTAAATCGGTACTGTTGTTCCGGGCCATAACGGATTCCAACCATTGTTCGCCGTTCATCAGCTTAGGACGGTTCATCCAGCTTTGAAGGCTTCCTGAAGCGTTGAAGGTTATTACGGGCTTTGCCGACCTTCCTTTTTTCGTGGTAATAATGATTACCCCGTTGGCTGAACGGGAACCGTAGGCTGCGGCAGATGTCGCATCTTTTAGAATGTCAAAAGAGGCAATGTCATTAGGATTAATGTCATTTATATTTCCCATGAAGATAACCCCATCAAGCACGATCAACGGGTCGTTTGATCCTGAAATAGATTTCTGTCCGCGCATCTGCATGCTTGGTTGTCCTCCTGCTGAATTTGTGGCCCCTATATCCAGACCGGAAACATTTCCTTTTATTGCTTCCAATGCATTCAGGTTTGATGTAAGTGCGACGGGCGAGTTCTCCAACTTCACGGAAGATACAGAACCCGTAAAATCCTTCCTTTTAGCAGTACCGTAACCAATAACAATAATTTCGTCCAATATTTCCGTATCTTCTTGCAAAACGATATCAATCGTAGTTTTACCTTCTAACGCAATCGTCCGTGAAAGCATTCCCACATAAGATACCTCTAAAATACTGTTGGAAGGTATATTCTGTAGCACGAACCTTCCATCAATATCGGTGATGGTTCCAATTGTAGTTCCCTGAACCTGTATCGTTACTCCGATCAATGATTCTCCATTTGTATCAGTGACAGTGCCTTTCACGGCAATATCTTGGGCTGATACACATAAGTAACCCATCCACATCAGCACAAACAGGGTTACTTTCATTAGATTTAAAACTTTTCTTTTCATTTCATTGTATTTTATTTTAGATTGAGATTTGGTCCTTCCTAAAAAGTTTTTTCTGTCCAAAACAGATACAAATCTTAAACACGTAACAAATCTATAAAATCACTTTTCCAAGAGCTTGGGTCAGAAGTTGACTTAGAATTAGATGTTTTGTGTACGTGCACAGATGTGCATATGAAAAAAATATGTTAAAAGCAAAATTAAAGAAGATTGATTAAGACAAACTAATTAAAATGATATAAAAACTTCAAAAAATGATTTTTAACTCGACTTTAGACAGATTACGATTATGGCTTACAAATTGTTGTTAGTTGAAAATAAATGTTTTAAAGCGGTAACAGGAATATACTTGCTGTCCGATAGAAGTATGTCAGTTAATTTACCCCAAAACAATTTTCAGAAGTTGATGTGTATAAATATATTTTCACTACTTCCAACATTACCGTTTCCCTTATACTTGTGTGGCACACCAGTTATCACCATTTTATCCGGAATCAAACAACTTTCGCAAACAATATTGACAGGGGAAGGTCCGCGAGATATTGATTGCATAAATACACGTTATACAATTTAAACGTCACTTCAGAGCATATGAAGTATAAAAAAAAACCTAGTAAAGAGTTAGCACCATTTATTCATTCCTATAAACAACGCTACTAAATGCCCGAAACTTGAGGCGAATAGTGCTAAAGACGCTATGGTCAACGTGCCAATTTTAGCTTGTCTGATAGAAGTTTATCCCGTTTCCATACTAATCCTTATGTTATCCCTGACGCAGTTCACCTGGATTTATACGATAAAATAGATATAATTCCGTTTGATAAATTGGATGTATTCTTTAAACAAAATTTAAGATGACGGCCGAAATAAGACGTGTTCACTTAACCAAAGGTCAAGGAAACATTCGGGATGGAAAAACGTTTATTATAATAATGGTTTTACGAAAAGTACAATAACACAATTTTAAACACAATCCATCTTTATGAAATATAAAATTGGTGACAAATTTAATGTTATTATCCCGGGTTTTTCGCCCACAGTTGCGAACATTGATAATATAAAAGAGAAAGATGGTAAAGTAATGTACTGCATCTCCTTTCATGAAGAAAGGTATTTTACCTTGTGCCGGGAAATATCGGAGGAAGTTCTGGATGAATTTATTGATATCTATAACAAGAACAAGGACAGGTTGGACGAATTCATGTTGCTTGCCGGCAAAGAAGAGAAAGCCGGATTGCGACAACCCGCGTCTGATGATGAAAAGACGGGGAAGGGAAAGAAGAAC
>NZ_CALNAT010000172.1 GCF_937873925.1 uncultured Proteiniphilum sp. | reverse complement strand
ACCACCGGAAGTCTCCTCTTCCTCTTATCTAAAAAAAGAGAATCAAAGGGAGTAACGTCAAAGGTTACTTCCTTTTTTAATAAAGAGGGTTGCCGGTGGAATCTCATCCTTTACAAACATCTGCAGTGCGCGATCTTACCCGGGGAGGTATTTTCCGGCAATTGCTCACGTTGGCCCTTCCATTGATGGCGATCAGCTTTATCCAGATGGCCTACAATCTGGTGGACATCATCTGGATAGGGCGATTGGGCAGCCAATCGGTCGCGGCAGTAGGTGCCGTCGGGATGCTCATGTGGATGATGAATTCGGTGGCGCTTATTTCCAAGGTAGCCGCCGAAATCTCCATCGGGCAATCCATCGGCGCCCGGCGATTAGACCAGGCGTCGCTCTATGCTTCCCATACCACCACTATCGCCATACTGTTGGGGCTTGTTTTCGGCTTATTTTTCCTTCTTTTCCCCCACCCCTATATATCTTTTTACAAACTGGAACAGGAGATTGCGATGGAAGCGACCGGATACCTGCGGATCATCTCCTTAGGGATCCCTATTATGTTCCTGATTCTCAATTTTTCCGGCATCTACATCGGTTCCGGACGGAGTGACATTCCTTTTTATTTCAACGCTACCGGCCTTGTTTTAAATATTGTACTGGATCCGCTGCTGATCTTCGGGGCAGGTCCTTTCCCGGTCATGGGAGTAAAAGGTGCGGCGCTGGCTACCATCCTGTCCCAGGGGGTGGTGCTTCTGCTGTTTGTACGGCACCTGAAAGGGAAGAACGGATTGTTGGGGAAATTCCCATTTCTGATCCGCCCACGTAGAAGGTATACCCTGAATATCCTGAAATTAGGACTGCCAGTTGCCGCCATGAATACCTATTTCGCATTCATCAATATGAACCTGGCCCGCATAGCATCGCTGTACGGGGGACATCTGGGTATCACCAGCCAGACTACCGGCGGACAGATTGAAGGAATCACATGGAATACCTCCACCGGATTTTCCACCGCACTGGGGAGTTTTGTGGCGCAGAACTTTGCCGCCCACAAGATAAACCGCGCCAACAGGTCTTTCCGTTACACTTTGATGATGATGGGAGCATTGGGGATCACGGTAACACTGGCATTTGTGCTATACGGAGAAGGGATCTTTTCTGTTTTCGTACCCGAAAAAGCAGCCTACGAGGCCGGGGGTGAGTATTTATTGATCATAGGGATCTCTCAGGTCTTTATGATGCTGGAGATCACTACACAAGGTATGTTCAACGGTTTGGGCAGAACTACTCCCCCCGCCATCATCAGTATTGTCTTCAACACGTTACGGATCCCTATCGCCCTGATACTGGGCACCCGGATGGGGGTGACCGGAGTATGGTGGGCCCTGTCCGTCACCTCCATATTCAAAGGGATCATCCTGTTTACCTGGTACCTGATCCTGCAGAAAAGGCTGTCTTCCGAACCCACCCCAAAAATGTCGTAAATTTCAATTCTATTTTTGCCTGAAAATAAAGGGAATGGGGGTCTTAATGGTCTGGGCAAGGAAGGGAAAATCAGTGGCAGGAACTACCATTAGAGTCTAATAAGAACCTATTGAAACGTGGGATACTACCTCAATGAAGTTTTGGTCTTCCAGGGGATTGTGCAAAGTGTATTGCAGGTGAATAATATACTTTTTCTTTAAATGCGGTTATGCTTTCAGCATTGAGATTACCAAGTCTGACAACTATTTTATTCTCTCTATCTAACAAAGAAATTACATGAATTTCTATCTCATCGACTATTTTCTTATTCGTGCTATTGAGCATAAACCTATTAATTGTATCCATTATTTGACTTAATTCGGTATATGAATATTTTTTTTCCTGCAAGAGAAAATGTTCATTACCAATTCTCTCGATAATATCTCTTTTTGCCGTTAATGAGTCGCCTATAATATTAATAACGAGCCTACCTGTAGAATCCCTAAATGCCCCAGCATAGTATTCCGGATAATCGGAAGCACGAACGTTATCAGAATTTTCCTTTTTAAAGGAACTCATTAACTTTTGAAAGTTACCTGAAGATATCCTTATTATCTCTTCTTTAGTATTTTTTGATTCTTTATTTTGTTTATTGCAATTGACAAACATAAACATAATAACAGGGAATAACATATAGCTAAGGAATCGTTTCATCATATCAATATAATACATTTGCACTCACACAGTGCAATATTTTCGTATTTTTGCACTATAATAGTGCCATTTCGTTTTTATTTGTGTCAATACCCAGGCAAAAACAGGCCGATATCGGTTACGGGTAAATTGAAATGATTGGCTACATACCGGTTGACCATCTTTCCGGCATACATGTAAAAACCGGAAGCAAAGCCGCGGTCGAACCGGGCAAAATGCTCGGTACCCCCACAATCGGCCATGGCGGAGAACATCGAAATAAAAATATTGCTTAAGGCGATGGAAGCAGTGCGTGCTACACGCGAACTGAGGCTCATCTCACAGAAGTGTAATACGCCGAATTTCTCAAAAACTGTCGGATGGCCGGGCAGGCAGGCTTCCATGGTAGTTTCGAAACATCCTCCCTGCGCCATCCGCGCATCGATGATAACGGCTCCTTGTTTCATCTCCCTGATCAGGTCATTGGAAATGCGGTAAAAGTGGGTTTTGTTGATATATTGCATGGCGCCGATCACCACATCGGCAGAACGGAACACATTCCTGAGCACATTGGGTTGGAACGTGGAGGTGAACACCGGCCGGCCCAGTTCATGGCGGATAGTGCGCAACTTGTTGATATCGTTGTCGAATACCTTCACCGACGCTCCCAGCGCCAACGCCGTACGCGCGGCCATGGTCCCCGCTACTCCCGCCCCGATAACCACTACCTCGGTAGGTGATACGCCGGGGATGCCTCCCAGCAAGATGCCTTTACCACCGTGGGCATTGCTCAACAGTTCTGCCGCCAGGGCAATGGAATAAGTACCTTCGATCTCGGATATGGATGTCACAAACGGGGATATACCCGTATTATCGTAAAAAAGCTCATATGCCAGCGCGTTGATCTTTTTCCCGGACATCAATTCCAGCAGAGGAACGGACAATTGATGAATATGGAGAAACGAAAAAACGGAAGCCCGCGGCCGCATCATAGTGACCTCTTCCAGGGTGGGAGGTAATATTTTCAGGATCAGGTCGGCCCGGAAAATCTCTTCGGCACTGTCGGCGATTTCGGCTCCCGATTCGGCGTAGTAACTGTCGGTGTAGTTAATGGTAAGTCCTGCCCCCGCTTCAACCAGCACTCTGTAACCTGATTCTACCAGCAACGACACGGTCTCGGGAGTCAGCGGCAGCCGTTTCTCAAGTTTCTGATTTTCCCGGGGAACCCCAATCACCACGGACGGTCTCTGCTTTTCGACTTTTTGCAGTAGTTCGCGCACGACAAACGAGGTGCTTTTTTGGGAATCGTATATCATTGAGTCCTTCTGTTTTTTAATTGTTCCTTGATACCGCGCACCGTTAAATGAATTTCCTCTTTCGTGATCATGCGGTCTATATGGTAAACGATCTGCGCTTTATTGTAATAACACTCCCTGCGGGCTAAATGTTCCGTAATAAAGGGAATAAGTTCCTCCTTCGGCTTCCCGGCAATGAGCGGCCGGACGGTTTTTGACGCCAGAAGACGGTCAGCAAGTTCTTCGGGATGGGCTTCAAGGTAAATGGTAACGCCGGCACGGTTCATCACCTCCATATTGTCGAAAAAACAGGGAGTCCCCCCACCTGTAGAAATCACTATATTTTCAAATTCGGCCACTTCTCTGAGAACCTGGCTCTCTATTTTCCGAAAACCCTCCTCCCCTTTCTCCGCAAAGAGAACGGGAACCGTTTTACGATATTTATTCTCGATATAGGCATCCAGATCGACAAAAGAGAGTGAAAACGACCTGGCCAGTCGTTTTCCTATGGTAGTTTTGCCGGAGCCCATATAACCTACAATAAAAATTCGTTCCATACAATTTATACTTTTTCAAGTTTTATTGCCCTATTTCAAGTCCTTATCGAAATAGTTCCGTCTCCACAGCAACACACGTTACAACAGGGGGGCGAAAAGCCGCATAAACGATTCTATAAAGCGCTTCAATACAGGGCGATTAGACCATTCCCTCATAGAAACCGTCTCTGAAAAGCGCTGATCTTCGACAAAGATATCGCCGGCCTGCATTCCCAGTTTTTTATCATAAATAAATGCTTCCACTTCAAAATTCTGCTCGAAACTACGTGAATCGAAATTGGCAGACCCGACCAAAGTAAGCGAACCGTCGAACACCATCATCTTGGAATGCAGAAATCCTTTGTGGTACATATATACTTTCACTCCGCTTTCCAGCATCATATCGGATCGTTTGGACATCATGACCCTCACATCGACGCCTCTGGTGGCAGCCGCCTGTAGTGCGTCGATCATCGCATCAGGAGGCAGGAAATAGGGAGTCTGGATAAAGATAGATTTGCGGGCATCATAAATGGCCTGCATAATCCCGTAAGAGATCTCGTTATATACACTTAAAGGGCCGCTGTTCACTATCTGCATGGGACATTCCCCATAATTTTCCAGCACAGGAAAATAGTCGCGTGACGTGATCAGCGTCTGCGATACGAAATACCAATCGATCAGAAAGACCGACTGCAATCCCTGCACTCCCTTACCCTCGATCCGGGCATGGGTATCGCGCCAGCATCCCCAGTCAAAACCTTTCAGATAACGGTCGGCAACATTCATTCCGCCCACATAGCCTATCCGCCCGTCGATGACCACTATCTTACGGTGTGTCCGGTAATTGAGCCTCGAAGTTAGTGCCGAGAGGCTCAACTTTAAAAAAGGTTCGGTTTCGATTCCCGCTTTCCGGAAATCCTCAAAGAATTTTCTCTTTGCTTTCCGCGACCCGAAACTGTCGTAAATGATACGTATCTCCAGTCCTTCTTTTGCCTTGCGGATAAGCGCCTGCTGGAATTTGAGACCCAGTTCGTCGTCGAGCAGCACATAATACTCTATATGGATATGTTTTTCCGCCTTCTCGATATCGGCAAAGAGATTTTCAAATTTATCCTCCCCACAGGTGAACAGCTTCACATCATTTCCTCCCAGTAAAGGAGTATAATCCAGATTTTGCAGCAGACGGATAAGGTTAGTATGCCCTTCGGGGAAAGTGTGTTCTACCACGGTCTCCATCCCGTCGAGCGGGCGCTTCTTCAGTTTACTGTACATCCGTCTGGAGATCACTTGTTTTTTGGTGGCGTCCTGTCCGAAGAAGGCATACCAGATAATACCGATAAAAGGAAGGAAAACCACCGCCAGTACCCATGCCACTGTTTTGATGGGATTCCGGTTTTCCGAAATCACCACCACTACGATACTTGCCACAGTGAGCAGGTAGAGTGTCTCGATGATCAGAAGCAGTGTACTGTTCAGTTGTATATTCATAACCGGTATTTTCCTTCTTCAATGTCTTCCAGTATATTCAGGTATGAATGGTAGCGGCTTTCACTGATATGGTGATTTGCCACCGCCTCCACCACAGCACAGCCGGGTTCGTTGAGATGCAGGCAGTTGTTGTATTTGCAATTTTTCGAAACCGTGAATATCTCAGGGAAATAGTGGGACACCTCAGCCCGGCTCATGTCGATGGTACCGAACCCCTTGATGCCTGGGGTGTCGATCAGGAATCCGCCGTTCTTCAATTCGATCATTTCCGAAAAAGTGGTGGTATGCATCCCTTTGTGATGATAACCGGATATCTCACTCACCTTTTGCGCCTCATCTCCCACCAAAAGATTGACGATACTCGATTTCCCTACTCCCGAATGCCCTGCCAGCAGGACTGTTTTTCCTTCGGCAAGCGCCTCTAATTGGTCTTTTCCTTCACTCGTCACTATCGAAGTTTTCAAACACCGGTAACCGATCGTGGAATAGAGGTGTATCAATGCATCCAGGTATCCATGCTCCTCTTCATCATAGAGATCGATCTTGTTAAAAATGAGGTATACCGGAACTGAATAGGCTTCGGCAGTGACCAGGAACCGGTCGATGAACACTGTTGTGGTCTCGGGATGACTCACGGTGATGCAAAGAAATGCCAGGTCGATATTGGCAGCCAGGATATGTGAGTATTTAGAGAGGTTGGAAGCTTTGCGGACGATGTAATTCTTCCGTTCCGCAATATCAGTGATAAAAGCGGTGCCGTCGGGGTTCCGATCCATAAAGACCCTGTCGCCCACCACAATGGGACTTGTGCTCCGGATCCCTTTGAGCCTCAGATTCCCTTTTGCTATCCCAATGATATCGTTACCGTCATCATCGCGTACCAGATAAGAGTTCCCGGTATTCCTGACAACCAGCCCCTGCAACCCCCTCTTACCGCTTTCCTCTCCGCCTTTTGCCATCAAACGGTAAGTATCTCTTTCTCCTTTTCGGCGAACATCTCATCCACTTTCCTGATATATTTGTCGTGAAGTTTCTGTAGTTCGTTCTCGCCGTCTTTCCCCATATCTTCCGCCAAACCTTCTTTGACTGCTTTTTTCACTTCGTCGATCCCTTCACGGCGTGCATTACGGATGCTGATCTTCGCCTCTTCTGATTCCTGTTTGGTCTGTTTCACCAGTTGTCTACGGCGTTCTTCCGTAAGCGGCGGTATGCCTAAACGGATCACCTCTCCGTTATTTTCGGGTGTGATACCCACGTCGGAGTCCTGAATAGCTTTTTCCACTACTTTCAACATCGCTTTTTCCCAAGGCTGGACTATGATGGTCTTCGCATCGGGAGTGGTAACCGTTGCTACATTCGACAGCGGGACAAGACTACCGTAATATTGCACCCGTATGCCGTCCAGAATACGGGCGTTGGCGCGGCCTGCACGGATACGTGAAAATGTTTCGTCCAAGAATTCGATGGTTATCTGCATCTTTTCTTCGGCTTCTTTTCTGATTGTCGTTGTTTCCATAACTATCTTCAAATAAATTTAGTCGATTTCAGATCTTATTGCATTATTTCAATCACTTTAGGCTATTGTCCATACGATTAAACTATTATTTCAAAGGTATCGTAGGGGACTTTTTTCCCTCTATTCACCTCTATCGGAATAGTTTTGGACAAAAATAGTGAAAAAATTTTAATTACCCTCTATTTCCGTCGGACGGATAACCTGACGAACAAGAAGGAGTGATACGGCATTGTCGGACCGGCAGACTAAACATGCACCAAAGTCCCGATATCTTCGCCTTCAATCACTCTTTTCAGGTTGCCGTATTTGTCCATATCGAACACCACGACGGGAAGGTTATTCTCCTTACACAGGGTTGTGGCAGTCAGATCCATTACTTTTAATCCGCGGTCGTAGACTTCATCGAAAGTAATGGTATGGAATTTTGTGGCGGCAGGGTCTCTCTCCGGATCGGCTGTATAGACCCCGTCAACCCGGGTCCCTTTGAACATGGCATCGGCCTCAATCTCAATTCCCCGGAGCGCGGATGCGGTATCGGTCGTAAAGAAAGGGTTCCCCGTACCGGCGGCAAGGATAGCGATTTCGCCTTTTTCCAACGATTCAATAGCTTTCCATTTGGAATAAAGTTCTCCTATCGGCTCCATACGGACTGCGGTGAAAACACGGTTCTTTTGTCCGACCGAGGTGAGCGCCGAACTCAGCGCGAGGCTATTGATCACGGTGGCCAACATTCCCATCTGGTCCCCTTTCACCCGGTCAAACCCTTTGGTAGCACCGCTCAGGCCACGGAAAATGTTCCCCCCGCCAATCACGATACCTATCTGGACGCCTGTCTGCGCCGCTTCCTGTATCTGTTCGGCATATTCCTGCAGGCGTTTTTCATCAATCCCATACTGCTTGTCGCCCATCAGCGACTCTCCGCTTAATTTGAGTAAAATCCTATTAAATTGCATATATCTTTTAAACTAAAAGTGAAAAGTGAAATTAGTTCTCTGGTTCATTGATAAAAGCGACCTCTTTGAATGCATACGTCCGCTCCTCCTCGGTATCCATCGTCTTCAATACCAGATGTCCGGAAGGGAGTACATCATCGATCTCAGCCATGAATCGGCCGTTTTTATCCTCATACCAATAATAACCGTTTACCCGGTAGAGGTCGAGCATATACTCATCTTCAATAACTTTAATTTCGCCTTTCTGAAAATCACGATAGAGCAGAAAAAATTCCCTTTGAAAAATATCGAGGATATAGTCCCGATCTTGTATTGATCCGGTAATCTGCCGGAGTGAAACGGGATTGGAAAGATCGGGGGGGAACATTTGCTGATTGACATTGATACCGATCCCGATCACTGAATTCGTGATGTATTTTTCCTCTATATCATTCTCTATCAGCATTCCTGCAACTTTTTGCTCTTTCCAGTAGATATCATTAGGCCATTTGATGCGGATATCGTCCGTAAACCGGTCGAGTGTATTCTTGACGGCCAGCGATGCGATACGGGAAATAATGAACTGTTCATTGGCCCGCACATTTTGGGGATAGATAAGCAGACTGAATAGCAAATTTTCCCCTTTCGAAGAAAACCAGGAATTCCCCATCTGTCCCCGTCCGCCGGTCTGGAAATCGGTAATAACCATCGAACCCTCTTCAAGTTGCTGCTCCCTGAGAAGTTGCTTTAAATAGACGTTTGTCGATTCTGTTTCTTCCAACCGGACTATCCGGCGATCTTTACTTAACTGTTCCATAATATTGTTGTTGCTGTTTTTTGGGCAATTTCTTTATAACCTCCTCCACAGAATGATCGATCCATTCCTTGAGTTCCTTGTCGGGCATATCCCCGTCTAAATAAATGGTGTTCCAATAGGTTTTGTTCATATGATAGGCCTCTTCCACGCATGCATACTTTTCACGCAGCGGGATGGCTTTCGCCGGGTCGCATTTGAGGCTGATGCAGAACCTATCTACATCCGTAGGGATCAATGCAAACATTTTACCCATCACCTTCATTACAATGGTGACCTCATCAAACGGAGTGGTTACCTCTGCCCCCTGAATGGATTGGCAATAATCAAACAGTTTCTCGATATTCATACGAACACTATTAATTTTTTAACACTATAGCCGTATGGAACTCGCATATCCATTATCTTATGTATATATTATCGTACATGCTCGTTTCATCTCCGCTTCCTGAAATTAAGAGGGGTCCGTATCCTGCCAAAGTTATGTTTTACAAAAAGGGTAAAAACGCATCTTCGATATGTTCCAATTCAAACTGCCGTTCATTCCATATTATGGCGATAATGTCGAACCGGGCCGGTTTATCAATACGATTTTTTTTAAGATAATGACTGGCAGCACGAACCATGCGCCGCATACGATACTCCCCGATAAAATCTCCCGGATCACCCCATTCCGTCGATGTGCGGGTCTTGACCTCCACAAACACGATAAAATCTTCCTGTTCCGACACGATATCGATCTCATAACCGGAAAAAGACCAGTTTCTCTCCACAATATGGTGTCCTTTCTTTTTGAGATAGGCTACCGCAGCCTCTTCACCTTTCCTCCCCAACTCATTGTGTTCGGCCATCTCTTTTTTAACAAAATAGCTTATAAACTTTGTAAAAATACAAATTTACACCGGAAACTCTTCTTTTTGGCGAAAATATTTTGTTTTTTTGCATCTGCAAAGGGAAAGGGGGTGCTTACACTGAGTAGATCCGTTTTCTGTGAAGCAGAAATTTCAATGGTTATTTGATGAGAACAAAGCAATACAAACCACAGGGTAAGATCAAGCCGCGCATAAAAAAGGCCGTGTTCATGCTCAGCGATGAGGAATACAGCCTGATTCATTTCTATCTGAAAAAGTATAAGATCACCAACCGTTCCCGATGGTTTCGTGAAACCGTTCTCAATCATGTGCTGAAAAATATGGAACAGGACTATCCTACCCTGTTCGAAGAGAATGAAATGAGGAGATGATTCAAAAATTCAAGATTTAAGATTCAAGATTTGGATTTCTGACTTCTAATGGGTAATTTGTAACTGATAATTAGCAATTTAAAACTGGTGCTGGACGATCAATATTTTATGCAGCAGGCTTTGCGGGAAGCGCACAAAGCATTCGAGAACGGAGAGGTTCCTGTGGGCGCGGTAGTCGTTGTGAATGATCGCATCATTACCCGTGCACACAATCTGACTGAGACACTGAATGATGTGACAGCCCACGCCGAGATGCAGGCAATCACAGCCGCAGCCAATGTGCTGGGAGGAAAGTACCTGACCGATTGCACCCTCTATGTTACGGTAGAACCCTGCCCCATGTGCGCCGGTGCGCTGCGGTGGGCGCAAATATCACGCATAGTATATGGAGCGTCGGATGAAAAACGAGGCTACTCACAGATTTCTCCTTATCTCCTTCACCCCAGGACAACGGTCACTTCCGGTATTCTGGCCGATGATTGCGCCGACCTGATGAAACTTTTTTTCGCCCGCTTCAGAAAATAATTCAGAAAATAAAATATTGAAACGAGCAGGATATCATTATCATACAAGATTATGATAGTACGCGAGTTCCATATGACCTTAGTGTTAAAAATAAATATTGTCATATGAAAAACAACACACAGTAAGTAGAATTTATTGTTTCCTCCTGTTGAAATTCCGTAAACAGCTACCAATAACCTATCAATAATTATTATCAAACAAAAGCCATGAGAAAAGCGTTAATACTATTCCGGAAATATCTATTTAAAAATCAGCAAATCAATTAAAAAAATCAACGTCAACGATTAATTTTATAAATTATGAGCAAAAAGAAAATAGCTGTATTGGTAGGCAGCTTACGCAAAGAATCGGTCAACAGAAAACTGGCAAACGAAGTCATCAGATTGGCTCCGGAGTCTCTGGAGTTGGAAATTGTAGAGATAGGTCAATTGGCGCATTACAATGAAGACCTGGAAGAGAACCCGCCCGCAGAGTGGGTCGAATTCCGCAAGAAGATCAGTGAAGCCGACGGATATCTTTTCTTCACACCCGAATATAACCGAACTACTTCAGGAGTACTGAAAAATGCACTTGATGTAGGATCAAGGCCATACGGGCAAAACAATTGGGGAGGTAAACCCGGGGCAGTGGCAAGTAGTTCCGTAGGGGCACTGGGAGGCGTATTGGCTAACCACACACTCCGTCAATCTATGGTGTTCATCGACGTTTATACGATGCAGCAGCCGGAAGCATATATCGGGGATTCCTGGCATTTGTTCGACGAGCAGAACCACCTGAAGAAGGAGGAGACCCGCAAATTCCTTAAAAGTTGGATAGACGCATTCGCCGAATGGGTATATAAGTTCTGAGAGATCGAAAGACCCGCAAAAAGTTTTCGCTCCGAAAGTAATACTGCTTCCGGAGCGATTTTTTTATTCAATTACATTAGTAGTCTTCGTGAAACAACATAATTCGGGAGATTATCAGAGTTTCGGCAATTTCCACGGAGCCCGGTAATTGGCTTTGATTAACCTGTTGGCTTCGTCGCTTCCTATGAACTTTCCGGCATCGTTATCCCAGTTCAGTGCGGTTCCGACGCGACAGGATATATTGGCCATATGGCTCAGTTTGGCCACTTCGGCACCAATGGCAATATCGGCATTGGGTAGTTCGCGCGAGCGCATACAATCGAGCATATTGCCCGCATGCAGGTATAGCCCTTTACCCGTACCGGTTCTTTTTTCTACCGCTTCCATCCGAAGCGTATTAGGTTTCCTCTCTTCATCGCATGGATAGCAATAGGGGAACGTACGGCTATTGATAGCTTGTTCGGGAACCACTTCCCAACCCTGCCGGGTAAGTATCAACGTACCGTTCTCACCGAAAAAGGCAACCCCTTCCCGAAGTCCGAACATCCCGGCGCCTATGCCGCAGGCATGATCCCACATAATATTGAAATCGGGATATTTATAGGTTACCATCAGCGTGTCGGGAGTCTCCATCGCATCATCCGGATAACCGTACTTCCCTCCCGCTCCATAAACATATGAGGGTAATCCCACGTTCATCCCTTTCATGGCGTAATCGAGCAGATGCACTCCCCAGTCGGCCATCAACCCGCCGGCATAATCCCAGAAGAAGCGAAAATTGTAGTGGAACCTGTTCTGGTTAAAATTGCGCTTTGGCGCCGGTCCCAGCCACATATCATAATCCACTCCCGCCGGCGGCGCCGAATCAGGCACTACCGGCAGTGTCCACTTACTGGTTTGATAGGCCCATACTTTTACGGTTCGCACGCGTCCTAATTCCCCGCTTTGTACGTATGCCGCGGCTTCGTCCCAGTGGGGATCGCTCCGTTGCCACTGTCCTACCTGCACGATACGGTTGTGTTTCCTGGTAGCTTTCACCATCAGGTCGCACTCTTCGATGGTATTGGCCAGCGGTTTTTCCACA